>NZ_CP011272.1:311149-622298 GCF_001610875.1 Pirellula sp. SH-Sr6A | reverse complement strand
CACCCCGCCCTTTCGAAATCCCTGCCGTTTGCTCTGTCGATCTTGCTGCTAGCGATTTCATTCCCGATTCCCGCTGTGACCGCAGCGGAGAAGTGGCTTGCCGGTGCTGCCAAGGAAGAGATCACTCCAACCGAACCGGTCCGCTTGAGCGGTTACGCAGTCCGCACTCAGTCGACGTCCGCTGTGGCGGATCCCTTACACGTCCGAGCTCTCTATCTCGAACACTCCGGTAGCAAGCCGCTTATGTTGGTTTCCTTGGACGCGATCGGAATCGCTCCAGCAATGACCGATCAAATCACGGCGTACGCCGAACGAGAATTCAAAATAGCCAGAGCCGAAATCGCGATCTGCACAACCCATTCGCACTCCGCCCCTCACTTGGATGGCGCGATTACGAACCTTTACACCGTCCCGCAAACTCCCGATGAAGTCGAGGCGACCAAACGTTACACGGCGATGGTCGTAGAGAAAACCAAAGCCGCCATGAAAGGGGCTTGGGAGCGTCGAGCTGCCGCGATCGTGCAGCATGGAGACGATCACGCAGGTTTTGCGAAGAATCGCCGCAACGTGAAGTCTGCCTCGGTCGTAGGATCCACCGAATCCAACGACGGGCCAGTGGACCAAACGGTGCGAATTCTCAAGGTTACGAGAGAGGATGGAAGCCCGCTCGCCGTTGCATTTCAATATGCATGCCATTGCACCACGATTTCACCGGATTTGAACCAAGTCAGCGCGGATTGGGCAGGGCTCGCAGCCACTGCAATCGAAACGGATTGGAAAGGGGCCATCGCCCTCCCCATTATCGGTACAGGTGCCGATGCAAATCCCAATCCACGAGGCAGCTATGAAAACGCAAAAGCCCACGGCAAGGAACTGGCGGACTCCGTTCTGCGTGGTCTTCAAAGCGAATTAAAACAAGTCCCTGCACCGACGACGGTCACCTTTGCCTACACAGGGCTTGAGTTTGAACGGCCCAGTCGCAACAAGCTTCAGGAGATGCTGGAGAGCAAAACCTATCAAGAAAGAAATTTTGCGAAGTCGATGCAGGACATTCTGAAAAAGAAGGATCGCATCCCGGAATCGTATCCAGCGCCAGCCCATCTCTGGACCTTTGGCAACGAATTGGCTTGGATCTTCCTCGGCGGCGAAGTCGTGGTGGATTTTCAAATTCGCTTTGAACGGGAATTGAATCAATTTGCGAATGTTTGGGTAGCCGCCTACACCGACGACGTCTTCGCTTACGTTGCTTCGGAGCGAGTGCGTTCCGAAGGGGGCTACGAAGTGGACAGTTCCATGTTGTATTACAACCAACCGGGTCGCTGGGTATCGGGAACAGAAGATAAATGGGTCCGAGCAGTGCTCGATCTGCAGCGTCAAAAGCGGTCGATGGAGCAACCGCTTTCCGCAGAAGAAGGCCTCAGAAATATTCAGGTTCCAACAGGATGGCGAGTGGATCAGCTAGCCGCCGAACCGCTGGTTGAAGATCCGATCAACGTGAGCTTCGGACCCGATGGTCGCGTTTGGATCGTGGAAATGGGGGATTATCCCAGCGGGGGCGAGAGACGCGGACGCGTGAAGTGGCTGCGCGACAATGACGGGGATGGAACGCTCGATGAAAGCCATGTCTTCTTGGATAATCTGGACTTCCCAGCGGGCGTGCAAGCCTGGAGAGATGGGGTGATCGTTGCGTGCGCACCGGAAGTCTTCTTCGCACGCGATCGGGATGGCGATGGGAAAGCAGACGAACGTGATGTCATTCTATCCGGCTTTCCGGAAACTAATCCGCAACACCGTGTATACGGGTTTACCTATGGTTTGGACCATCGACTTTACTTTGGAGCCGGGGATGGAGCACGGGAAGTTCTCCTCCACAAATTGGACGGATCGACAGAAACCGTTTCCGTGGAAGGAGTGGATCTGGCACTGGATCCCGATCGACGGACCTTGACGCAAGAATCGGGAGAGACACAGTTCATTCGCAGCCAAGACGCTTGGGGCAATTGGTTTGGCAATAACAACAGTCATCCCATCTACCACTTCACCATCGACCGATTTTGGAAAGAAGGGAACACACCCCTCCCCAGATCCCTTTATCAATACGTCACCAATCCTCCTAGCACCCCCCAAGTCTTTCCGCTTAGTCTGCCTCTCGATCGTTTCAATGACCCCTACACGGCGAATCGATTCACATCGGCATGCAGCACCATATTCAACTCGAGCCCTGGTTCGGGGGACGGCATGCAAGGAGCCGCAATCGTTTGTGAAAGCGTCCATAATCTCGTGGCACGATTTCAAATGAAACCGGACGGCGTGAGTTTCAAAGCGACTCGTTTCCCCGAAGATGCACAATCCGAATGGGTACGCAGCGATGATCCCTGGTTCCGGCCCGTTCGCGTTGTCAACGCGCCGGATGGAACGGTGTGGGTCGTCGACATGTACCGCCGTGTCATCGAACATCCCACTTGGATTCCCGAGGAATGGCTTGCTCGACTCGATGTGCGTGCCGGTCAAGACCGTGGGCGTCTGTATCGAGTCTACCGCGAAGATTTCAAGCCCGCTCCGCTCCAGAATTTCCATGGAATGAAGCGATCGACATCCGAATGGATCGGCCTTCTCGGGAACGACAATCAGACCGTGGCGGAAATGGCCCAGCAACAGATGCTGTGGTATGCCGAAGAACGTCCTGAGTTAAAGGACCAATTGAAAATGGAGCTGCGGTCGGCGGCCAACGCCAAGGCGCGACTTCGAATTTTCAACATGCTGCACTATCTCGGCGCTTTGAATGATGACGATTGGGCAACCGTTTTATCTGCTCCTGAGGCGGGCCTTGTCGACTATGCGTTGCGAACGGTCGCGAGAGAAAAACTCTCCAGGCCGGGAATCGATGCGTCCTTGGGACTCCTATGCAGACGGGAAGATGTGGTGAGTTCGCCCGCTCACACCAAACACTTGTTCCTCGCTTCGCTCCATAGCCCAGCGGTCCAACCGGCCCAGTTAGCAGAATTGCTGGCGTTGCATACGAAGGTCGCTGGTTGGGATACATTGGCGATCTTCGTGCCCGATGCTCGGGTCGATACTCTCACGCAAGCCTTGCTCAATCGATCCGACGTCTTGCTCACGAAGATCGTGGATAGGTTGATGCCCCGTATCTCAACCCGCATGCAGTCGGAGCTTGTGGATACCATACGCAACTATCGCGGAGATCGTCCCGCCTGGCACTATCTCATTGCACAGCGGAACCGTTCGAATCAAAAGAATGCCAAACAAGAAGAACTGGATCTGTATGCTCGATTGAAAGTGGATGCCAAAAGTGCCTTGCATTCGGCCACAGCAAATCGGGATACTCGGTTGGCCGCTCTCGATTTCTATTGGAACTCCCTATCAGAGGCTGAAACCAAAGAACGGGAATCGCTTCTCGAGTTAGCTTCGACGCAATCAGACCAATCGTTCTCCGATGAAATATTGAGTCGGCTACTGGAGCAAGGGAAAGGCTATTGGAGTTCGATGATTCAACAATCGAGCCCCCAAAGCGATTGGAACCAGCGTGTCGCGGCGACTTTCCTGTCGCGGCCGAAATCAGCGCTCTGGTGGCTGGATCGAGCGATCGCTCGAGAGATTTCGATCGACCAAATTCTTCCAAGTCAAATTGAGAGTCTTCGAGAACAACCGGATCCTGAGATCAAGAAACGTGTTCTCACCTTGTTTGGCCCCGATGACCGGACCAATCGACAAGAGATCATCGCCTCCCTCATCGGGAACTGGCCAAAGGAAACCGATCGCGAGTCAGGCAAAGCTCTCTTTCTGCAGCACTGCGCTGCCTGTCACGCAGAACGAGAATTAGGAGGGGAGAAGATCCCAGCGATTGGTCCCCCTCTAACGGGCTTGAACCATTGGACCAATGACGCATGGGTCACGTCGATTATCGATCCAAGCCGTTCGGTGGATACCAAATACAAACGAGTCAGCTACCGAACGGAGGACGACGAGATCCTATCAGGATTGAAAGTCCGCGAGACGGACCAATCTATTGAGATCATTGGAACCGACGGTCGTATTCGAGCGATTGAGCGAAGCCGAATCGCGGAGGAAAAGGAATCGAACCTGTCACTCATGCCGGATGGTTTCGAAAAATCCCTCGATGCCCAGCAAATCGCGAATTTGATCAAGTATTTACGCAGCTCGGAATAGAATCTGTTACCGGGACAAGGGTTACCATCTGGCATTTCGATCCCGGAAATGCGATATATTGCTCCGCGCCCCAGCATCCTCACCTGTTGAAGAGTCTTTTTATGTCCAAGCCGGCAATCTCGGTCACACCACACGATCAACCTTGGGACTGGAATCTTTTCAAACTGTTCATTCGTCGCTGTCGCGAGAAAGGAGCCAAGAAGAAGATTTCCGATTCCACGGGGATCTCCTTGTCTGGAAATGATTTGCTCCTACGGACATTGGTCCTCAAACGGGTATTGGAACGGGAGGCGCTGGCGCGCGACGAGAAGTTTGTCGGAGTTCTTTTTCCTCCGACTGTCCCAGGAGCGGTCGTGAACCTTGCCCTGGGATTGGGACGCCGAGTAGCCGTCAATTTGAACTACACCGTTTCCGAAGCGACGATCAATAACTGCATCGAGCAAGCTGGGATTAAAACGGTTCTCACCAGTACCAAAGTCATTGAGAAATTCGGGATCAAACCAAACGCGAAACTGATTTACCTCGAAGACATTCGAGAGAAAGCGAACATGGGGGACAAGCTTTCGGCACTCCTCTATGCACGCGCGTTACCCTCGTTCATGCTGTATCGCAAACTCAAGCTCGATGAATGCAAACCGGATGATTTGCTAACCGTCATTTTTACTTCAGGTTCGACGGGAAACCCGAAAGGCGTTCCCTTGACTTTGCTGAATGTTGCTTCGAATGTCCAAGGCTTCGACAAGTACATTCGCGTACTGGAAAGCGATGATTTTCTAGGCATTCTCCCCTTCTTTCATTCGTTCGGTTTCACCGTAACCCTCTGGGGGGCGTTGACGCTCCCGTCGTCCGCTTCTTACCACTTCAACCCATTGGAACCTAGGCAGATTGGAAAACTCGTCCAATCCAATCGCTCGACTGTATTGCTCGGAACGCCGACCTTCTTACGCAGTTACATTCGACGCGTCGAACCGGAGCAGTTCAAGTCGTTGGAAGTTGTCGTCGTGGGGGCTGAGAAGATGCCGGCCGATTTGTTCGGAGCGTTCGAGAAGGTGTTTGGGATTCGGCCTACCGAAGGCTACGGTGCAACCGAAACGAGCCCCGTGGCTTGCGTCAATCTGCCTCGCGGACGAGCGCAGACCAACGACCGCGATGGTGGACTCCGCGAGGGCTCGGTGGGACGCCCGATCCCTGGAGTATCTGCTCGCGTTGTCTCGCTCGATGATGGACACCCCCTGCAAACCATGGAAACAGGAATGATCCAGATCAAGGGGCCGAACATCATGAGCGGCTATCTTCATCAACCGGAACTGACGGAAAAGGTTCTCCACGACGGTTGGTACACCACGGGTGACGTGGGATACATCGACGAAGATGGATTTGTGTTCATCACCGGTCGCCAAAGCCGCTTTTCGAAGATCGGCGGAGAAATGGTTCCACATATTCAAGTCGAGGAAGCGATTCTCCAAATCGTTGGAGACAACGAAGGAGTTTTGAATGTCGGCGTTGCTGGGGTCCCCGATGAAAAGAAGGGGGAACGCTTGGTTGTTCTACATACCGAGATCTCCAAGACACCCGCCGAGATTTGCAAAGAACTGTCCAGTATGGGACTTCCGAATCTGTTCATCCCTTCCCCTGATAGTTTTATCCGCGTCGACGCGATTCCCATTTTGGGGACAGGCAAACTCGATCTCCGAGGTCTCCAACAACTCGCCCGCGACAAAGCGGATAGTTAAATGAGGTCGAGAGGGATTTGGCAAGTCAGTCTAGGATCGTAACCTCGTCGAAACAGATATCCTCCATGTGAGCCCACCATCATGCCCGAAGCATTGCATTGTTCGTTACCAGGCGTTACACCGATGTTCGCGCACGGAGGAGACCCCTCATGAGCGATGCAATGCTTAACCAGGACGCGCTGACTGAATCGGAACCGAGTTCGAGCTCCGATTCTATTCTGTCGTCTTGGGTGACCGGCGTCAGTTGCTTGATTTGTGTTGGGGTCTTTCTTGGACTTGGGGCTGCGGAAGACGCGAACACGTGGGACCGTCTTTCCCAATTTGGCTACCTGCCCGCGCACGCGATTTGGGACGGTCAGTATTGGGCACTGATAACGTCCGCCTTTGTGCACATTGAGATCTGGCATCTGGCTCTCAACGTTTACTGGCTTTGGGTCCTCGGCAGTCGGCTGGAACGATCGATTGGATCGCTGCTTTTTCTTTTGTTTTTCGCGATATCCGCTTTCGTGAGCTCGTCATTCGAATTGGCGCTGTCGGATTCGACCGGTATTGGTGCTTCGGGGGTCGTCTACGCGTTTTTCGGGTTTATGTGGGTGGCGCGAGGGAAGTACACGCTGTTCGAGGAAGTACTTCCCGCCAATACCATATGGTTGTTTGTCGGATGGCTTTTTGTTTGCCTTTCTTTGAGCCTGGCAGATATTTGGGAGGTTGGCAATGCTTCCCATTTCTCTGGCATCTTTTTCGGTGCGAGCATCGCTGCGGCATGCACGCTCCGACCTTATCGCGTTTTGGCGGTCATAACGGCAGGAACTCTCTTGGCAGCGTCGCTAATGTTCTGCGTTTGGTGTCCATGGTCTGTTACATGGCTCAGTAACCGAGCTTACAAAGCTCATGTTGCGGGTCGGTATCTAGATGCGATTGAGGCTTACTCACAGCTCATTCAACGAGAACCCGAGTACGCGTGGGCATTCCAAAATCGCAGCTATGCCTATCAAGCGGTGGGGGATAACGATCAAGCGGAAAGAGACATGGAAACGGCGATTCAATTGGATCCATCCCTCAAGCCGATGGAATAGTCTCGCCCTGATAAAGGTTCCAAAGCAAATCGCGTTCAAGGCTTCAAGTGTTGCCGAAGGAACTCGAATGTTCCTTTTCCGTGGATCGTATGGGGACCTGGGAACCATTCGATTCGAGCTCGGTCCGGGTGCTTCAGCAAGGCTGAGTAAATGTGATTGACCTTCGCAAACTCGGCACCGACGCGATCATCGGGTGCGACGCCATCAAAATGCCCTCGCTCCACCATAAACGGGCGCGGTGCGATGAGCGTTGCCATCTCGGCGTAATTGAACTTGGGTCCAAGATCAAATTCGAAGATCTCGTACTCTTTGGTCCACACGTAGCTGTAGGGGCTGTTCGTCGAAGTGTTTTTCCATACCCAATCGTTGAAATCCGCAGAGCAAATCGAAAGGCAATAACCAGGGATAAGCGCGGGGATACGCATCGCACTCTTGCCGCCATACGAAAGTCCATAAAACGCGATTCGTTCGGAATCGAGAATCGGAATCGTTTTTAACCAGTCCACGATTACCTCGTGTTGAGAAACCATCGTCGAAAAAAGCGTCTTCCCCAACGGATTGCTCTTGCGCTGCAACTCGCGGAACCGGTCTTCAAATAGATATAGGTTTTGGGGTGCAAAAACAATGTAACCCTGGCGTGCGAGCTGCATCGATACATCGTGATAGGCGGGATGATCCCCTGTGATCGTGTCATCGGGACGACCCTCCAGCCCGTGCTGAAACACGACGCATGGACGCTTTGTCTTCGTGATGGTTCCCGAGTCGGCAGCGGTCCATGCCTCCAGCGGTTCGGTGGGAATGAGCAACTTGCCGTAAGCAAAAACGTTTTCGAAGAGGTCGAGAACCACTTCATACTCGGCAATACCATCGATGCTCTTCACGTATCGGCTTCGAGGGCGGGGAGTTAGTTTGGAAATCTCCCATGCTCCGATGACCTCGTTCCGAAAGTCCTCGCGATAGGGTCTGACAGTGGATTCGAACTCTGCAAGAGACTTGGTCCGAAGATTCTTCCAGTACTCGGCTCGCTCTAAGTGGACAAGTTCTAGGACACGTTGTTGATGGCGATCCCATGTCGCGAGAGTTCGCTTTCGTCTCTCTTCCGCGGTATGAAAAGGCTGCTGGAGAGGGGGCGCTTCAACGAGAGCGTGGGGTTGCATGTTGAGAAGTTCCAGGAATCGATTGAGAGCATCTTGGGATGGCTGACCAACTCGATTCGATGTTGGCCTCGGTGGATGCGAGGGTTCGATTCTCTCAAGCGAGTCCTTTAATCCCCAAGCGTCAACCAAAGCTTCTGCACGTATCCATTCTTCTTTGACCTTCTCGGTGACTGGCCCTTTCAATGAACCAGGTGCCGCACCTTGACCTGAAACCACGACAGTCGGGCCAGGGATTGCGTCGACGAGGAGGTGACGAGGAGCAACGAGAGCAGCTAGCTCTGCGTCCCCATGCTGGCGCAATAGCCCCTGCACGTTGCGATGAATCGGCTCCTGCCAGATTCCTTCTCGCGACTGAAAGTGGCCTGAAACGACTACCGATTGGACTCGATCATCCAATGCCGCCGCATGCAGCGCAATCCAACCGCCTTCTCCCCAGCCGGTCAAGCCGATACGGGCTTCCGGGAACTTTTGTCGAACACCATCGATAAGGGACTGTATGGTCTGGACTTGGTAACCGAGCGGATGACGCCCCAGTACGAAGGAGGATCGATAGAGAAACTCTTGATCCGTTAAGACAGATCGCTTTTGCCGAGGCTCAGCGATTCGTTGGATAACTTCGGGCACAAAAACGTGAACGCCTGCTCGCGCCAAATCGAGTGCGTACGCACTCGAATCAGGCCCGTGCCCACAAAGCTGTTCCGGGGATTGCTCCGCATCGGGGATGGCGATCACGATCGCCTGCGAGGAGGGGGCTTTTGGGGAAGGGGGGGTGATGCAAATCCCATGGACAATGACATCTTCGAAGACGTTCCAACAAACAGACGAGAAACGAAAACCAGAGTCAGTGCGATCGTTCGGTGGCACAGGCCACGGACCTTCAACTCTTAACTGGGGCTCGGCGGAACGCGGTTCCCGAATTCCAATCCGATAGGCGAGCGACTCACGCAGCGGCTTGGTCGCGGCGAGATACTCCGACTGCAACTCAAGTGGAGTAGAAGTTGGCGAACTCGGTTTGGGCCATGACCGCAATCGATTCGCTCGCTGTTCCGCGAGCTGCCGATCGAGGAAGGTGTGAATCCCTGTGATCATCTGATCGGCGATATCTCCGTCCATGGAAAGGGCGGATGTATTGGGGAGCGGATTCGGCGGGGCCGCCGAAGCGAATCCAGAGTGAAACGCGATAACGGAGAGGGCGAGTATGGACAGAGTGCGATGCATGGTGGAATGGGTGGGGGATTGCGGGAGATGAAGAAGGGAGGGAAGAGCGTGAGTTCGGAATGGTTAAATTTTAACGGCAAGGAAGTTTGTTTTGTTTGAAGTGGGTTTGCCCAAAATTCCGATCAATCGGATTGAAGCGAGCTGCGCAAAGGGCTTGCAGTCCATTCAAACGAAGGAAACGGCACGTGAAAAAGAGATTCCTCCTGAGATTTGCTAGCTACTCCGTCGCGATTCTGGCGTCCGCTACGGTTGTAACTCGCTCGACCGCCCAAACGAATCCCAGCAATCGGATTGCCCAAACCGGCGCGGGCGCGGCCTCCAATCTACCAGGTGCCAACGGAGTTGTGGCATCTGCGAACAGCGACGGCAAGCTCCAGATCTATGATGTACCGCCCGAAACGTCCGGGTCCCTCGCGGCTCAGCTTCAGTTGCAATATGCCGCCGAGAAGCGAATTCGAATCAGCACCGAACCCGGTTCGGGCCGGTTGATGGTGTTGGCCCCTGAGGGTGTGCAGCAGCAGATCGCGCAAACAATCGCTTCGATCAAGTCCCAATCTCCGACCGCTTCCGGCGGTGCCAAACTGCCTCCTACGATTCAGCAGTCGAATTTCCGACTTCAGAAGATCAATGCGAAGCAGTTGGAAGATGCCATCAATCGATTGGCAGGAAATAAGTTAAACGTCGTTGAAGTTGGAAACGGGGTCGCCAGCCTTCGTTTGCTGACCGCCAATGGGCCCCAGGAACTGATGCAGATCGAGCGAAATACCAATACGGTGAAGCTCGCTGGAACGCCCGCCAACGTCATGGCTTGGAACCAGGTCATCGCTGCCATCGATTTGGGACAGGCCGATCCCAATCGGCCCACTCAAATCATCCCCATCAATCCTGCGACGCCTGAGAGGATTGAACGCGCTGTCCAACTCGTTCGCTTTGCAAGCTACCAGCAAGATGGACAGCCTCCCCAAGAAGATGAAACTGGCGTTGCCCAACTGCCAGGGCGAGGCCAGAACGATCAAGCGACGGTGATCGGTTCGCCCGATGCGCTTAGCTCAGGAACGGGCTTGATCGGTGATGTCGATATCTCGTTCGTGAACGAGATGGGATTGGTGATCGTCAAAGGGAGCAAGAAAGACGTTGAACGCGTCTTGGAAGTGATCGAGAAGATCAAGAATCAGAGCAAAGAAACTCAGCCAGACATTGAGTTGGTTCCGCTGCAGCACGTGAACAGCCAAGCCTTGTCGGTGATCATCAACGACATCAATACGACCGTGTTTGCACCTCGACAAGGTCAAGTTAGCATCACCCCGCTGGGACAGCCGAATTCGCTGCTTCTGATCGGTCGAAAAGATGCGATGACTGGCTTGATCGATTTGATCACTAAGCTGGACCAACCGCTTGATCCCAATAGTCAGTTGAAGGTCTACAAACTGCTGCACACCTCATCTGTGGATGCCGAGTTGCTCATTCGAAACTTCTTTAGCGAAACGGGGACCGGAGCTACGGGGGGCGGTGGAGCTGCCGCAACGACAGGTCTAGCACCTCGCATCAAAGTAGTCGCCGACTACCGCACCAACGCACTGATTGTGCAGGCATCTCCTCGTGATCAAACCGAAGTGAGCAAGTTGATCGGTGAGATCGACGTCGAAACGTCGCCGGCAGAAAGTCAAATCCGCGTTTTCCCAATCAAGAACGCTGTCGCATCAGAACTGCAACCTATTCTCTCGACCGCCATCAGTGGTCAAGCGACCGGTGGAACTGGCGGACAAGGTGGAGGTCAGGGGGGCGGCAATCAAGGGGGCGCTACCTCCTCTAGGGCATCGACTCCGAGCGGAAAGATCTCGATCTCGCCTCGTGAAGGGAAAGGTCCCGATATCGAATCGGGCATTCTGGCCGGTGTGGTGATCACCACCAGTCCCAGCATTAACGCGTTGGTCGTTCGGGCACCGGCGAAGAGCATGCCTCTCGTCGCTGCTTTGATCGAACAATTGGATCAACTACCGAGTGCCGATGCGAGGATCAAAGTTTTTCCCGTGATGAACGGTGATGCGACCAGTCTCGCGTTGACCCTGCAACAAGTTTTCGGGCTCCCTGCAACGGCAGGCACCGCGACAACGAACGCAGCAACCGTCGGTTTGCAAAACTTGGCCGCACTGACCAGCGGTGGCGACAGCTCATTGATTCCACTTCGCGTCACGACGGACGCGAGAACCAACTCGATCATCGCTTCCGGTTCCGCCTCGGACTTGGAAGTCATCGAAGCGTTGTTGTACCGACTCGACGATCAAAGCGGTCAACAGCGATCGAACGAAGTGATTTGGTTGCGAAATAGTTCCGCCAATGACGTTGTGACGGCGTTGAATCAGCTCTTGAACACGCAACGGCAGGTGATCACGCAACAGTTAATCTCCGGGCAAGCGATCAGTTTGTTTGAGCGAGTGGACCGTGAAGTGTTCATCGTTTCCGAGCCTGCGACCAACAGTTTGATCATCAGCGCGACTCCGCGCTACCTACAGCAAATTCGCGATGTTGTCACGCGATTGGACCGACAGCAACCGATGATCGCAGTCGAAATGCTGGTCGCCGAAGTAACGCTCGATGATAACTTTGAAATGGGGAACGAATTCGGTATCCAAGACTCGCTCATATTCGATCGTGGAAGTGCATCGGGTGGAACGCTGGGAACCCCCGGGTTCAACACCGGTACACCTTTAAACAATACGGTGACCCGAGGTCGTCCCCAAAATGTAGCGGGGCAAGGTCTGACAAACTTCTCACTTGGACGCACGAACTCCCAATTGGGGTACGGCGGCCTCGTCTTGGCGGCAGGGAGTGAGTCTGTCAGCATTTTGTTCCGAGCGTTGCAGGATGCGAACCGAGTGCAGGTTCTGTCCCGCCCCAATCTACTTACCATTGATAACAACATCTCGGTTGTGCAAGTGGGACAATCGGTTCCGCGAATTGTAGGAACGACAGCAAACCAATTCGGACAACAGCAAAACCAGATCACCGATACGCCTGTCGGTTTGATCATGCAGATCCAGCCTCGAACGAATCAAGACGGTTTGATCAACATGATCGTGGCTGTCAATCGATCGAGTCTGGGGAATATTGACGATGGTGTTCCGATCGGATTTGGTCCCAACGGTGAAGCGATCCTCTCACCGATCATCAACCAGACTCTTGCACAAACACGCGTCACTGCTTACGACGGTCAGACAGTGGTCCTCGGCGGTCTGATTTCCAAATTGCGATCAAGCCGATCCCGTCGGATTCCTTGGTTGGCGAGCATTCCCGTCGCGGGCGCCCTATTCCGCTTCGAATCGGAGGCGGAGTCTCGCTCGGAACTGCTCATTGTGATGACTCCCCGCGTGATCAATTCCAACGACTCTGCCAAGATCGACATGATCAAGCAAGTAGAATCGTCGCGGATGAGTTGGTGCATGGCTGACATTCTCAACATCCATGGCGATGTTGGTCTTTCGCCAGGAAATGGACTTTGGGGGCCCGCTGCCTCTCCGGTGATCTTTCCTGACTTGACGCCCGCCGTCGAATTCGATCCAACCATGAACCCCAATGTCATGATGGGTGAAGCCGAAGGAGTGATTATGGAAGAACAGCCACCGGTGATGCTCGATCCTCAAACCGGAAGATCGATCCTCAAGGACGTTCCCGCCTCGAACGGGAATGGGGCGGTAACTCCCGCTGCACCCCTTCAGAACACCTCCTATCAGTTGCCCCAAGCCGGCGGGATGCAGCCAGGGGCCATCGCTCCGGCCAGCTATCAACCCATGGGACCCGATGCGAGGATCGCATCCCCCACATCCCGGTAAAAGACCAATGTTCCATAACAGAGGCCGTTAGAACGACGCAGGGACGCGGGTCATCGCATTCGCGTTCCGTTGGACGAACACCCTCCCCATTTTCATCAGCTCCAGCCACTAGAAAACATAGCAGGGATGCAAATGCTTTCGAAAAGTACGCTCACTCCAACCGCGTGGATCGCTCTTGGAATCGCTGCTTCCTTTACCGGTTGCGCGTCGCTAACGAACGACTCGAAATCGACAAAAAAGAAGGACGACGACAAGAGTTGGTTTTCGTTCAAGAAGAAGGAATATCAGATCCCCCAAGCGATGAACGTCGTTTGGACCTACGATATTCTGACAATTCCTGGAAAGGCTCCCACCCGCGGTTTTGGCGGTCGCTTCTATTTCTACAACGAAAAGACACAAGCGATCCCGGTGGACGGCGAGTTGATGGTCTACGGATTTGACGATAGCTTTGGGGTACAAGAACGTCCAGAGTTAAGTTCGGCTACCAAACGGTACAAGTTTACAGCCGAGCAATTGACTTCCCATTTCTCCGAAGGACAGCTGGGAGCATCGTACAGCGTTTGGATTCCATGGGATGCCGCTCCTGGGGAGGAAAAGAAGATCATGCTCATACCCACCTTCGTGGCGAAAGACGGGAAGATGGTGCGAGGTGCAGCAGCCACCGTCAATCTGCCTGGAAAGACTCGGGTGCAGCCAGATGTTAAGACCATTATGCAGGTGAACGCTCAACTGCCTGTAGGCGCTCCAACGGCCACCACTCAAGCAGTCCCCGCTGCCTCGCAGCAATCGTCCCCATCGCAACAATCGTTTGGTGGGACGCCTCTAGGGCATGGTGTTACAACGATCAATCTGCCACACCGTTCGGCTCAACGACAATTGAACACGCCTGACCTGGTCGCGGTTTACGAACAGTTGCAACAATCGGGGATGGGATTCGAACAAGGGGCTGAAACGTCGCTAGCTTCAAATCAAGAATTGATTTCTTCCCGAATGGCAGCGGCCGATCAAGCGATTGCTGAAATAGCCAAAGCAACTCAACCTGCAGCGCAAACGACGATGCAAGTTTCTTCGTTCTTCACTCCTCCCACTCAGATGCCAATTCCCTCGACTGGGAACAACTCCAATGTGGTCAATCCACCTGGAACCGCAGTTCCCGGGGGACCCGCTAACGGTTGGGCGTTGCCTCAATTGTCTCAGCCGGCTTGGACTGGACTGACACCTCATTTTGGACCTGCGTCACCCCAGGCTCCAGCATCACCAACTTCTCCACCATCCTCTTATCCGACTCGGTAAGCGCGGTGCCTCGCAGTACTACGACGCCCGATTCGACGGTTGCGGAGATATTCCGCAGCCGTTCCGGCAATGGCAAGCGAGCCATCCGCTCTGGGATCGTATTGAAGGACTCGTTGCGTGCGCTCTGATTGAATTCGATGTCGGGACGAACTACCGCTCGAATCTGACCTTTTCCGTTGGCATTTCGTCCGCCTCCGAGCTGGTTGCGGTTTCGACTGCCTCCGAGTCCGCCCAAGCCTCCAATACCTCCAAGTCCGCCGAGGCCTCCACCGAATCCGCCTCCCAATCCTCCAAGCCCGCCGCCTAGGCCACCCATCCCTCCTCCGAGACCTCCCAGTCCGGACGCCCCGCCACCGAAGGCGTTCGCTCCAAAGGGAGAACCACCAGCTGCACCACCGAACCCAGTCGTCGCTCCGCCGATTCCACCAGCACCGCCAATTCCGCCCGCGCCCCCGCTGGGAGCTCCCGATTGAGACGGAATTCCAAACTGTGCAGCGGCATTGATTCGGCTGTACTCAAGGACCGGAGTGCCAGTCACGCCTAGCCCTCCAAAAGAGCCCGGGAGACGGGATTGAGACGACGCTCCACCCGCAGATGTTCCACCTACGGCTCCACCACCGAATCCCCCTGTCTGGCCGCCGCCGAAACCACCCGTCTGGAATTGAGCGTGCGAAGCCTTCGCGCTGCAAAAGGCTACGGAAAAACTCAACGCGAGAAATGTCCAACGCATGGTTCGCTTCATCTTGCGACTCCCCCGTGAAAACGTCGTAAAACCGTCTTTCCGCTATTATCTCTGAGCCAACGCGCTCTGTGCAATGCTTGCATTGCAACTTTGGTAACGGATTTCAGGATTGCTATCTGTGTATCGAAAACAACGCCCGCACGCTCGACAAAGCTGTGGAAGTTGCATGACACACGGATCAGTAAACACGTAAGACTTGATCCGGTTTTGCGGATAACGCCGATATTGGGTTCAGATTTCCTGACCTTACGGTTTAGACACGTACTCGAAATCGAACGTATTAGCTACCGCCTCGTTCGTCACCTTGCCGTGGCAAACATTTAGGGCGTCCCGAAGAGGCTTGGAATTTTCGATCGCCCAAAGGATGCCTTTGTCCGCCAAGGTGCAGACCCAGGGCAATGTAACGTTGCAAAGGGCAAAGGTGCTGGTTCGGCCCACCGCTCCCGGCATGTTGGTCACGCAGTAGTGGAGAACATCGTCGACCATATAAGTCGGATTCTGGTGCGTCGTCGGCCGACTGGTCTCCACACACCCGCCCTGATCGATGGCTACATCAATGATAACGCTCCCTGGCTTCATCAGCCGAAGGTCCTCTTTACGTACCAAGTGAGGGGCCTTAGCGCCTGGTATGAGTACGGAACCAATAACGAGATCGGCCAGCTTCAGTTCTTCGCGAATCGTGTGACGATCACTGAAAAGGGCATTCACATTGGGAGGCATGACGTCATCCAAGTAACGAAGTCGGTCCAAGTTGACATCGAGAATGGCTACGTCGGCTTGAAAGCCCGCCGCGATGCGGGCCGCATTGGCTCCCACAATCCCACCTCCCAGAATGGTGATATGGGCCGGAGCGACGCCCGGAACGCCCCCTAGCAATATTCCGCGTCCCATCTGCGGACGCTCCAAGTACTTTGCCCCCTCTTGAATACTCATCCGTCCCGCCACCTCGCTCATCGGCGTCAAAAGTGACAGTCGCCCCTGCGAATCGCGAAGGGTCTCGTAAGCGAAGCAAACCGACATGGATTGAACCATAGCCTCGGTGAGCTTCTTGTCCGCGGCGAAGTGAAAGTAGGTGAAAAGGGCCTGCCCCTTCCTAATGTAATCCCACTCCGACTGCATCGGCTCCTTGACCTTCACAATCAAATCGGCTTGCTGATAGACGTCGCTCCCAGATGCGACCAACTCGGCCCCTGCCTGCAAATAGGCGTGATCGGCCAATCCAGAACCGAGACCAGCCCCGGCTTGAACGACCACCTTGTGGCCACGCGACACGAGCTCTTCAACACCGACGGGGAGCATCGCAACGCGGTACTCATCCT
Source organism: Pirellula sp. SH-Sr6A (assembly GCF_001610875.1). Lineage (NCBI taxonomy): Bacteria > Pseudomonadati > Planctomycetota > Planctomycetia > Pirellulales > Pirellulaceae > Pirellula > Pirellula sp. SH-Sr6A. The sequence continues at coordinate 605,742 of NZ_CP011272.1, read as the reverse complement.
GCTTCACTTCCTTAGGAACGCCTACGATCATGGAACGAAAAATCCTGCGATTAGAGAATGTCGTCGAAACGACTTCGTGAGTGAGAGGACAAGTCGATCAAGGCCACCAGTTTAGGGGACTTACGTGGGGATGACTATCGGCCGGAAGGAAGGAAGAACAAAAAAAGCCCGCGGCAAATGGAATTGCCACGGGCTTGAAAGCCTCAAGGTCGAAAAGCCTCGCTCCCGATTGCGAGAGGACGCATGCTATTTGATTTCCACCTTGCGCGGTTGCACTTCCGGTCGCTTGGCGATCTGGACGTGCAGCACACCATCGGTGAAGCTCGCTTCGATCGTTTCAGGTGCGTAGGATTCGCCCACAGCAATTTTTTGTTTGTATAGGCCATAATGCAGACTGTTGTGCCAAGATTTGTGTTCACCAAGCTCCGGAGCCTTTCGCTCGGCTTCCAAGACCAATGTTCCGTTTTCAAAGGTCAACGAAATGGCGTCTTTCCCCACGCCAGGGAGATCCACCGCAATATGCAATCGATCCTCTTTTTCCCAAACGTGGGTTGGAACACGCAGAGTTCGTACGAAGCCCTCGGGACGGCTACTTTCACTATCCCGTCCACGTTGGGCTCCGAAAAACTGGTCAAACAATCCGTCGAAGTCCCTGCCAACAACCGCCAGTGTCTCGGGCGAAATCGAACGAGCCAAACCACCATTGAAAAAATTCGACATGACTTGCTTCTCCTCGTTAGACGGATGGACTACATACCGGAACTCTTGACGCCCCCGCATGTCAGGGAGTGGCAGTCAAGACCGACGAGACCCCTGCTCATGCAACGAGCGTGCCAATTGAAACGAGTGCGCCCGATTGAATGGTCAGAGCAAACGGCTTCACCGAAGAAAGAAGGATGAAGGACCAGGAGCGACTAGACTCGGCGGACGCAGACGACGCTCAAGTCGTCCGGCTTGGACGGTTCGTCGGAATCGGTCCGCATTCGAATTCGCGCGTCGGAGATTAAGGAATGGAGCGATCCGGCCAATCTTCCTTTTCGCATCCTCTCGACGACTTCATCAACCTTTAGATTGTCGAACAAGCCATCGCTTGCAATGACCAATGTGTCTTTGACTCCCATCTCAATCCGAGGCCCCATCTCGATCCGCATTCGCGGGTCTCCGACAACGTTCGAAACAAGGTGACGGTCTTCATGGTGCATCGCTTGGTTCGGTTCCAAGAACCCGGCTTCAACGGCAAAACCTACCGGCGAGTGGCAGATCGACTGGTAGCGTACACGCCCGCGGTTGGTGGCAAGCAAAATGGTCGAGTCGCCAACGTGATAAGTTCGGATCCAACCTTGATGAAACTCTGCGACGGCAATGGTGCAAGCAGCTCCGATTTTAAGATCCTGCACGGTGTGATTGGCTAACTCAATTCCGTCCAGGATCGCGGTGCGAAGCTGTTGGGGATTGTCGCGACATAAAGCTACGGAATCGGCCAGACAACGCAGCGCAAGGGAGGCTGCCACCTCCCCGCCTCGCATTCCACCGCACCCATCGGCAATGGCGAACACTGCGGTCTCCTCGTCGAAAGGAATTATCGCTACGGCATCTTCATTGGGGGTGATCTTGTTGGGAGACCGCTCGGAGAACGCGGACGCAATCCAACACGAGCGGGCCAGCGTTGTCACCTCGCCGCTCTCTTGCTCGAATAGAAAATGGGAATCGCGTGCAATCATCGTTTCCGAGAACCTTCGTGATGGGGTCGTTGGCCTCAAATGTAACGGTCCGAACCGAACAGACGACCGATTCTTGAACATTTCCAGCCAAAGGCCTTTCGATCCGTTCCAATACCAACCGTTTTTACCGATTATAACACCATGCTTCCTCCTGTGCTTGCGGGAAACCGCATGTGGAGGTGTTTCTCGGAATGGCTTGGCTTTCTGAATCCGTCCTGTTTCTCGCAACGGCGCCAAGGCGCAAAGGGTAGAAGATAAGTGGGAGTTGAAACCTGGATTCTTGCCGACTTTGCGAGCTTCGCGCCGTGGCGCGCCCCTTCTTCCAGCACGTTGTTTCTCGCAACGGCGCCAAGGCGCAAAGGGGAGAAGATAAGTGGGAGTTGAAACGTGGATCCATGCCGACTTTGCGAGCTCTGCGCCGTGGCGCGCCCCTTCTTTCAACACGTTGTTTCTCGCGACGGCGCCAAGGCGCAACGGGGAGAAGGCAAGTAGGAGTTGAAACGTGGACCCTTGATGACTTTGCGAGCTTTGCGCCGTAGCGCGCCCCTTCTTCCAGCACGTTGTTTCTCGCGACGGCGCCAAGGCGCAACGGGGAGAAGGCAAGTAGGAGTTGAAACGTGGACCCTTGATGACTTTGCGAGCTTTGCGCCGTAGCGCGCCCCTTCTTCCAGCACGTTGTTTCTCGCAACGGCGCCAAGGCGCAAAGGGGAGAAGGCAAGTAGGAGTTGAAACGTGGATCCATGCCGACTTTGCGAGCTTCGCGCCGTGGCGCGCCCCTTCTTCCCCTCCCACTCGACTATTTCGCTGATTTCAATGGCCAAGGGGCGACATTGGCTCGCTTCGCGTAGGTCTCGTAAAGGGCACGTAATTCGGCAACTTTGGCCGGTTGCTCCGCTGCAAGATCATGGGCTTCTATTCGATCCGCGTCGATGTCGTAAAGTTCCCAAGGCTTTCCATGCTTGGCTACTAGCTTCCACTTCCCCGAACGAACGGCTCGATTTCCCTCGTGTTCCCAGTAAATCGCTTCTCTCTCTAATCGATTGCCGTCGAATACTGGTCGCAGCGAAAGGCCCTCAAGTGGAGTTGATTCTGACGGGTACTTCGCGCCCGATAGATCGACAAGTGTCGCAGCGATATCGATGAGATGGCCTGGATCGTTGGCAAGAGAGCCTGCTTTCTTTATACCCTTTGGCCAAAACGCAATCAACGGCGTGCTGATCCCCCCTTCATGTACCCAGTGCTTGTATTCGCGGAAGGGCGTATTGCTAACGTTCGCCCAACCTTCGCCATAAGCAACGTACGTATCAGCAGGTCCTGGCATTGCCTTGGGACCCATTCGAACCGGATATCCGTCGCGTGTTTGGTCAGGGACGCTTCCCGCAGCTGCGAAGTCGGTCGGCTTCATCGGAGAGAGTGTGGGCGAAGCGGGACGGGCAATGTTGGGATGTTTCGGATTGCCGACTCGCCCCATCCCTTCGGCACACCCTCCATTATCTTGCAAATAAAAAATCACAGTGTCGTCCAAGAGTCCTTGGGCCTCCAACTCCGCTCGAATGCGACCGATGCCTTGATCCATCCGATCGACCATCGCTGCATAGACCTCCATGCAAGCGATCTCCCAGTCGCGATGCTGAACCGAAGCCCAATCCTTCGCGGTCGGTGCAAGCCCTTGTTCGGCATTCATGACACCGATCTGGCTTCCTTTCTGCAGTCGCTTCTTACGGATTGCATCATACCCTTCGTCATACACGCCCCGATACTTTTGAATGTCCTCTGGGAGCGCGTGCATCGGCCAATGAGCTGCCGTGTAGGCGACATACAAGAAAAACGGCTTGTCCTGCTTCTCCTCCGTATGTTCTCGAATGTAACGAATGGCATGGTCCGAAATGGCGTCGGTGTAGTAATATGTCTCAGGCTGGTACTCTTCATCGGCGAAGGGGGAAATCATCGTGTTATCGCGAACCAGTGAGGACGGATCGAAGAAGCTTCCTGCACCGTGAATCGTTCCGTAAAAGCGATCAAAGCCTCGATGGATGGGCCAATTGTTCTTGGGCCCCTCCGCCCCCGCGTGTCTGGTCACATGCCATTTCCCTACCGCATAATTTGCATAGCCAGCGGGTTGAAGCATCTCCGCGATGGTTCGGCATTGGTCATTCAAGTTCCCTTGGTAGCCAGGCAATCCACGGTCGTCCATCATATGCCCAATGCCTGCCTGGTGTGGGTAAAGGCCTGTCAACAAACTTGCGCGGGTCGGACAGCAACGGGCGGTGTTGTAGAATTGCGTAAACCGAATTCCGTCCCGAGCCAGAGAATCGAGATGGGGGGTTCGAATCTCACCGCCGTAGCACCCCAGATCGCTATATCCCATATCGTCTGCGAGAATCACGACGAAATTGGGACGCTTGCCGGGCGCATCCTCGGCCAAGACTGCGACAGCCGACGAGAGAATAAATCCAATGGTTAAACAAAGATAGTTGCAAACCGATGCACCGGAGAGAAGGTGTCGAATCATGGTGGAGTTGGCTGGTGTGTAGGCAAGGATCGTAGAGACTCGCCTACCCATTGTAACCAAATGTCATCGACAGATTTGGTCGGAAGGATCTTCAGCAACCTCAGGCGTGATAACGCAGTCGGCCGCCTACGAAGGTGTGGGTCACTGCGCCATAAAGGTCAGCGCCATCGAGGGGGGTGTTGTAGGATCGGCTTTTCAAATTGGATGCATTGACTCGCCAAAGGCGATCTGGCTGGATGATGACCGCATCGGCTGGTTTGCCGATTTCCAAAGTCCCGCCCGGTAGACCGAGCAGCTTGGAGGGATTCCAGCTCATCTTCGCGAGCGCTTGGGGCCAACTCAGGATGCCAGGGCGAATCAAGAACGTCACCACTTCCGCGAGAGCCGTTTCCAAGGCAATCATTCCGAACGGCGCATCGTTGATTTCAAGCATCTTCTTTTCGAGCGAGCAAGGTTTGTGGCCGCTGCTGATAATGTCGATGGTGCCGTCCGCTAGCCCTTCCAAACAAGCTTCGACGTGATCGCGGGATCGGAAAGGAGGATTGACTTTGCAATTGGCATCGAAGGAACGGAGCGCTTCATCGGTGAAGTGAAGGTTGGCAACGTAGCTTCCCGCCGTGAATTGAATACCTCGCGACTTGGCCCGTCGACACAACTCCACGCTTCCAGAAGTACTGATGCTAGTAAGGTGGAGCCGACCACCGGTTGCTTCGATCAGTCGCAAATCGCGCGAGGTGGCTAAGTCCTCCGCTTCGGCAGGCATAGGTGCGAGTCCTAGCTTGAGTTGCTCTAATCCTTCATGCATCACGCCGCCACGAGAGATCGAGGCGATTTCAGGGTGATCGAATACGACGCGATCGAACATCAAGCAGTACTCGAGAGCGCGTCGCAGCAACCCGGTGTTCTCAATAGGGTTTGGACCATCGTAAAGTGCGACAGCTCCAGCATCGACCAGGGAGCCGATCTCCGCAAGCGATTCGCCTTTTCGCTCCTTGCTTACACAGCCGAGGGCATATACGCGACAGTGATCGGCTCGGCTCGCCTTTTGATGAATGAACTCGACGCTCGCTGCGGTGTCGATCGGTGGTAGGGTATTGGAGGAAAGGGCAACTGACGTGTAACCGCCAGCGAGCGCCGCGAGAGTCCCGGACTGGATCGTCTCATCTTCCTCGCGGCCCGGCTCTCCGAACTCTGTCCCTAAATCGACTAAGCCTGGAGCGACGATGCAATCTCGAGCATCGAGTCGCTCGACATGGGTAGGAACATCACCATCCAAAGTGTCGACGCCAGCGAAACGACCATCCAGGATCAAAAGCCTTCCCACCCGATCCATCCCATTGCTGGGGTCGATCAAGCGTGCGTTCTCAATGAGCCAAGAAGAATCCATGGGGTTGTTGCTCGAAGGTGGAGGGAATGGTTTTGAAAGCGGCGCGGAAATTAGGCCGCATCATGCTTCACGGCCGTGTTAAGGCCTCCGAGGAGAAGCCAAAGAGTAGCCATGCGAACGGCGATACCGTTGGTGACTTGTTCCAGGATCACCGAATGCGGACCATCGGCGACTTCGGGGGTCAATTCAACCCCTCGATTGATGGGCCCTGGCGCCATGATGAGGATATCCTCCTTGCTGCGCTGAATGCGTTCCTTGTTCATCGCGTACAGCAACATGTATTCATGTACCGAAGGGAATGGACGTATGGCTTGGCGCTCAAACTGTATGCGCAGCAGGTTGAGAACGTCGCATCGGGGCAATATCTTGTCCAAGTCGTAGGCGACCTCCACTCCTAGCTTTTCCCAGTTCTTCGATACCAATGTTGCAGGTCCGCAAACAATCACCTTGGCTCCGAGTTTCAGCAGACCCCAAATATTGGACCGCGCCGTGCGAGAATGCGCAATATCGCCAACGAGCGCTACGGTGAGACCGGCGAGCGACCCGCGGTGCTGCCGGATTGTGAGCAAATCCAAGAGGCCTTGGGTGGGGTGTTCGTGGGGGCCGTCCCCGGCATTCACGATGCTGCACTTCAAATGGTTCGCGAGCATGTGGGGAGTTCCCGGAGAACTATGCCGTACGACGACGGCGTCGACCAGCATGGCTTCGATCGTCTTGGCCGTGTCGATGAATGTCTCTCCTTTGGCGACGCTCGAGCCGCTCGAGGAAAACTCGACCGTATCGGCCCCCAAGCGTTTAGCGGCGAGAGAAAAGCTGTTTCGGGTGCGAGTACTGTTTTCGAAGAACAAGTTCGCAACGGTTCGACCTTTTAATAGATCGAGCTTCGTCCGCCCTTGATGGGTCGCTCCGTGCAAGGCCTCGGCGAAATCGAGAATGAGCGTGATTTCATCGGCCGTCAGATGTTCCAGCCCCAGCAAGTGCTTGTGAGACCAGTGGGGAGGAATTTTCGGCAGAGCAAGCGATCGAGGGGGAGGGAGAGTCAATGCGGATTCGCTCGACATGGAGAGAGTTCCAATCGTGACGCTGGGGCTAGGCGGAAGGTAACCGATACCAACCCATCTTCCGCCCCGATTGTATGCTGGATGCAACCGCTTGAACACGCCTTTCGTCATCTGGTCGGATGGTTGCATCCCCGCATCGCCTCGGATAGGATGCAATCGCAAGATTTGCAGTGTTTTGTGCCTGATTGGCTCGATCTGCCCCCTGTCAAATCGCTCTGAACTACTTGCCTTAGGCAAAGGTAATCAACAGCCATGGATGCTCGATTGCGGCTCGCATTTCTTTTCGGTCTGACGACTTGGATTGGCGGGGTTCTGGTTTGCAACGTCAGCTTCGCCCAATTTGCGCGCCCCAGATCCCAGCAAGTTGATTCGACTTGGATGCCCCCCTCCCGAGAGGTACTCACTCTCTTGGAGGATGCTCGCGAGCATGTGGCTGCATCGCGGTGGTCGGAAGCGACATTGGCGATCGGTCAACTGTTGGGAATCGAATCGGATGCATCCAACGAGGAATTCGGTATCGACTATTTCCTCGAATCGGAATCGCCACCGAGCCAACCCCGCGACCCCCGCTTCGGGCGGATTGTTCAAGGAAACTTGTTCGCGATTCTTTATGAATTAGTCGATCAGTTACCTGACGAAGCGATGGAGATCTTAGACGTTCGACACGGCGTAGAAGCAAAAAAGGTATTGGATGATGCCGTTGCCACTGGCGATTGGGATCGCATCGAACGGCTTTCGACTCGACTCGGTTTTCTCCCAGTAGGTCAAGACGCCACATTGCTCATGGCGCAGCGAGCTTTGGGGCAAGGAGATGCGAGCCAAGGTGCGTTCATGCTGTCGCAGCTCCTCAAGCAGCGTCGTGCTATCGCTCGCTTCGGTGCAGCCCTTGGTATTCTCGGCGCCGAAGCGCAATTGCTTGCCGGGAACCGTGAAGAAGCGGAACGCCTGTTGCGATTGGTCGCTGCCCAGAACCCCTCCTTCCGCGTGGATTGGTTCGGTACAGCTTTGAATTGGGACGCGGCGACGTTGGATAACGACATTTCGAAGATTCTCGAGAGGCTCTCCGCCAAAGCGGCATCTCAATCGCTGAAAAAAGTGGATCTCGTTGTTGCTCAACCGTCGATCGTCGGGGGCAACAGCCGTCGAAATAGCGATACGCGAGCAGGCGTCCCGCTTCCTATCCTGCAATGGCATGCCGAACTGCATGAGTCGAGCCAACAAAAGGAAGAACTGTTGTCGACGCTAAAGAGCCAAGCCGGGATGCCAATCGAACAGGCCGGTACGACGATTCCCTCGAGGATGCCGATTTGCGTTGGGCGATCGATTATTGCTTCGACGTTTGACCAGCGGATCGTCGCCCTGGATTTGCAGACCGGTCTGCTGCAGTGGGAATGCGTTTACACGGGCATGCCCTTGGGGTTTTCCATGGAGAATATCCCGACGCGTGGATCCATCGGATCGGAATATGGGGTTCCCGAATACCTTGCCAAACGGGTTTGGGGAGAAGCGACCATCGGCCATTTGGCGAGCGACGGAGAGCGTGTGTATGGCGTGAGTGAATTACCCAGCGTCGATGTGTCCGAGGCCTATGCATTAGGTCCCAACGCCCGATTCGCCAGGCAGCTGGGGATCAAGACCTACAACGTGTTGCAATGCTGGAGTGTACCGGAAGAGGGCAAACTTCTTTGGGAGGTGGGAGGAGTTAAGAGCGAGACGGAACCCGCGCTGGTCAATATTCTCTTCTTAGGGCCACCATTGCCCTATCGAGGGGAGCTGCTGATTCTAGGGGAGCTGAACGGTGAAGTAGCTTTGTTTTCGCTCGCTCCTGATTCCGGAAAAGTCCTCTGGCGCCAGCCTCTTGTGGTGAACAACGGTGCGGTCGTTGCGAACGACACGATGCGCCGAAGTATCGGTGCAACCCCATCTGCGGACGGTAACCTGATTGTTTGCCCGACTTTGTCGGGGCATTTGGTTGCGTTCGATCTTCACACCCGATCTCTGCAATGGGGACTCGCCTATCGCTCGAAAGTAAGCACGGCAGGAGCGATGACGGGAACCTTTGGCGGGATGGAACTGGGGATATTCGAACCCTTCGATTCTCGATCGGTCGACCTGGCCCCTGTGATTGCCGAAGGCGTCGCGCTCTATGCTCCGCCCGACGGATTCGGTGTCTATGCGGTGGAGCTTCAGACGGGGGAACGCAGATGGCACGCGTTGGATTCTCAAGACCGAAAAATTCGATATGTCGGTTGCGTCGCCGGGCAAACAGCGATCATTGTTTGTCAGAATGCGATTTACGGACTGGATTTGCAAACTGGTGAGCCGAAATGGGAGCCCATCGGACTTCCCGAAGGATCACAAGTGGTCGGTCGCGGGGTGCGCAATGGCAACCGTTTTTATGTGCCTACTTCGTCTCAAACCATCGAGGGCCTCGATATTGTCACGGGCAAGTGGGTGTCGAGCACTCGGCTCGAGCAGATGCCAGGAAATTTGGTAAACGTCAACAATAAACTCCTCTCCCTATCACCTACCGAACTCGACTGCTATTCGATCCAGGACTTGCTCCGAGAAGAGGTCAAGCAAGAGCTTTCGCAGGCTGCGATTTCGTTGGAATCGTTGATGAAACAAGGGGAATTGGCCTTGGCCGACGGGCGCGTGGAGGAGGCGATGGATTTGCTCGAAAAAGCCTACCAGATGGATCCGGAGGACCAAGACGTTTGGTTGCGACTTCGCAAAGCTTCAACAACGGCGTTGATGAGCGATTTTGAAAAGTACTCGTCGAGGGTTTCTGCATACAAAATCGGTTTGGAGTATGACTTTGTCTTTCTTCGCACGCTTGTCCAAGGCCTCCAGCAGAAAGGCCTGTACGATCAAGTTCTACTAAAGCTGATCGAACTTTCCGATGCGAGAACAAGTCGAAGGCACGATCAATCGGGTGGGAACGAGTTCTTTCAGCCGACTCCGCAATTGTCCGTCCAAGAAGATTGTTGGATCGAAACCCAAGTCGAGCGAGCTTTGAACGAAATCGGGAATTGGCAAGCGAAGCCAGAACTTGTTGCGGCGCTCGATGCCCAGGTCGCAAAGATTCCAAAGCTTCAACCCAATCTGCAACGCGTGAAACTCAAACATTTTCGGTCCGTCGATCGGGTCTCCAGCGTGCGTGTGCGATTGGCGGAAGAATTGCTCGAAGAAGGGAACTTGCTCGACGCCGAGGAGCTTGCCATCGAAGCATTTGGAAACGATCCGATTGCAAATTGGATGAAGATCGATGCCGGAGCTGCAGAGGTACTCGCCAAAGTCTATGCAGCATCGTTTCGCATGGATCTAGTAGAAAAGATCCTTCCCTCGACGGCGAATGATGGAATGGATAAGGTTCGCGCGCGAGTCGAAGAATGGTATCGGGTTTGGGCGGAACGCGGAAATGAAGTATACCCCCAAGCAATTGCGAACCGGTTTTTCAAAGCAATTCCGACCAGCGATTGGCCGAAAGGGAAAGTGGAGGGGAATGTCAACGCGTCGCAAGAGATGATGCAGCTTCAAGGATTCGCTGACTCTACTATTCCGTGCCGAGTGCAAGGGGTGGTTGGAGAGACTCTGCAGAATTGGGACTTCACTTACTCCACGAGTAGCGGCAACGTCATTTTGCGCAACCGTTTGAATGGGTTTAGCAGCGCTGCGAGGACACAGTCCTTTACTCTGGCGCAGGGAGTAGTTCAAGTATTTGCAATCGATGGAAAGTTGATACTTGAAAACAATAGAACCCTGGTCGCTGTGGATGCCTTAAAGAGACCGGCGATCGATAGCGAGAATGAAATTTGGCATCGCTATTTCGAAGGAGCAGTGCCAGTTGTCGAGCGAGGGCGGGCTCGACAAGCGGTCGAAGCGACCTACTGGGGATTGCCTGTCGCGAACAAGTCGTTTCGAGTGATTGGAGGTGGACGGTTTGGATTGTTGGTGATCGATGAAGATCAATTGATGTGTCTAGATCCCAAGACAGGCGAAACGATTTGGAAGCAAGTCGGGTTTCAAGGGGCCCATTTTGCAATGGACGGGGAGGTGCTATACGGAGCTTTACCGACCCGAAAACTTCTCAAGATGGACGTGCGAAGCGGTCAAACGCTGAAGAGCGAGAATTTCACAGGAGCCCATCCCTACACACTGGCGGTTGGAAAACATCTTCTTTATGCAAACGAGCAAAAGCGGCAAGTGACACTGGTGGATCCAAAGGATGGAACAACGGTATTGGATCGAACATTCTCGGCCGACACGGCCATCGCCTTAGCGCCAAACGGACTTGGGTTGGTCACCCTCGACAATGCCGGAACCGTTTTTTATTGGAATTTCCAGACAGGCAAGGAGCACCAGCACCGAATTGAAAAACAGGATGATCTGCTCGATTTGAGAGAATCTTTCGATGCAAAAGGTACGACGCTGTCGGTACATTCATTTGAAGATAAGCTAATTGTCTTGCCCTACAACAAGATCTATACCTATGCCCGACCCGAGATTTATCCCTCTGAAGGAGACAGCGCATTTGCTCGCGTGAGTGGTTCCGTGTTCGCAATCGATGCTTCCGATGGAAAGCCGGTTTGGGAGAAAGCTGTCCCAGTGATGCAATACGGTTTCCCGTTGCATCAAGCGAAGAATAATTGTCCGGGTCTGTTTTTTGTCCGACGAATCGTTCTGCCTCGAGTGAACGACGGTAGGGCTGCTGAGATGGTCTGCGTGGCAATCATCGATGTTAGGAATGGGAATATACTTTTCGAACAGGACGACGTTCTGGGAGCCCATCAGCCTCAGTTCTCGCAGACTGTCGTTCCGGAGCTCAGAATGGTTCGCTGTACATATGGTGGTGTGGAGTTTATGTTCAAGTGGACAGACCAGGAACAAGAGTCATCACCGGATCGCATCGGCCAAAAGAACATGTCGGAGTACGCGTCCAAGATCGAGGAAATGCTCAAGTCGCGAAAAGATGAGAAGCGCGTTCCTGCACCTAGGATCGAAGCACAGCCCGTCCCTAATCCTTAATACATGCGACTTACCTCCTTACCACGCTACTATCGCAATCTGCGTCGTTGGCAAGAGATCATCGTCGTGCTGCGGCGCTACGGGTTAGCCGATTGGCTCAGCCGGTTGCGAGTAGATTTTATTCGCGATTGGTTAAAGGATGACGACGGAGTACCTCTGTCCAGTTATTCTCGATCGGCCCGGGTACGTATGGCTCTCACTGATTTGGGGCCGACGTTTATTAAACTTGGACAAGTTCTATCGCTTCGCCCCGATTTGGTCGGTTCCGATCTTGCCAAGGAGCTTACGTTGCTTCAAACGCAAGTCCCGGCAGATCCTTTCAATGTGGTTCGTCAGATCGTCGAAAAGGAACTTGGACAACCGCTTGAAGAGGTATTTCTCCGTTTTGAGGAAACCTCGATTGCTTCGGCCTCCATTGGTCAAGTGCACGAAGCGGTTCTGCGCGACGGGACGCGTGTCGTTGTCAAAGTGCAGCATGCGGATATTCAAAGGACCGTGAGCGAAGACTTGGAGGTCCTTTGCGGGTTGGCGGTGATGGCAGAGAAAATCCCTGAGTTGGCTGCATGGCAACCGCGTACGATCGTGGAGCAGTTGTCTCGATCATTGCGTCGTGAATTGAGTTTTCAGAGGGAATTGCTCAATCTGCAAGTCTTCCAACGTCTTCTTTCCGACAAACCGGGGATTCGAGTTCCGAGAGGTTTTCCCAAGCAATCCTCTTCGATGGTTCTCACGATGGAGAAGTTGGAAGGGGAGTCGATACACTCGATCGCCGTGGATACAGAAGAGGGGGTCGGGCAACGAGTAGAAATCGCAAGGCGTGTTGCGAGTTTGTACGTCGATAGCATATTTGTGATGGGCCTTTACCATGCCGATCCCCATCCTGGAAACATCCTCATTTTGGCCAATGGCGATGTCGGACTTCTCGATTTCGGAATGGTGGGGAGGATCGATGATACGTTGCGAGGAAATATCGAAGAGATGCTCTTCGCTGTGGTGAGTCAAGATTCCGCGCTGCTGACGTCGCTGATCAAGCGTGCGGGAAAGATTCCTGCGAGTATCGATGAATCGCTTTTATCCAACGATGTTGCGGATTTGATCGCCAATTATGCGACACAGCCCATTGAAACGCTCGACTTTGCTGCGGCCCTGCACGACGCGACGGACGTTTTGCACCGCCATCGCATTACTCTGCCGAGCCAAATGAGTATTCTGATCAAGACCCTCATTACGTTACAGGGAACCATTAGCCAATTGAGTCCTGGATTCAGTATTTTGGAAACTGTGCAACCGAAGCTTGGTTCCCTTCGTCGCAATCGTTATTCACCATGGCGACAGGCGAGAAGGATGAGGCGATTGTATGTTGAGATCGAGGGGCTCGTGGAGAGGATGCCCTCTCAAATCAGTGCCCTCATGGAATTGATTCAAGAGGGGAAGCTCGATGTGCAGTTGTCCCATCGCGGCTTGAGCCCTTCGATCAATCGCCTCGTGCTGGGCCTGTTGACGAGTTCGCTTCTTTTGGGGTCATCGATTCTCATGGCCTCGAAAGTTCCTCCGTTGCTATTCACCCAACGCGGACCTCTGGGGCTCCAGGATCTGTCATTGCTCGGACTGATCGGCTTTCTTGTCTCTTCTCTCGTCGCGTTTCGAATCTTGTTGGCCATCAACAAATCGGGCCATCTCGATGCGGAATCCGATGAACACTACGATCAATACAAGTAGTAAGGGCGTCTCTTCGAGGGTACCGAGATAGGGGTTTTTAAAGAGTCGTGTGGGAGGGAGCGATGGGAGCCACGTCGACGCTCACTTCGAGTCGGGTAAGACCTCCCCCGATGAGAAGTCCCGCAATGGGAGCGACATCCGCGTAATCGGCTCCCCAAGCCAGCGTGATGTGTTCGTTTCTTGGAATGGCATTATTGGTAGGATCGAAATCGATCCAGCCAAAGTCCCCGAAATAAACGCTCAGCCATGCGTGGGAGGCATCCGCGCCCACCAATTTAGGTTGGCCTGGAGCCGGGTGGGTGAGTAGATATCCGCTTACATACCTGGCTGCCAAGCCGATTGAACGGAGACAAGCGATTTGAAAATGCGCAAAGTCTTGACAGACTCCTTGTTTGGTTCGCAGTACTTCACGCGGTGTCGTCGAGACGAGAGTGGAGTTAGGAACGTATTGGAAATCGTCGAAGATCCTTTGAGTCAGATTGGTAACCGCATCTAAAAGTGAGTTGTGCGAGTGGAAGCTTTCCCACGCGAAATCGGAGAAAGCGGATTCGGATTGAATGTATGAGGAGTCGAAACAGAACTCTTGGGCTCGTCGATCCTCATCGGTTTGGGGTTGGTGAAGCCGATTGCGAACGGATGGGAAGGAAACAGACTCTGCTCCTTCCCAGCACGGCACGGAGCGAGTGACAACGGATTCCGCTTCGACCAGCATGGATTGATGCTGCGATTCGATGCTGAAGAATTCCGTTTGATTACCGTAAGGATCTTGCCTAGGACGACGTATGGAAGGAGCAGGGGAGATTTCGATGTGAGATCGTTCAACGGACTGATAAGAAACTTCGCGAGGGCTCAGGTGCATCGTGTTGTGACAAAGCAATGCAGGGCTCGAATACTCGTACAAGGTTCGATGTAAGATACTATAGCGGATTGGTTCGATCATGATTGGAACTATTGATTGGCGGCATCTTCCAAATGGCGAACCGACACGGTGTGAGTTAAAAACCGTTGCGAAAGGAAATCAACGAGCTCGTTGAGACTGTTGGTGAGCTGATTCAAAAGTTCTTGCAGGTGCATGCGTTTGGGGTAGGGGCCATCGGGCGTCGAGACTTCGACGGAGAGTGAATCAGCATCGAAGAGTCGCATCATTCCACGGGCATCCATCATGGCCCTTCGCATGCGTGTGATGTCGACCTTGCTAGCGCTGGTTAGGCCTTCCAAGTTTTCGACGAGCTTTACAAACTGAAAAGCGATACTGCGAGGGTTGGACGGATCGAATAAAAGCAAGTCCAACGTGGGAGCGACTTCATAGTTCATAAGATATCGATATCGATACGTCATGGAGCTATCGCAAATCTCTAGCAGTGACTCGATAAGAGGACTGATCGGACGTCCACCGGGAACCAATAGAAGTTCCAGTAACCGAATCAGACCATACGCACGTTCAATACGCCGACCAATTTCGAGAAAGAGCCAGCCGGGGCCTCGTGTCATATTCTCCGATATCAGGCCGGCGAAGGCTGATAGGAGAGTCGTCATTTGGTTTAGGAATACGCCCGCATCTCCCAGTTTTTCCCGGCGATCCACCCAAGGCATCAAATAATCCATGTCCAACTTGCTAAGAAGTTGCCATGAATCGAAGCTTAACCGGTCGCGAATGATTTCTGCGTTCTGTCGGATTCCAAGCATGGCTCCGTGGAGTGACATGGGTCGTTCTGCTTGGTAGAGAAACTGCACGACTTCTCGTCTCATTTCTTCGACATGGCTGCTCGCGTCCGGGGGTGGGATTTCGGACAACGTCCCTTCACTGGACGAAAGAGCATAAACAACCTGCCAATGAAAACCGAGCAATTCAGGCTCGATTTCTCCAGCGAGTTGAGAAACGCATAGCCGTGCATGTCTCGCCATCCCTTCAGTCCGTTCGGTTCCACGTCCGAGCCAGAACAAGTGTTCTGCGACGCGGCTCGGGAGGTCCATCGCGCTTCGTCGTACTTCCGTGACGCTCCGATTGGATGAAAGGAGCGTGACTGGTTTCACTTTATTGGAAGTAATAACCCAGACATCCTTGCTCATCAACCCGGCGATAAGGCTTTCCGATACCTTGTCTTCTCGATCGGCGACACGAGCGATACCACCTGGCATCACATCGAAACCGGATTTTGTTGCCGATGCAAAGAGCCGAAGAACAGTGGGCCAAGCGACGACGCGGTTGCCGTGCCAAGTCGGAGCGTAGCTTGGGCGTGGAGCTTCGACGGCCACGTAGCTCCAAGGCTTCGATTGCAGCATTTCTTGGAACCGCTTTCGTTCCGTATCGCCGGCGCGATGAAAGTACCAATCGGAGCTCGAGTGTCTAACAAACGCATCTCGGAATGCAAACCGTTCGATGTCCTGCAGTACAAACTCTAAGTTTTTTGGATCACCACACCAGTGCATTGGTGTGTTTTGAAGAAGAAGTTCCTCGCCTAAGATCGTTTGGCATAACCCGGGTAAAAGTGCAGTCAATGCTGGCGATTCCGCCCAACCACTTCCCAGCTGATTGGCCACACGCACTTGTTTGTCACGGATGGCTTGACACAATCCAGCGATACCGGCTGAACTTTGCGAGTTGAGTTCCAAAGGATCGCAATCGATATCGGGGATTCGTCGGAGGATGGAATCGACGCTTACCAGGCCACCAAGTGTTTTTAGGTAGACATCGCCTCCGCGAACGGTCAAGTCGCTGGATTGGGTGAGTGTATATCCGAGATAGCGAGCCAAGTAAGCGTCTTCAAAGAATGTTTGGCTGGCGACGCCGGGGCTGAGCAGAACGTTCCGAGCCGACTTTGGTGTTTTGAAGTACTCGGGGGCATTAAGTTGTTCTCGTAGGGCGGCGAAGAAGCTGGCCAGTCGCATGACGTTCATCGACCGGAAGTCAGATTCTAGGACTCGTGAGATAGCAAGTCGGTTTTCGACGGCTAGCCCCCCTCCGCTGGGGCCTTGGGTGCGGTCAGCCAAAACCCGCCAGACGCCGTCCGGCTCGCGAACGACTTGGCATGCGTACAAGTACAGCATGCGTTCGCCAGGGGTCGCATTGCGCATCGCTCGAAGGTAGCTCTTCGTTCCGAACACAACTTCGGGCGGAATGGCTCCGCTGGCAAGTAGTTGTTGATCTCCGTAGACATCTTGCAAGATATGATCGAGCAGTCTTACACGTTGTTCGACTCCTCTTGCGAGCGTTTGCCACTGGGCCTCGGGGATGACATAGGGGATCGGATCCAATTCCCATATTCGGGAAGCGTCGGTCTTAGTCAATTGGCCTGTGGACGCAGAAGGGTTGTCCCGAAGCGAGCGTTTGATGGTTTGCCAGCGGAGATAGAGTTCTGCGCCGTTCAGCCGAGGTTCGATGCCCAGCAGAGATTGGTAGTGCTCCTGCACGAAACCACCTTGGAGCAATTCGTCGTATCGCGCGCCAGGGCAACGGTACGAAGGGAAGAGTTCGGTGATCGGGTGCGGTGCAAGTTGTATTGGATCTGGCATTCTGTCCTTTGTCGCCGAGGCAAATTCCCTTTCGGAAACCCAATCGTAATGCGGAAACCTTGCGTCGGAAAGGCATTGGCCCCCCAATTTGCGGCCCATCCCCACGCATGCCGATTGTTGAGCCCCTTGCCGTCAAAGGCGTTGCAAACCATCCGTCCCTCCGCAGGCTTGGGCAATTAACCGGCATTTATGAGAGTACGAATTCCACTTGGCGCGGAAGCTTAAGCTACGGTTCTCGAAAAGGGGATTGAGAACATGGCTAATGTCGTCAATTTTGTCGGTGGATTGTTGGAGGGATTATGGAAGGGAATCTCCTACAGTGTCGAGCATATGTCCGTAACGCAATGGGGGATTTTGGGTACCGCTTCCGTCGTCGTCGGGTTCATGCTTCTGCGCACCCAGCGTTTTTAGGAGATCAGGGCGTTCAGCATTGATCCCAGAGCCGATAACTTGCGACTGTCTGGCCCGTGCGAAAGCCGTTTGGGCAATTTCCAGAACGAGTCCAACGTCCGCACCAAGCCATGGCAACGATCGCCATTCCTACCTCACCGTGGACCATCGCGATGCGTTCCTGAGCCTGGCAAATCACCCTGCTACCTCGTCGGTCTCGAAACCCACCGGCACTCCCAGCTTGCCTCGGAACCCACCGATACTCCAGGTCTGCCTTGGTCGCCATTCCTACCTCACCGTGTACCAACCCGATACGTTTCTGAGCCTGGCAAATCACCGTGCTCCGTCGAGGGTTTCAATACCTACCGACACTCCAGACCGCCTCGGAACCCACCGATACTGCAGGTCTGCCTCGGAACATACGGATACTCTTAATCGGTATATGAATTTTTTGATTCTCTCAGATGGTCCAGTAAATGATTCTGCTCCGTCGTCGGTATTCGGAACTACGTATGAATCGGCCGGCCTCGGACACTACTGCTACCGTCCCCTAGGGCGGCCCTTTCAAACGCCACTGGATTTCCGCGAATAATCCCTACCCCTCGCCTCCTCCGTTCTGGGGACACTCTTCATTTCCTTCCAACCGCCAGGGACACTCACCTCCAACTAGGGACGCTCACCATTTTTGGGAGACACTGGGGACACTCACCAACACTGGGGACACTCACCATTTTTTGACCCAAAGACACTGGGGACACTCACCAGGGGTGCTCACCAGGGGTGGGGAGGTGGGGAGTGGCCCCCCGAAGGTGGGGGGAGAGAGGGGGTGGTTCGAGGGGAATGGGGGCCGAGGGGCGGTCAAAGACGGGTTTTTGGACCGTTTGACTCTCGAGGCGCGCAGCGGCGAACCCAGTGCCGCTCCAAGGGTCACTCTCAAAGAAGAAGATGCTCGCGGCCTGTACGGCTACAAGCTCTTAAGAAGGTCGCTGGAATCGCGGACAGTAGATCTGCCGCTGGGTGACCAGCGTTCGAGCCTCCTTCATACTGCGCACACTTCCAGCCGCCAATGAGAACATTCGACTGAAATGGGTCGTGTAGTCGATCCAACGCTCGGGATCCAATCCCAACCGCTCCAACACCGGAGGCACCTCCTCGGGTGTAAACCCTTTCTTGCCTTCCCGGATAATCCTCGCCGTCGCATCCAATAGCTGGATATAGTTCATCGATGACAACGGTACCACGCCCTTGTCACTGCAACGCTTCTTCGTCTTGCTCGGTTTGCTCCCCTGGCTTCCTCTCTCATCGATCAGCTCTATCGGGGCTAAATACGCGTCTGGTAACAGACGCTGTGGCAAGGCAGGATCTTCGCTGGGCGCTGGGAACTGCGGCGATTCCGTTTGAGTTCCCTCCGGGGGCGGTTCTGACTTGGCGAGCTCCTGCTTCAGGGCTGCGATTCGCTGGGCTACCGACGTGTACTGGGATGCCTCGAGCGTCTGGACTACCTGGGCGCGGATGGGATTCAAATCCACATAGCTCACGCAGGCCAAGATGGCTTCGTCATCGAGCAACCGCACCGCCTTGAACCGGCCATTGAAGAGACGGCCCGTCTCTTGGAGCTCCAGGTTGGCGCGCTTGGCGACTCGCTGGCAAAGGATGCGCATCCACCACGAGATATCGCTCAGCCGCAAACGGATCTCTTTCAACTTCTCGGGCTTGGTGCGGATCGCATCGAGCTCCTTTTCGTTGGGCTCCGCTGGAGTCTTGTCTTTGTTCTTCCTCTTGGGGCACATCAACATCCAGCGCCTGGCCACTTCGGTATCGTCCCACTCTTGGACAATGTCGGGGCGAGACCGCAAGACCGAGTGGAAGTGGTTGCTCATGATGGCATGACCTAGGACGTCGATGCCAAAGTACTGGGCTTGCTCCTCGATCTGCTTGGTGATCCAGAGACCGCGATGGCTGTGATCTTTGCGGGTGAGAGCATCATCGCCGAGCAAGAAGTACTTGCGAACAATGGTGGCGATGGTGTGGACCGTAGCGACTTCGTCGGGACGGTAGATATCGGCGCGGGCGCTGCGCATGATCTGAATTCCTTGGGCGAAAGGGAAAACATCGGCAAAACAAGGGACGATTCGTTCGGGTTGCCGGGCACGATCCTGTGCATAGAAGTGATTGGAGCGTCTCGAGACCCCAGATACAAGAGTGGGGAAGGGGGCGCCAAAAAGATTTTTCAGGACACCGGAAATGGGGACACTCACGAGCACTGGGGACACTCACGAGCACTGGGGACACTCACGAGGACGGGGGACACTTGTGGGGGCTAGGCGGGGTCGGACATTTCCTCTCGGAGGGTCCGCAGACCTCGTTTGAGCAAACCGGCCACCGCCATCTCCGATTTAGACATGCGATCCGAAATCTGTTTCAACGACAAACCTTCGAGATAACGCAACCGAATGGCTTGCCGTTGTGTCTCGGGGATCTTTTCCAAATGTAGCGCTAGGACAGCGGCCGCTTCATTTCTCATCACTCGCTGGCTTGGCGTGGAAGTTTCCGATGGAACTATATCGGCCATACCGAGGGAACTACCCCCCGACTCCGACGAGATTGCGATGCGTGTCTCCAAACGTGCCGACCGCTTCTGGGTGGCCAAATGCTGTTGGTGTGCGGTATGCACGTTGTTTCGAAGAATATTTCGCAGCCACGCTAGCAAGGAATCTACATTTTCGCCTCGGAAAGCACCAAAGTCGCGAGATGCCTCGAGAAACGTCGTCTGCACGACGTCAGCGAAATCCAATCGACCACGAAGTCGGTCGTCCAAATGACGCTGAGCAATGACGTTGAGATAGGGGCGAAACTGCTCTAACAGTTCCCCCTTTGCTTTCTCGTCTCCGTCACGAGCTCGATTCAACATGTCTTGTGCGCTGAACAACATAGTAGACCCATTGTAGCGAATCGCTGGGACGGCTCGAAGACAAATTCCTTTCAGCCAGTTTCACTCACCCCGATACCACATTCCGTGCTGTTTGGGTTACTATACGTCCTCTCCTCTCACGATGGGATTCGAGACGCAAGGTACTGGACGAAGGGATCGATATGTCGACGGAAGATAAGAACGAGATTTTTGGCCATCCGCCTGGATTGTTCCTCCTGTTCTTCACCGAGATGTGGGAACGATTTAGTTACTACGGAATGCGTGCCTTGCTAGTTCTTTTCTTGGTAAGCCAGGTCGCTGACGGCGGATGGGCTTGGTCGCGCCAAGATTCTCTCAACCTCTACGCACTCTACACCGGTCTCGTTTACTTGACTCCGATTCTGGGTGGGTTGATCGCTGATAAACTCCTCGGGTATCGAATGGCCGTCGTCCTCGGAGCGTTGCTGATGACACTTGGCCATGCTTCGATGGCATTGGAAACGGCTGCTACTTTCTACACAGGTCTCGGACTCCTGATTGTCGGAAACGGATTGTTCAAACCCAACATCTCGTCCATCGTCGGACAACTCTACACCGACCGCCAAGAGAAAAAGGACGGTGCTTATACGATCTTCTACATGGGGATCAATTCGGGTGCATTCCTGGGTATCCTTCTCTGCGGCTATACCGGGGAGAAGGTCGGATGGTCGTATGGCTTCGGATTGGCCGGCATCTTTATGGGACTCGGCATGATCATGTTTTACCTCGGGGCGAAACTCTTCGGTGAAATCGGCAAGCGAGCTAATGCCGCCTCAAAGATTGCACAACAAGCTGCCGAGGATACGCCGACCAATGTCGTAACAGATCGATTGATTGTTATTGGGATCCTCTCCTTCTTTACCATCTTCTTTTGGATGGCATTTGAGCAAGCGGGCGGTTCGATGACAATCTTTGCCAAAGACTACACGGCTCGCATCCTGAGTGGTGGATACGCTACCGCCTTTTTTTGGTCGAACACGGCCCTCACCGTGATTCCCCTAGCCATCGTGACGTTCGTTTTGGCAAAGTTGATTCGAGCAACCTTTCATAGAATTCCCGGTTCGAATATCAGCATCGCGATCAGTTTTGTGATCGTGTGGGGAATCGCGCTTTGGATGTTGAACAAAGAGTTCAACATGAAGGCTTATGTCGTGTCGTTTGATGTCCCTGTTGCCGCGGAAAATGCCGCGGACGGTGCAGCTCCTGCTATGAAAACGGTCGAGCGAACGATTCAGTGGGATATGCCGCTCGAAGCCGAACAGACGATCTATCTACTTGACCGGGAAGCCAAGGGTGGCGACGGAAAGCTCAAGGTCATCACCGCAGAAGAGGCTGACAAGTTCGATGGCGAGTTGATCGGAAAAGTTCTTCGCGAAAAACAAAACGAAACCGAAGTTCCCGCTTCCTGGTTCGGTATTCTCAACTCGTTCTTCATCATCACTTTCGCACCATTGCTCAGCCGCATTTGGGAAAGCCCGCTCAATCCATCTGCACCCGTAAAATTCGGTCTCGGCTTGGTCTTGCTAGGGCTCGGGTTCGGAGTGTTGGCGTTGGGGAGTATGGGGATCGAGCGCGAAGCCAAGACGGCTTCCATCAGCATGTGGTGGTTGATTTTCGCTTACTTGCTCCACACGCTTGGCGAGCTTTGCGTCTCACCGGTCGGCCTCTCCTATGTCAGCAAGTTGGCACCTGCAAAATTGGTGGGCTTGATGTTTGGTATTTGGTTCATCGCGACCGCCGTTGCTAACTATCTGGCTGGGTGGACCGGGGGCTACATCGATCCAATCTCGGAAAAGTACGGTTTAACGGTCTTCTTTTTGATCTACACACTTATCCCCATATTGTCGGGGCTGATCATCTGGGGATTGACTCCGAAGATCAAGAAGATGATGCACGGTATCGACTGATCGGTTTTGGGATCCACTTCCAGAGTACTCCGGCGATTTCACTATGAGCAATGCGAACGAGAAGCCGTTCAAACCCTTCATTGGTGACGAAGAGCAAATCCCCGAATTGACTTGGTTCCCGGTTATCATGGGAGCGTTGCTCGGGATTGTGTTCGGTGCTTCGTCGATGTACTTGGTGCTCAAGGTCGGATTGACTGTATCGGCCTCGATCCCGGTAGCTGTCCTTTCGATCACGTTGTTCCGCGGCCTATCCAAGTGGACCGGGCTTCGTCCTGCGACCATCTTGGAGAATAACATCGTTCAAACGACGGGATCTGCGGGTGAATCGCTCGCCTTTGCCGTCGGTTTGATCATGCCTGCTTTGCTTCTGCTCGGATTCGATATCGACGCGATCCGTGTGATGACGGTGAGCGTCTTCGGCGGCCTGCTTGGGATTCTTATGATGATCCCGCTTCGTCAAGCATTTATCGTTAAGCAGCACGGTACGCTTACTTTTCCTGAGGGGAAAGCCTGCGCTGAAGTTCTCTTAGCCGGCGAAAAAGGTGGTGCCACCGCCTCGATGGTCTTTTCTGGATTCGGGCTGGGATTCCTGTACCAGATCGGCATGCAAGCGCTTCATCTTTGGCGCGACGTCGCCAGCGTTGCACTGCATAGTGTCGATGCTGCTGGGAAAGCTGTGGGACTTAAAGGTGCAACGCTGAGCATGGAGTTGTCCCCCTCTCTTCTGGGGGTCGGATACATCATCGGACCGAAGATTGCCAACATCATGGTGGCAGGCGGCGTTTTGGCTTACCTCGTGATCAGTCCTCTCATCGTCTTCTTCGGCAGCGGTCTTGAACAACCCCTTGCGCCGGGGACCATCCCGATCAGTCAAATGAAGGATGGTGATGTTCGAAACGCGTACATCCTCTATATCGGGGCAGGCGCAGTCGCTGCGGGGGGGATCATCAGTATGATGAAGGCATTGCCGGTGATCTTCGGCGCCATCATCACCAGTTTCCGCGATCTTACTTCATCCCAAGGTGCGAATTCGGCTGGAACCCGTCGAACGGATCGAGATCTTCCGTTGCCAATGGTTTTACTGGGTAGCCTGCTCTTGGTTATAGGTTTGATGGCCATCCCGCAATTGGGGCTGGGTTTCGGATTCACGGGTATCGCCGGCGCGTTCATGATCGTTGTTTTCAGTTTCTTATTCGTCACCGTTTCGTCGAGATTGACTGGTGAGATCGGTTCGTCTTCCAATCCTATTTCAGGAATGACGGTCGCCACGCTGCTCTTAACGTGCTTGATCTTGCTCGTGATGGATTCAGCGGGGCTCGCATCGGTCAACAAAGAAATCAAGCTTACCGCGCTGACCATTGCAGGAGTGGTTTGCGTCGCGGCTTCGAACGGCGGAAGCACTGCGCAAGCACTGAAGGTGGGGCATTTGCTCGGTGCAACGCCTCGTTCTCAGCAAATTGGTATTTTGGTTGGCGCTCTCACATCCGCGATGGTCGTCGGATTGGTTCTCATCGCCATGAACGAAGCGAATTCCACCTATAGCAAGAAGTCGGTGGAGCGTTTTTCGGAAGTGCGAATCGATACCGCGCGGCTTGCAAAAGATCGCGTTCGTTCTGGTTCCTATGCGGACGATGTCAACGAGTACTACGTTTTGAACGTTGGGCGTGCCGAGGTGGATAAGCCGCTTCCACCGGGCCGGTACTTGATCGATGAAAGCGGGCGCCCCGTCTACCTAGTCGATCCAGCCATCAATGGCGCGTTGGAGGAAACGGACGCGGGGGACAGGACTAGTAAATTCGAGGCGCCCAAGACGGTCCTCATGCAGCTTATCATCGATGGGATTCTGGATCGTCGTCTCCCCTGGGGCTTGGTCATGATCGGTGTACTGATCGCGGTGACACTGGAGCTCAGCGGTGTACCTAGCCTCCCGTTCGCTGTTGGCGTTTATCTTCCGCTCGAAGCTTCGACGCCGATCTTTGTAGGAGGACTGGTCCGGCTGGCGGTGGATCGCTGGCAAGGCAATCGAGCAGGCTCGGAAGACGACTCGGGCCCGGCTGTCCTGTTAAGCTCCGGCTATATCGCCGGTGGAGCTATCGCGGCCGTGTTGATTTCGTTTCTGAATTTCTACGAAGGCTTTCTGAATGCGATCAACTTGCAAGCACGCGTTCCGGACGGTCCTTTGCCTGCTTTGGTGGCCTTTTGTATTCTCGTGGTCATCCTCTTGGCGGTCGGTGCCAAGAAACGTTCGCCAAGTTCTGGGGCGGCGGCTGAAGCACCCAAGTAAGGGATAAAGTTGCTCGGTGCAGCGCTGGCGCGGCACCGGTGCGTCCCAGGCGGCGGGTGCCTTGCGTCCACTTCGACATCCCAACGAAGTGCGATCAAGAATCGCCGCGGGCAAAAAAAAAGCCCTGGGAATATTCCCAAGGCTTTCTTTGTAAGCGAGGTCGACGGGTCTCGAACCCGCAACCTCCGGATCGACAGTCGGGAATTTCTTACATGCGGCAAATTGCAGGCTAAAGTGTTGCAGCCGCCCGAATATGGGCGGCCGCACATACTCACTTGCAGAAAGTTTTTCAAATGCTCTTGGCAACTGTAGTTGACCAAGTTGCGATGGAGTGTGACTTGGCTTTGGTCACCGTCAAACAGTACGAACTTGCCGTTAAACGCTTTTCGGAATTCTTGGGAAAGCAAGCGACGAAAGACGATTTGACAACCGAAAACCTAAACGGATTCGTCTGCTCATTACAAAAGTTCCTGACTGGGACGACGGCAAGAAACTACCGCGTAAGCATCACTAGATTGTGGAACCACCTTACCGAATTTTACGGTCTTGAGCCTTATAACGTCCGCCGCCTCCGACGCCCGAAAATCGAGGAAAAACCAGTCTACGCTTGGTCAGCTCAACAGGTCCAGCAACTCATGCAGGGCTGTGAAAACCTGATCGGCATCATGCGATGCGGCGCAAGAGAGTACGAATTCATGAAAGCGTGGTTGCTGCTTGGCTACGATACTGGGCTCCGGCCGATCGACCTGCGAGGAATCGAATGGGACGATCTCGATTTCGAATCTCGACGATTCGCCATAGTCCAGCACAAAACCGGAATTGCCCACCACGGAATGATGCGGCCGCAAACCATAGTTGCACTGGAAATTCTTCAGCAAAGATTACCAAACTCTACCAAGGTCTTCCCGTTGTCCAAGGGAGGCGTAAGACGCTTGGAACTGGCTCTCTACAAAGAGGCAGCCACCTTTGGATTCAAGAGGCGAAGAGGCCAAGGGATCGGAACGCTTCGGAAAACGCACGCAACAGGCGTTTACACGCTTGCAGGCGAACACGCGGCCGCAGAGTCCCTTGGGCACGTAGGAGGCGTCAGGACGGCTCGTAAGAGCTATATCGACCATCGTGCAGTCCAGAAAGGGAGACTCCCTCCGGAGTTTTAAATTGGTGCGCCCTGTTGCGGCGCGCACTCAGCCAAACTAGGATTCGAGAAACTACCCGAATCCTAGGAGTGAAGAAGAGTGAACAAAGATCAGTACTACGGAAACGCCGCATGGATCTTGGTTAGCGGACTAGTTTGCTTGTGTCTTACCGTTGTGGCAATTTATCTAGTAGCACAACGAAAGACGACTCAAATCGACCAGCCAATGCCCGCCTTTTTCGAACACAAGTTTGGAGAAAAGCTAGACACGTCCGGAATGAAAGAATGGCTTGGCGGAAAGGATCCGGTATACGAAGAGGCTGTAAAAAACGAGTCGTACTCTGGATCTGCAAAGTACTTCACCGTCGGGGGGGTTTTGTACAGTGCGGAACTTACCGTTGATTCTCCGTATTACGTCGACTTGTCTACTCCATTACGAGAAAAGTTTGGATACCCAACAAAGTACGAAGACAAAACCAAGACGTGGCAATTCACTGATGGTAGCGTAGATCTGAAAGACAATGTGTTGACGTATCGATCCGACTGCATGAACAAGTATTTCTCAGAACAGTTCAAGCAGCAAACGGACAAAACAAAAAACGTTCTGCCATGAAGCCCCTCGATCGCTTCCTGTTCGCTTTCGCTATCTTGCTAATCGGCGGCGCAGTCGCACTAGTCGCCGCCGCTATCGAGCAGATGAAACGCTAGGTACTCAAGACAGCGTGATAGTAACCCTTCCACATGAAGGACTTCGAAAGACCGTAGTTCGTTAAAAACAGATCTAGCGTCCTGCGTGTGTGGTTATAGTGCGTACCTGGATCCGTCCGGCTCTGATTTGTCCAGTACGTAACAAGCACCTTTGGTGCATACTGAATGAGATTTGCAAAGACTGATTGCGTCTTTGGTACCCAAAGTTCTGGCAGGTGCAAGTGATGAACGCCACGACAGAACACCCAATCGAATGCATTGTTCCAATCTGGATTGTGCTTCTCTAGGTTCCAAGGAACACCACCTGCAAGCCTTGCACCGACTGTGCTGACGTCCGTCGCCGTAACATTGCACCCTGATTTTCTAAGAAGATTTGACCAAAAGCCATCGCCGCACGGCGCATCTAAAACGCGACCGCTGACGCCTATTTTCTTTATCGCAATCTCTTTGATGTAACGCATGCTTGGTTTCGTTTTGTACCGAAAGCCACCGCGTGCGTAAAAGTCGTCATAGTGCCCCATAAACCTGTTCCCAAAGCGGTCGTTCAAAATCAGCACATCGCCAGCAGTTTCTACGCCCACCATTTCCTCCGTGTGATATTGTCGAGTGCTCTGCTATGTGCTGGACTGGAGAAGGATCGACGAAGTACATAGCCAGCCCAATCTTGTTGATGATCATCCCGATAGCAGTGTCGGAGTTTGCGATCAGATGCGGGTTTTCTTTTCGGTTTTGGTAGACGGCAGGATTCCCCGATTTTGGTTTTGCTCCAATCCATGTGTTGGCCCTTGGATGACTGACCACTTGCGACAACGTGGTCCTTGTCCAAAGCAAAGCGCAAGCACCCCAAAGCGATCGAGTCCGTATCCGGTTGACGCCTGTCGTCTTTTCCTGTCCCTTGATGATGGAGTAATGTTTCGGAGTGTAGAAAGAAACGAATGCGGCGTTCGATGGAAACTCCAACCGGTCAATAAAGCTACCGCTGTCTGGATGGAATAGCGAGTCGTCTTGAACTGTCATGATGTAATCAAAGCTTGTGTTGAGTAGCATGTACTTTGCGGAATTCAGCCAGTTATGCCAAACGCCTAGACGCTTTTCGTTTTGTACAGTGCAGTAGTCTGTTCGCGTGGATCCAGGCTCTGCAAACACGACAGGATCCAATCCGCACGATGCGATTGACGCCAAGCAGTACTCTAGGGTGCAATCTGTGCGTGGTGCTGTCGTTACCGCCACCCCTACGTTTTTACGCAGCATCCGTTTCGCCTTTCTTCGTTGATCGCCGACTGCACGACGAGCTTGACAGCCGCCTTGAAAAATGGAATGCCTCGCTTATTAGCAGAATGCTTCAGCCAGACAAGAATCGTTTCCATATTTCTCTCGCACCCTTCAGGGCCCCACTCGTTCATTTTTGAAACTCGATACCTGCATATCTTGCACGGATCGTCAGTTCGATGAAACCAAGAAAGTTTTCTAGCTAGAACGGATCCAACTCCACATGACTTAACAACGCCTACCGTGAAGACCTCTTTCGGGCAGTTTGATTTCGCAATATCAAGAAGATGACGATGCGAAACTTGATCGAATAGGTTATTGTTTCGCAGTGCAGCGATCGCGACCGAAACAGTAACCTCGTTTATCGTCATGGCGTTTTGGATATTTTTGCAATGGTCGCAAGCCTCCTTTGTGACCGCAACCAAGGATACTGGCATGCAAGCCAGATCAGAGGCGATTGCACAGGATCCGTTATTGAGATATTCGCATTCCATAGATTTCCTACGTGCAATTAGTTGCTATCAACGTCCAGGAAGCCGTTCCATCATTCCATTGCCAAGAACAATCGCAAGTATAGAACGGTTCATCGCTTGCGCAAAGCTGACCAACAATCTGACCGTCGAATGCACCATTAAATCCAGGAGGAGTCACACAGCACCCAATAAAGATGGGGGTAGAGGAACTACTACTAGAACTGCTGGATGAAGACGAACTAGATGAACTACTAGAAGACGAAGAAGAGCTTGAGGAAGATGACGAAGAGCTAGACGAACTAGATGAACTCGAACTACTAGAGCTAGAGCTAGAGCTTGAACTGGAACTTGACGAAGAAGAACTTCCTATAAGACAACAGCAAGGCATTCCAGCCATTGATTACGGACAGCTTGTGCCATCCCCTCCATACGATCCATTCAGGAAATCGCAAATAGCCTCTGTTGTTTGATAACACACAAGCCCTGTTGATTCATCGTAAACCTGACAGGATCCAATAGGCTCATCCGGTGGAATATCAGTCTGGTCACATCGAGCCTGTATGACGTAATGCCGTCCATATCTAGTCCGTATAGACAAGCCTTCGTTCCACGGTCCAAGTATGTCAAAGAATATTCCAAGCGGGTCCTCGACTATTCCTCCACTGGCTGGAATAGATGGTTCGCTAAGGTTCGTGAAGGTAGCAAGTGCACTGCCACCAACCCAACTAGATCGCATTATGAAACGTTCTAGCGTATCTCCAAGGCTCGATGTTCCTCGTTCGTCAACTATAATCCGAACGCAATTCGTTGCAATCAAGTCATCGCCTGCCATCGTGAACGGACCGTCGACGCCAGTGGAGATAGTAAAAAAACCGGGTATAGGTTTCCATCTCGTGCCAGCAGTTGCAGTTCCTGTTTGCTTTATAGCTCGAACTATCCGACTTGGTTGCGCAACTCCTATAGACCCCGCTGGTATTACTTCGTGCGACGCAAAAACGAACCCGCCAGATGCGCCAGTTGTGTCAGATGGAACATCCACGTCGAGAATATTCCTGTCGCCAAGTTCATGAGTTGCGACTATCTGCAAACAACCGTATCGGGGTATTTCGACACCAGAAACGTTGCGGACAAGCAGTTCGTCTTGTGGTGCTGTTGGTAATCGTCCGTAAATGGAGTCAACTCGACCGCTTGTCAACATTCCGGAATTGCGTATTTCCCAAAAAGTACGCAGCATTTCCTCGGCTATTTGTGTAGGTATAAGCGCGTACTCTTTATCAACCATTTGTTAGCTCTCGAATGCGTAAACAAGCATTTTGCACGCTGCCGTGTTAGCGATCATATACAGAGTCGTTCCTGGCTCCAATCGAAATGGTCCAGCCGTTTCTCCTGCCCTAATTCGACCACCGTAAACGCCAGTTGAGAACCCCCAACGAACGTAGTTTGCTGAGTCTAGGTTCTTCATCCAAAACCATCCAACAGTCGACAACTCCGACAAAGCAATCGATTCTTCAGTCGTGCCGAGGGTGACATACCCAGGAGTGGGACCTCCTGTTCCAGTCATGTCGTCTTGGTATGCAACAGCAGGAACAGAAAAGTACAAGTTTCCCTTCAATACACTGATGCCGCTTAGAATTGTGATTTCGTCCGCCATTACAAAAGCCCCAATGCTGAATAGGGAAGTGACTGGTATCGCTTGAACTCTAAAAAGTGTGCGTTAGCTGGGTTTGTTTCGAGTGTTCCGTCAGACTTCAAAAGCACTGGAGTAGTGACAGGAACCTGGAACTTGTCAACAGCTCGCACGATGTCGCTGCCGATCTTGACTCGAAACCCTTCGTGCCTTGTGCGGTAGTACCAAGCCTTGTCTGGAGTCGTGTTGTACGGAAAGCGAAACTGAATTCTAGCGTTGACCTTCCAATAGATGAAACTCGTGGAAGATTGCTGGAACGTAGCAGAGAAACCGACAAGCCTTGCGGTTCCAGGTGGATACCCTGCAAACGTGTCGCTGTTCACGCTGTGGCGATATTGATGCGTCAACCAAGGGCTGAATGCAGCATAGTTTCTGCTCACAGATAGAGTCTGGTCGGCGATCTCCATCGTAGCGCCTTTTATCGGTTCACCGTTCGCAGTGACAATAGGATTCCCGTCCCAGTCTACGTCGATGGGTTCATTGCTTACCGTATCCCCCCATTCGATTTCTGGTAGTTGATTCACTGGACTATCCGCAACTCCAAATTGTCCTGCCTCACCTTCCCACTGTGCAACAACAATGTGCATCAATGGACCGACTTTGGTTGCGTCTACATCTCTACAAGTTGCGAATGTCCCCGGGTAAAAGCTACCTTTGGTTGGTATTCCTGTAGCGTTCAGCACCTCCAGGATTGTTGTGTCGTATGTGTGGACGACTTGGTATCCCTCGGTGAAGCTGGTGTTTGTATCAAGTCCGTTCGTCGTTGACGCACTACCACCTGAACGACTCCACATTTGCGTCACGCTAAGCACACTCATTGCGAAACCTCCCGAAAGCGAATGTCTTGCGTTTTGGATGGTCTTGGTGCACGAGCCTCTCTGGCCTCACGTTCAGCAGTTAGTCGTGCGATAAACGCTAGGTGCATCTCTGCTGCCTTTGTTGAGTTCGCCACTTGCTGCTGGAGGTCTCCATCGCCTCTCGTAATCAATCGCATTTCGGTTGTTTGCAAAGGACCTGTCGGAGAGTTCAATCGCTCGCGGTTGCGTTTCTCCTCTTCCATCCGATCCAATTCGGCTTCGCGTGCGGCTAGGCGTTTTGCGTTCCATTCAGAGATACCTTTCTGTTGCAGGTTGAAGACCTTAGCGGCTTCTGTTCCTTTCGTAATTGCAACAAACCGCTCCTGCAACGCTGCGTTTTCAGACGCTAGCAAGTCTATGACTTTCTTTCTGTTCGACTTCTCCCTCTCTTCGTCTTGTCTCTTTTGCTCTATCGCTTTGCGTGCTGCCTCCTGCCGTTTCTTTTCGGCTTCTGCTTCTTTCATCAACGCAACTGCACGTTTAGCAAGATCGTTCGTTAAACCAGCGTACTCTGCGCGAAGTTCGAAAACTGTGTCACCCTGCGCGGCTAGGATGTTATTCTCTCTTTGCAACGACTCGATAAAAGCGAGATCTGACTTGTTCTTTTGAGCTTCTGCCAACAACTCTTGTGCCTTGGCATTTTCGACTATCTTCCCTCGTCTCGCCTCAAGTTCCATGAATTGCTTGCGGTACGAATCAGACAGTTCGCCATTCAGTTTTATTTGTTCTTCAAGTGCGTTTCGCTCTTTTTCCACTGCCAGTTCAAAACCAAGACCTCCAATCCACATTTCGTCTTGCGTGGCGGTAAGTGCGTTGCGCTGCTTCTGCATGTCCGCAGTGTTTCTATTCGTCTGCAACTGCTGCTTCTTCAGCGACTCAATAAGGATGTCGATTGATTCGATTTGTGATTCTGTATCACCTAGTTTTTCGATGTCAGAAACTTGCTCCCCGAACCGCACTTGTGATAGAGAAATAAGCTCTTGGTTCAGACGCCTGGAATTCGCAATCGCGTCTTCCAGTTCCTTATTCCATCGATCGGTCTCGAACCACCAATCCCCAATGGTCTTGCCAAGGTTGAACGAAAGAACGCCAACGAGACCTACCAAGCCAGCTTTGAAAGCCAGAGCACCCGCGCCGCCTAGTTTCGATACCTCAGCGAATTGGCTAACCTTCTCGGTGAGTCCAGCGAATTGACCAGCGAACGAGGCGAACTGAGTGCCGCCGAGCTGGTTGGCAAGCTGCCCGATAAACTCGGTGGACGCCTTTGCCTTGCCTCCTACATCCTTAATGTTTTTGACATTGGCTTCGATAGCCTTAGATGTAGCAGCAATTTTGGCGCTCGCCTGGTCTTCGGCTTCAATCAGAATCTTGACCGATTCACTCGCCATAATCTTCCGCCTTCAGTTCTGCTTCGTCGCTTCTGAGTATCGCCATCGCATCTAGAAACCAAGCCGATTGGTCTAGTGCCCCTCCTGCTACCGGAGGCATCCCTTTGTCAAACAAGTCCGCCAGCTTGACCACGAATGCAATGTCTCCACATTGCTGGTTCGGGCATCCATCGATTCGCAAGTACCCTTCGTTGCATTGGTCACATCCTTGACCGTTGCAGGTTGGGCACTCGATTTCGATTGGCTCCTCCGCTGTACCTTTGTCTTTACATTGCTTGACCGTGCAGTGTCGGCAGAGTTTCCCCTGCCTAATCATTGCTGCCAGCCTTAGCTTTTTTTTTCTTCGTGCTGCACCGCTTGGTTGTGTGCAACCATCATCAGCAGTTCACGGGCTTCTCGGAACGAAAGGACGTCCTCCAGTGCATCGCGACTAAAATCACGTTCCCCCATGTTCCGCCATCCAACGAGCACTCTTTCGAGTTCGTCGAGGACGATTTTGAACATGAGTTCGTGCGTAAGCTCTTCGTTCTTTGTGTCGACCGAATCGTCGATGGCTTTCAGCGTTTGCCGTTGTCCACGCATCGATTGGGTACGTGCTATGAACGTCGGGCGAGATTCGACTGGCTTGTCCTTGTCGCTTGGCAAAACGACATCGAACGATTGGTTTGGTTCTAATGCAATCGGCATAGGTGCTACTAGGTTGCTGCGGTAAAGGTAATGGATGCTTCTTCATCGATAGTCGATCCGTTTCGGTTGCAGGCCCATTCGATTTCGTCGATGGTGATTCCTGCTCGATCGCCTGGGTTCACTGCAACAATCTGTGCCTTTGGTGCAGCGAAAGTAATCTTGCTGTTCGTCGGTCCATCAAGATCCCAGGTTAAAGCGTGCTCGCTCATGTCAAGAAGCTTCCCGTATCGGTCTTGGCTCGCTACGCTCAACGTCTGCGGATTCGCAGTGACTCGTACTGCACGGTCAGTGACCATGAAGTACTCGATGCCTTGAGCGTTTGCAGCGCACTCGATCGGTGTAACCGTGTTGCCAGCATCAAGCGTGATGTTTTCCAAGCACAATGCGATGCTGTTCCAAGTCGTGGTACTCGAAGCGTATCGCAATGGCATTTCGGTCGGATAGGTTGGGGAGACCATAGCCGTATCGGTAGTAGTTTGCAAAAGACCTTGGAAGGTGAAGTTGAACACTGCCGCTCGCCCAGTCGGACAATTGACGGTAAAGGTTCCGGATGCACCGGAAAGCAACCACCGAATACCGTCGTTGTAGACAGCCGCAGTCAGTGTCTTGACATTCGCTCCAGGTGCCTCTGTGCGAGGGGTGTAGACCTGTCCCGATTTCACCCAGCCGCAAGCAGGTAAGAACGCATCAGCCCATCCTGGCTCGGTCGCTGTGCCATCCCAGCCTGAATCGATCGAGAACGAAATAGTTCCCATTCGCATGCCCGGGATCGAAGACATGCGAGCAAACCCGCCTGGTGCCTCGCGATCCTCAAACGCAACGTTCTGTTGGAACGTGATGTTGTACGCATTGAAAGCCGCTTCTGCCGATGTCAAAGCCTCTGCGGTGCCTGGCGTCGTTTCGATTTTGGCGGCAAGCAATCGTTTCCGTCTTAGTTTTGGCATCTGTTAGTTTCCTTGTTGGTTGCCGCGAAGTTTGCCTTGTGATTTCAGAATCAGGAATCTGATTCGTCGTTGAATTTGTTTCGGCAGTTCTTCGCGTGCTACTCGTTCAGCGAGTGCCGGAATCCCTGCTGCTTCGTATCTGTCACCCGGAGCTGGCCCATTCATTCGAATGATTCGACCACGTGCCTTTCCTTCACGCTTGAAAACGTGGCCCTTGTATTTGTCGACGATGAACAAGTCTCGTTGCACCGACCTATAATTGAACTTAGGATCGATTCGGAAACTGACTCCGCCTTTTCGCGTGTTCACCTTGCGAGCCCCAAAGTACTTCAGCGGAATCGGGAATCCGTAAAGCAAAAGAATCGTTGCACGCAAGCTATCCACGCTCGCTTCCCGTCTCGACTTGATCGCCTTTTTCAGGATCTTCGACGGAACAGCGAGTTCTTTTCTTAGTGCACGTGAAGCCTGTATCCGCACCTGCTTAGCGGTCTGGTTGATCGCCTTGTGGACTTCCTTTCGCATGTCCTTTCCTAGGTTGCCGAACAAGTCCCGCAACCTCTGAACGGAGCCTTCATCGATCTTGATTTCCATACTAAGACCTCACTTGATATGGGTCGTTTTCGGAAACTCGATAGGTAATCGAGATTGGCAGGTTGACCCCATCAAAGGAACCGTCTGCTTGGATTGCTTCCATGCTTTGCCATGTTGCATCGATTGCCTTATCGCCGAATGTGTGCCAACGGCTATCGACTGCGCAGACCGCTTTTTTGACGTCTGCTGCAAACGTGTGAATGACCTTATCGATTGGTTCACACTTGCTTTCGTCGTTTTGCACATGGAGGTAAAGGTTGAAAGTGATTCGCCAAGCCTGTGCCGGTGGATTGCCTTCGTGGTCCAGTTCGGGAACTCGATCGTGCGAGGCGTCAGTCATAACGATCTGACGGTCCTTAATCGTTCGGTCCTCTAGTCGTCTCGGACGAATGACCTCTCTGACCTTCGTGTTATAGATCGTGTTGTTTACCATCGGCGTTAGACGCAGGTAAAGCGTTTCCGCAATGCTCTCGACAACGGTTGTTTGACCTATCGACATTCCAGTATCAGCATCCCTTCGTCATGCGAGACAAGACGAACGATCGCGCGTCTAGCAGGATCTTTTCCGATTCGGTCGGAGAACTCGAAAAAGTCTCCGCCTAGGTTAAGCTCCTCCGAAGTGATACCAGTCTCCGCGTTATTGGCGACATGGATCTCGAACAACGGAAGAACGTAAGCGCCACCGTCTTCATTGACTCCCGCATAGCTCTGACGGTCCACGACTGCGCGAATAGTACGAGCCCCGCCGTCTCTCTTGTGATAAACAAGAGTTTCGGCGAAGTCGTCTAGGTTGCAGAAAACTGCAACCGCATCTTCTTGCATCACGTCATGGAGCGTCATGGAGACTAGGATCGCTTGCAAATGACTGACACGTAATCAATCGTCACGGAGTCCACGTTTGTGTTTGCTGCTTTCTGCAACTGAATGATCGGTTGCAATCCAGCAGAGTAACCAGACATGTCAAAGACCTGCGAAGCTGCAACGCGAGCACCGTCGATGTAGAACTTGACGCTCGACTTTCCACCTGTGAAGTCGATATAGAACCGCTTGTACGTGGTTCCGAGAGTAACTCCGCTGGAGATGTCGTCAACGTCGCGAGTTCCATCGTCGGTCTCGCAGTAAACAACGGTTGTGCTGTTTGCACCTTCCATGCGAAACCAAGCGTTGGCAGCAACATCGTTTGCCGTGTCGCTTCTAGCAGATCCAAGACCAAAAGTAAGAATGGAACCGCTGGTGAAAGTCGCTGCGCCAATCTTGACGCGCATCTCGATTGACTGAATCAGATCGATGTCGAAGTCAAGTGCGTCCCCAAAGTGAAGGGCAACCACTTCGGCTTCGTTCGTACTAACGAGAGTAAGAACGGCTTCCGAAGTACCCTTGGTGTAGGTTGGGGTTCCAGACGACGAAACGTCATCAACGAGCCACGGAGATGCAGGATCTGCCGAAGTTGGGAACGTAGCGACAGTTCCGTTGAAATCGTCGCTCCATTCCTGGAAATCTTTAATACCAGCCATTTGTTTTTGTTCCTTGTCGGATTTTGTTTTGTATCGGAAAGACCTCGCCACCTATGCAGCGAGGTTATTTTTTGCCACTAGACAGGTCACGCAGAGTTGCGGAACAACCCACGCCAATCGATCGCCTTCGCACCCATCGTCTGGCGAATCCTGTACTTGTAGGTGTCGGTGTCGAAGTCTTCCTCTGTGTCGATCACTGGGCTTTCCTCACCTTGCAGGAAGGTGATTTCGACGGTATCGACCTGCGAAGGATCGGCAGCCAAGTACCAATTCGTGGAGCTTGCAGCGTCCAAAAGAGGCTCGGCAACAAGCGTTAGGTTCTTACGTTGTCCGCCTGGTCCGTAGATGTTCAGCGTATTGCTGTTACCAGCAGCACTACCACCTACAACAGGGTCGGAGAACGAGCCAAGAAGCTGCATTGCTGTCGCTTCGTAGTTGACCGGCACAATCAAGTAGCGAGGCTCGATGTTGAGAATAGCACTGGTGTTGAGACCAGTTTGCTTTCGCATTTTGAGGAACCCTGCGTTGAGTGTCGCCACGGCTGGAGCCGCTGCACTTCCAGACGTGTTATCGCCAGAAGCATGGCTGGAGCTGAACAGTGCGTTACCGTCGCCCATTGTTGGGTTCGAGGTCAGAACGCTATAGACCAACGCGTTTTGCGTGCGTCGTGCAGCAACACCCATTTTCGCGGTCGTTCGGCTGATGGCGTCCAAATCATCATTGATGATTGTTTCCCAAGAGACCGTAAACTCTGCACCGTACTTGCTGATCTGGTACGACTCTTTCGAATCGCTCATTCGGTTTTCTGGGTACTTCGCGTTTTCCGGAACCATTTCCAGGTTCGGGAATTCGCTTATCCGAGTACGGTAAATAGTCTTCAAGTCTGGAACAGAAGCAGCTTGACGCGCCCACATGCTCCAGGTGTATGGTGCTTCTTCGTACTCAGCCAGAAGCGACTTATTGATTGCATCCAAGAGGATGTTCGGGAAGCTGCCAGTGGTGTGGTACGCGGACCGCATCAGGATGTTGTGATTCTTGAGAACGCGAGGGTTACCCATCGCGGCCAGAACAACATCCTTCCTCGACATTCGCTCGATCTTTGCTCCGCTTCGAAGCAAACATTCGCGTGCGATTTCGTCCAATGGCTTGTTGACGAAATCTTGACCTCCTTCCAGTTTCAACTTCTTGGAAGCCTTGTTATGGCTTCGCATGATGATCCCGGCACTTACGGCACTGGCGAACTTGTCGTCTGCGCTCTCAGTGATCCGAACGTCAGCACCGACCGACGTTCCTAATGGTTCAGTTGCCATACGTTCAATGATCCTTTTTCGAGCGTCAGAAACACTTACAAAGCCATCGCAAAGCTCGTCTGCAAAGGAACGCTCAATCCTTGCGAGCTTGACGGCGGCTTGAATTTCTTTTCGGCGTGCAGCATCGGCATCGAGTGCACGTTTGATTTGCAACTCTGCGTCTTGCTTGCTGCGTTCGATTTTCTGATTTCCCATGCTGTTCTCGACCTTCTCAACAGGTGCAACAGGCGATTCGGCAGGTGCAGCCTCTGCTTGCTGCATGTTTTCTACTACAGGGTTTTCCGTCGACATGTTTTCAACAGGTGCAGCCTGTTCAACTGGTTCCATCTCCATCTTGGTCATCAACCAAGAAAGGATTTCGGTTGGGTCGGTAACGCCTTCTGGCAGACCCATAGAGGACAACTTCGCCATCTGGCTACCGTCCATAAGTTCTCTCCTTTGGTCTGCAAAAGACCGTTTGACATAGGAATAGTTGTCAGCGCCTGTAACGCATAACGTTGCGTTCATTGGTCGCCAACGGGAAACGATGATCGCAGGGCCTTCAACAAGAGTGCCCGCTTGTGTCGTGTAAGTACGCCCAGGAGAAAGCTCAAAGGCTTCCAGCGTCTCGGCGGTAATCGAGAAGTCGGTAAGGTGTCCCTCTTCGTATCGCGTCGCGATCTTTTGCGACTCTGGATCGCTCGCGAATAGTGGACGCGCTTGGAACTCAGACCCTACGATCGAAATATCTTTGAGCGATCCGAAGACGTTGTGAACGGTCGTATCGTCGTGCGAGTCAACGATCGGGATCGAGTGATTCCCTGGCCGCATCTCGCAACCAGCCATTTCAAGGACATGGACGATCGGCTTCTTGTTTTCTGGATGCAAATGCTCAACAGGGTTCTCCGTGGCGATCACGGCGAGACCATCGGTGAGTGACTGGAACTGCCTCTTGATGACAGAGCCACCGGCGAACACAACAGGCTTTCTCGCGTCCAAGTCTTTGCGTCTTTTGATCAATGCGGATTTATTCACTGGCGACATCCTCCGCAGGAATTGGGTTGTCTACCGTTCCATCCGAGGCATCTGCGACGATCGCCTCGATGTTCTTTTCCGTCAGTCCGATCATGCTGAGTTGTGCTCTCGCAAGGGCTGGAGACATTGATCCGTCCGAGAGGCCATTGAGCACATCTTGGAGGGCCTTGCGGTTTCTGTTCCATTGCAAGCGAGAGAGTCCCATCCATTCGCCGGTCGCTCCCTCTGCGTCTTCTTCTGCTCGCACTTCATCCGCTGGCCCCGATGCTCCGGTTTGAGCGGCCATCATCTGCGCGGTCTGCTCCTCCGAAGTCAGCAAACCGAGCTTCATGCGAAGTTTCTTTTCCTTGCTCGCTTGGTAGAAGGTCGCACGCCAGGACCGACCACGCGAGCCAAGCTCGTCTTGGTAAGTCGACATGTAACGATCGATGGATTGCTGCGCGGCTGTTTGCTCTGCTGCCGGATCGACCCATTCTTGCTCAGGCAATTGCCATTCAACTGGAGCAACACCACGGCGGTCTTCTAGTAGTTCGGATGACGTAGGAAAGTTCTCTGCGTTCACAACGGCAGCCTTGTTGCAGAACTCGTCCCAGACTGGTTGGCAAAGATGCCAAACCATGTAGTTTTGCCATCGCTTGTATCGAGTGCGATCTTCCAGCTTGCTAGTTCGGCTGGAACTGTACGAAGTGTTCGAGAAGTCTTTTGCAACCGCTTCGTAATTGGTGCCAGTGCCAGCAGCAATACCGCGAAGCATCAGAGAAATCCACGGCTCCGCTGCGCTGTTAGGTCGCGATGGGTTGATAACTTCGATGGACTCTTCAACGCCGATCCTTGTTACCATCCCTGGCTCAAGATATTCAAGCGTGTTTCCGTTGTTGTCCGTCGACTCATCGCCAGTGGGATTCTGTAATCCACGGCTCGGAGTGTTTGTCTTAACCACTACTCCAAAGCAAGACGCGACAGCAGATGCTTGCAGTTCGTTGTCGATGTAGATTCCCAGGTCTCGCATTGGAGACATCACAGGAGCAAACCAACTAACGCCGCGAGTTTGACCGATTCTGTCCAGTCGGAAAAGATGAATCACTTCATCCGCTGGAACTCGCTCAGGAACTTGGTTACCAACGCTGTACGGGCTGTTCGGGTGTTGCTGGTAGATCCAGTACGCTACAGGTCTACCTTTCTGATCAACCTCGATTCCACGTACTACTCGGTTTCCTTCCGCACGCGCCATCGACGACTTGTACGTGTCGCGCTCTAAGGATAGACGGTCGGCTTCGATCAACTCCAATGCCAACGGAACAGGGCGGGTAATTCCGCGATACTCTTTGCCGGGAGTCCGAATCTTCCGAATGAGAACTTCGCCAGCCTCGACAATCTCTCGCTGTGCGATTACCTGGATTTCCGCAAAGGTCAACTGCCCGTTGATGTCTGCGACTTCGCACCATTCAGCCCATAGCTTTTCCCGCGACTCGTTAACGTCTTCTACGTCTTCGCCATCCTTGGTTTCGTACACGCTTTGGAGCGTGATTCCGTCACCGATGACGTTTGAAACAATGGTATCAACAACGTTCCATGCGTAAGCATTATTTCGAACCATCGAGCGAGCCCAAGCACGCATGGCGTCAGCACCATACGGACCCATCAGTTCTTGGTCGGCTGATTGGTTCTTTGGTTTGGTGCCTGATGTTAGACGGTTCGATTCCGCGCCAGCGTAGCTTCGCTGCAATACTTTTCGAGCTTGTGCGCGTCTGAGACCTGCCGTTGGAGAAACGTAACCGATAATGCGATCTAGGACGTTCATCGAGGTCGCCCGATCTTCGCAAGCGTGAACATCCCCCCGCCAGACTGCCTAGCCAGTTCAGTCTGCAACATACGGCGTTGCTCAAACAGAGAATCTAGGTCGAGCTTAGTAACGTTGCGAGAACCAATAGCGTAAGACTGCACGTTGCCCGTAAGCAACTGCTCTATTGCTGTCTCGACCTGGTTAAGAAGATTTGCGACGTCTAAAGCCATGCCTACAACGGTAGGCTAGCCATATCGATTGGTCACGCATCGCAATAGCGTATTTACCAGCTAGCTGGTAAACGGGTTAGACTTTTTGCTTCCATGTGTGACCACAATTGCCGCATTTGCAATAGCGAAGGTTTCCCGCAGTGTGGTAGACGAATGAATAGCTAGTCTCTGGATCTTCCCGCAGTGCAACGCACATCGAGCAATCTTGCGGAACAAACTTCTGCCGTGCCTTTGGTTGTTCTTGGGTTACAGGTTGAGTTTGCTCGGTCTCTTGCTCTTTTGTTTCCATTTGCCGCCGTTGCTTCCTTGTCATTGTCGCCACCATATCGCTAGTATCTCCTCTTAGGTATCCAGCCGCCCGGACGTGTTCGGAAGTTCTTGTTCTGCCTGTGCGTGTCTTGCCGCTGCTGTCTTGGCTTCTCCGGTCCCTTCACCATCGCCGTTACTTCCTGTTCTGATGGTGCCAGCAACTTGATACCGTAGATTTCCGAAGCAGCCGCCGCCATGTAAGTCGCATCTAGCCAATGGTTATCGTCTCGCTTGCTATTCCAATACGTCTTGGTTCCCTTACCCTCGACGAACTCAGTAACCAACTCTTCCGCTGTAATGTGTTGCGAATAAAGAGAGTGGCGACTGTCGGATTGATAAAGCGATAGCGAACCGCGTCGAAGCATTAGGTTTTCATCGAATGGCGGAGTAAGGAACCGTTCGTGTACCCACTGCTTCCAGTAGTCCGTGTCAAGTTCGTACAACGCAACCCGCTGCGCTGGCAAAAACTCTGCGTGCAAGTTCTCGCCAACGAAAATCCTGTTCGTCTCCGCCTTCTTCTTCTTGTAGCTTCCAATCCCCTTCGATGGATGGAAGATTCCTCGCACCTGTCGGCAGAACTCGTAAGCGCAATTGGTAAACGTTCCGGAGTCAACCAAAACGTGGTCTATCCTTCGTGGAACGCCTGTAGCGTCAACGAACGCTTTCTGTTGCAACTCCTCACGCCAATCAAGAAGTGCAGCGAGAATATGCGGCTCCGCGCCGTAGCGATCCTGCGTGCGGTCGGTCCCAAGAACAGACTTGAAGCCGTAATCAACAACGCAACCTCCTGCACCATGCCACCACGCGCAGATAACCCAATGGCAGTAATACTTGCCAAGGTCGATTGCCGCTGTCACGCATTGCGTGTTCGCAGGTAGTTGCCGCTTAGACAAACCGTTCATTCGCGATGCTACGGTTTCGGGAGTAAGACCGTTTCCGACTGGTCCCGCTTCTTCCGGTGGGTCGTTGTCAATCTCTGTCGCTACTGCTTTCTTACCGAAGTCCGCGACGCGGTTGTAATAGCTCTGTATGGCGGAAAGCTCCATTGGCTCGCCATCCGCGTGAATCTTTTTGGAGTAGCTATACGGGTTCGATATTTCGCAACCGTGCTCGATCTCCTTTTGATTGTCCCGCCAAAAACGAAACGCTTCTCTTGCTTGCGGGTCATCCGCTTTACGTTGCTGCCGCATGTCGATGTACTGCTCAACCAAATCGATGCGGTCTGGTGGCTTAATCATTTTGCGATAGCGGCGACCGTTGAACGACGGCTTTTGCTTGCGGTCTGTGTACTTGTATGCGTTGCACTTTCTGTTTAGCGTTGTGCAAAGGTAGACCCGTGCGATACGTTCCGCAGAAGCCCCCATCCCACCAATATCCTCTTCGATGATGGAT
Organism: Pirellula sp. SH-Sr6A; assembly: GCF_001610875.1. NCBI lineage: Bacteria > Pseudomonadati > Planctomycetota > Planctomycetia > Pirellulales > Pirellulaceae > Pirellula > Pirellula sp. SH-Sr6A. Next base: position 563,979 of record NZ_CP011272.1, on the reverse strand, counting down.
TCAATCTTGGCGATCTGTTCATCGGAACGAACCGAATCTTTGTCCTCAACATCATCGATAATCCCGACCGTAGGACGACGCGACCGGAACTTCATGCCGCGAATCTTGCCTTCTATCCCGACCGCCCCCATCACCTGGCCGTTGGCAAGTGATTCCATATGGTCCGGCCAGTGTGGTAGCAATCTCTTGGGAATAGTCGGCAAGCAAAAGAACTTGTCAGAGATTACCATTCGAATGTACTCACCTCCGACCGTCTGCAATCGTGCGTTGGCAGTGGCAGCACCTATCGCAAGAATCGGAGCTGCGATCTCTGGAAAGTCGGCTGCAAAATCATCGGAGTCAGCGATCCGGTCGACCAGTTCTCGAAGGTCCTTTGTCGATGCGTCTTGATTTTTTCCGATGACAACTGGGAAAGGCGAAAGACTCTTGAGCATCAAGCAATACGCACCATCCATTGCCAGCGTCGTCTTTCCCTCGCCGCGAGGTGCAGCAATCGCTTGGTCGCCTCCAAAGCGTGCAGCGTTCCAAATAGACCAAAGCATATCCCTACGGTCGCTGGTAAACGCTTCGCTGTACGTTCTTGGGAAGTACGTGGTAAGCAATAGCTCAGGATCTTCTAAGCACGCCAAGCGGCGTTCGTAGTCCGCTGGGACCGGAATGTAAACCTCCCGACCTGCTGCACGCTGCTTTGCCTTGCGCTCGCGGTCGTATGCTTTTTCGTCCCACTTCTTAGGCTCGACTAACTCAACAACATCATCCGACTTCGCGTCCGGATGGTTGCGAATCCATGCTTCCAATTCCTGGACCGACAGGTTTAACAAGTCCGAGCTTGACGGCAGCGTCGAGTAGTTGAAGTTTCCTTGTGTGCTCAGCGTCCAATCTCCTCTGTTCTTCCGCACGCTTTTTGATGTTGATTTGATCAGCAGATTGCAAAGCTTTTGCGGCAGCCACCTGCACTGAATGCTTCTCGCCAAACTCCTGCAAGTACACCAGCCGATCGATAACCTTCTTTCGAATCTCTGGAGTTACCGGCCATTCGTCGTTGATAGCCCTACCTGCCAGCCGAACATCGGCAACGGTGTTAATGTCTACCATTTCCCCCTACCCCAAACCGCCAAGTACCGGACGGACGGAGTTTTTGTAACTTTTTTGGGCGAAGGTTCCGCCGCAAGGCTTTTTAGGGTCCAGGAAGGACCCGTTGACTATGGGGGGGAGTGCCCCCTTGTTTGATTGTGCTATCACGTCTGCTTCTCCACTAGCGCCGTCGTGCAATCGGACATAACACGTGTAATCACTGTGCCGTTGTATTGAACTCCAACGCTCCATCGATATTGCCCAGGCTCCAAGTTCGCAGTGTCCGTGTCTTCAAGATTAAATCGAAGAGTCCACGTACCATCTTCGTTGTCGACCACGGTGCCGGTGACAAGCCAAGTATTGTCTTTGTACTTACCTCCGAATGTGCAGGTGCAGCTACCTGCTACGAATCCAGTCACCTCGTCCACTGTCCATTCGAACCCTCTGCCGTTGGCTAACAGGTAATCATCACCGATGATAATCTTGGCAATGGTTCCATCCGTTGCGACAGCGGCCGATGTAGTAACGCCGTTAGTGGTCTTGCTCAGAAGTTCAAGCAAATCGATTTCCCATTGCAAATTGACTGATGCAATATGGTCATCGAAAGAAGTTGGCGCTGTGGACCCTTCGAAAAAGTACCAAACAGGACCATAAGTGTCATCGTCAACACTGGCTTCAAACTCACCTACTGTTTCCGTTGCAAGCACGCGCAGAGATGCCCAGTTCGCAAAGTTCGCTTGCGAGCCTGGAAAGGCGTAGACAGTAGCGCCGGTAGTGTGAGTTGTGACAATCGTCTTTGCCAAGGTTCCCTCGCGTAGAATGAATCCTTTTCGATTCTACGGGATTGGGTTGCATCAACCAATGGTTTAGGAAATGGATGGTACGTTATGTATCAATAGCGGTTATTTGGTCCGCAATGATTTCAAAACAGACGACATTTGGTCCTCTGTAATTTCCGCGAACACTTCTTCCTCGGATTGCACGCGGAACTGCTTATCCCAATCCGCGTTTCGTCGGTCAAGTTCGTCCGCAATGAATCTCAACACTGCCGCACTCATCGCGACACCACCGGACGCAGGCCAAAAGTGAATGTAGCCACAATCTAGGGGAGCGAAGCAATCGCACTCTTCCAGCTTTTCAATGATGCGTTTTTTAGTTTCTTCGTTCATTTGCTCCGAACTTGTTCAAACGGTTCAATTCCAAACGTCTCGACGAAACATTGCCGCAATTGGCTTTCCATATAGTCCAAAGCGTCTGATGCTCCGTGATCAAATCCGTTTAGTTCGCAATGACGCAAAAGTTTGTGCATGTCTGATGCGAGTTGGGCGGTTCTGATGCTGTAGTTACATATAGCATCCCATCTAGCGTGCTTTGAATTCGCGAGCATTTCGCGTGTTTTTGCTTTGACCAATTCAGTGTAATCGCTTTTCATTTCTGCACGTTCTCCTGTAACTTTACCGACCACTGCCAAACCATACTCGCAGCTCCAGCGAGTTCTTCCGCGTGCTGCTTCGCTTCGTCGTCGCCGATTTCTGCTACCATCGCGTTGGCAACAATAGTCATGTGTTGGCTCAACATTTCCAAGCGTTTGCGTATCGTGAATAATTTGCTTTCGTCGTCGGTCTTTTTCATTTCATCATTGCCTTAAAGTAATCAATCTGCTCGATAGCTCGCTTCAAGTAAACGGCTTGATCAAGGCATTCCTCGTAGGCGTGCTGGAGCCACTCTCGCAGCTCTAGCGGATTCTCTGCGACGGTCTTGCCGTACTTCGCAATCCCCAACGCTTGGCGCTCTGCAATGTCCTCGCAGACTCTCGCTTCGGTCCCTTGTGGTTGTCCTCGCATTGCCGCCAACTCCTGTTCTGGGTCTAGGTTGTTCCAGTTGTTGCCTGGAATTGATCCTATGTTTTTCATTTCTGCACTTGTTCCTGTCTCTCTGCCAGATACTTGGTCACCGTGTATTTGACCTTCCGTCGATCAAGGTGCTTTACCTCTGCGTCCAGATTGGCTTCGTCGCAGAATACTTGCATCCGGCGAACGTCTGGCTTTCCATTGTACTCGCCCTCGATGTGATCCCATTGAACCAGAAACACGAGTTTAGGAGGGTGTACTGATGTCCATGTTGTGTGGGCACTCATTCCAAGCACTCCCTGACCCGCCTTTCGTACTCCGCTTGGCACCATGCCTTGGCGTCCTCTATGTCTAAAAAATCGGGGCAAACGCCACAGTCGAAAGGTGCCATGTACACTATGGCAGACTTGTCTTGGTATCGCTTTATGACGCGAAACTTGCCGAGTGGCGTTTCCGCTGTCCATTCGCTTATGTTTGGGTTTCCTTTGACCCATGCCAATGGCTTGATCTTCACTCCAGACATTCTCGCACCCGCCTTTCGTATTCGGACTGGCACCACGCCTTGGCTTCGGAAACTGACTTGAAGTCAGTAGTGTCGCAATCGAAAGGGTCGATTAACAAAAACGCTCCGTCCCCATACCCATGCAGGTTGATAAGCCCAAATGGTGTTTTGGCATTATGTACGGAATTCAGTGCGTTTCCGTGATCCGCCCACACTAGCGGCTTGATCTTCGGCACTTGCTCAGTCATCGATCCGCCCTCCCTTTGCTTCGTGGATCTTGACCCACACCCAAACCGGAATCGCTCTCGGCTCGCCAACTTCCTTATCCCAATGCACCCACACACCTAGATAGTCCGATACTGCCTTTAGTTTGCGTAACGCTCGCTTTGTGCTGCACCACTGCAAACCATCGATCTCTTTTCCCTGCATAGCATCCCAAGCCAAATGCTCGATTCCGCTGTACCATCCAGCAGCCCAACCATCTTCGCTAATCTCTTGGACCGTTTGCACCATCCACTCAACGAGGCATTGCCGAACAATGTCGGGTATCTTCGGCACGTCTGGCGGGTAATGCTCGCAGCCAGTGGTATAGCCCGCTGGCGAGTCTAAGCATGGTGCACCGCAGTGTTCGCAGTTGAAGCTACTCATTTACGCTCACCGTTACCGAGACAACCTTTCCATACGTCAACAGCCTTTCCCATTCTGTGTCCCTGCAATACCGATCTGGATGCCCGAATCTCCAACCCATGCTTGATTCGAGCATGTTCCACTTAACCTCATCTTCCGTTTTTGCGATCGAATTCAAATCGATACCGCTCGAATCCACGAACGCAAAGCCTCGATAGAGAGGCGGATTGCTTGCTGCGTTTTTTTTGCAACTCATTTTACCCCCAGTGCATTCTTGATTTGTTCCTGGCAAGCGGCGATGCCGTCGTTGTAGGCTTGACGATAGACGGACCTAATGAGGTTTCGAAGTTGTGCCGCGAGAACTTCACCATCCTCTTTTGTGGGCGATTGAACAGGCCATTGAGTACACCAACCATTCACAGAACTGTATACCCAGTAAAGATCGAACTCTTCGACGACTCTGGTTTCGATTCGTGGTGTATGGCTCATCGTCCTACCTTTTTGTTGACGCCGCTAATGCTGATAGGCTCACTCATTAAATGCTCTCCATTCTTCAAATGACTTGACAGCATTGGCGACCAAGGGCGCTATCATTTGCTCTATCCTGGCAATCTCTTCGTTTGTGACGTGGAATCCGCACGTTGGGCACTTGATCCCGAACACGCGAGGCTCACCGGGAATCATCCAGCTTCGTTGCATCAAAACCGGATCGTGTACAGCGTGGCACTTTGGACAGCTACCTTGCGCAAGCTCGCAACGCACAAAGTCCAATACGTCGACATCAACTTTCATGCTTTCTCCATTGCGGATCTCACATCCGCTAGTGTTCGATTACTTAGACAAGTCTCGCTCATCTGCTTTCCGAACTTCAAACCACAAAATGTGCAAAGGTTCTCCTAACTGCAACGGTTCGCCACGACCGTTCAATAATCCGATGTACTTCCTGCCGTCTTCGCCCGTGAAATCTTTGATCTCACCAGTTGCGGCGTCTTTGTATTTCGTTCCTCGATCAATCATGCCTCGGTAAACGTAACCGCCCTCAATTTTGTCTGGCGGTTCTCGCATTGTTTCCGTCCACTCTCGCATAAATCACCCGATTGCAAAATTCCCCTTGCCGTCTCGCTACTCGCTATTTCGCTACTTCATCCTGAACACGCAACTGAATGAACATCGCATCCCACATCGTTACATTCTTTCCTGTCACTCGATTGAACGCTTTCGCTTCCATTGCTGACGAACCCATCCACAATCCAATCACAAACAACACGGCAAGAGGATAGGCAATCCAAGAGCCTTTCCCAAGAATCAACCAATCCAAGAAATCCATAACCATCTCCTAAAATTGTTAGCAACATTACTTGCCGTCTTAACAGCCGCTAGTCTTTGTCTTCGTTCAACAGCAACAGTCCATCTTCTGTCACTCTTCCGCGACGCGGCTTTATCTGTTCCATTTCGCGAGTTGATTCAAGCTCGTCGATCCTGGATCGCATCGACAAAGCAAGCCGAATAATCTCACCGACGCACTCAACCGGAAGGTAGAGAGTGTCATCAGTGCACGGCTGGCACTTGTCGAGTTGCTCTACGATCTTCGCCGCATTGTCATCTCTCATTGTTCTCTCCCTTGCCGATACTCAGGCCGCACTGATTAGTTCGACAACTGTCGCTTCTCTTCCGTTGATCTAAACCGTCGTGTCTTCCAATTGCGTTTAGCTCTTTCCCTTCGAAGTACGCTGACTTCGCTCCACGCATCGTCGCTCAATTCAACCCAGTTTGATCCATTCGCGTTGCAGTCCTCGCTTGCGATTCGACCAAAACGAACGAAACCGATTTCGTTCCACTTTTTCGCGATCTCGACATCAGATTCATTCATATACCTGGAATCGACTCTTCCTGAGTGGTCCACAGACCTAGTCTCAAAGTAGAGAAGGAGCGAAACTTCGGCTTTCTTACTCGCAATCTTCATTACCAACTCTCTTCCATTGCGGCACACTTCGGTGCACGTGGTTATTCGAAGCGGCGTTCAAGACCGCTATTCTTTTTTGACTCTTACTGAAAACTTTCCGTCAATCACCGACACGACACAGGGGACAGCGTTTCCTCTGACTCCCATGTTGCATCGCGCTGCAAAAATCCCTACATCAGTCCTGAACTCAACTCCATAACCTCCCCATATACCTTCGTATTCACCATCAGGAATGCGAAAGTTAGCTGACTTGAGCGTGATGTTATGCAACACGGCATCCATCATTCCTCCGATGCGGTGGTTGGGGCCGCTGTTGTAAGTCTTTGGATTTCCTCCATCACGTCATCCATAGCTTGATCGTAACCTTCGCAGAAATTCCGTTCTGCGTCGTCAGATTCGCCGCTCCAGCAATTGTCCAATCGACTCTTATTTGCTTTTGCGTGCAGATCTATTGCGTTCACGATTGCATTAATTAGCTGTGCAGCGTTCGCGCTCATCACTCCCCCTCTGCGGACTGTGCCGCACTTGTTTTCTTTTTACCGACGAAAGCCAAAAGGTTCTCGGCTATCTCCCTGATCGTCTCTTCATCTGCATCGGTAAGAAATCGCCCATACACACAATTGGATTCGATCGTCAAAACGTGCTTGCCGTTGATGCGAACATCGCACCCCCAATGCTCTACTTTTTTCATCTCGTTCCCCTTGCGTATATCTAGGCCGCACTAACCAAACGTTTTTGCATCCTATCGAATTGTCGTCGATTCGCCACGACTGACACGATCCAACCACTCGGTGGATTCCAACGAAGACGCCAACTCATAAATTGCTGACGTTGCTCCCCAAGATTATTTAAGCAGCTTTTTGTTACTAATTTTTTCCATCGCTTCTTCAATTTGCGAGGATTTTTAATGCTCGACAACATCTTCATGTGTACTTTCCCTCCATCACTTCCAAAATTCTGAATGTGCCGCAATGACTTGCTATTTGGCATCTATGTCCAGCAAAGCCGGAACAATATGCGGAACCCAAAGCTGATTCCAAAACGCCATGAATTGCGGATCTGGTTTTGTTACTCCGTACTCCCACGCCTCACACAAATTGCTTTCGTCAACGTATCCACGCCAGTCGATGTACCCATCTTCGAGTTGCTCGATCAACTCCCATTCATGCCGCGACTTGTCTTTTGACAGATCGCCTTGCCGCCGCATCTGTAAGACAACTTTGCGAAGTTCGCTCACTGTTCCTTCGTCGTCTCGGACATAGAACTTCCCACCAAGAAACTTGCGACCTATGTAGTCGTAGTCGCAAGTAGCTAAGAACTTGGCAAGAGATTGCTTACCGATGGAGTACCAAGCGTAAGACCAGTCGCCGTATTCACTATCCACAAAGACGCGACCTCCAGACTCTCCCTCCCTGGTAGGCATCAATCCGTCCAGTACCACCCTAGCAACACCTAGCGGGCGTCGAACTCGTACTTCCAGCACAGTTTTCTTTTCGCATTCGACGTGTACTTTTTCTTCGGTATTTGCGGACATGTTTCGAATCCCTGCGGCTGCTAAATCGGCACTTGACGGTGCACTGGTTTGTTATTCGAGTAGTCAAGAAATACCTGACTACTGTTCTCGCTGCTCTGACTCGTAATCTTCGCGTCTCTCAATCCAACGCTCAACGTCTGAGAGCCTTTTCGCCAAATGTTCAAGCGTCAGCTTGCCAGCTTCGACTTTTGCAAACGGCTTCATTCTTTCCAGGATCTCATCGCACGCAGTTTGGTATCCACGCGAGAACTCGCCCATGTGGGGCCAAAAAGACTGACTGCGTACATACTTGACCTCGCTGCAAATCCTTGCCAACTCTCCAATTAGCAACTCAATTTGCTTAGAGCCGTTACCGACTACGCAGCCCTGAATAGCTCTGGCGATTAGTTCCTTATCTTCCATTGCGGTCTCCTTTGTTCCAAAGCCCAGCTCTGCGCGGTCTTAAAACACAGAGCTGGGTGTCCGAAATCCCCCCGGACTGGACTTGCTTGTAAGATCGCGGGGCGGGAGTCGAACCCGCACGAGGATAGCTAAGCCTTGTGGCTACCAATTACCACCACCCGCGAATGCGCCGTCTCTCCGGCTGTCACGGTCTCCATGCTTTGCATCCACCGTTCGCTGCTGTCAGTCATGGCCCCGGCGACGATGTAAGCCATCGGTCTCGTCGCTCCACTACTTGGATGGCTAGTGCTCAGTGGATCGGGCAGGATTCGAACCTGCTTCATTCGACGGAGCGATCAACTCCCCGCCAAACTAGGACTCCCTACGCTAATCACCAGATGCCTCCAGTTTTCACGCCGCCGATCCGTTTGGCCGTCTCTCCGACCTGTCACGCCTCCGAAACCATTTGGCATCCTCGACCTGTACCGCATTGCTTTACATCGCAATGCGGCCCCGAATCGTCGGTTGTTTCGTGCCTCCCAATAACCATTTTTCGTCATCTGCGATCGCTGCGTTCCGATCCCAGCTCCGTCAGCAACTTATCGGTCTCGTCGCTGAAAAGGGGCTCACTTGCGTGCTCACCGTTGCCCTCTCTCACATTTGGTATTTCCACTAGCGGCTGGCTACTCCGCACTTCTAAACCATCGCTACAATTTGCGTTTTGCATCGTCTTTTGATCGCGTCTGCAAAGTGCAATGCTTCTTCCATTGTGCATTCGTCGAAGACAACTCGTCCTGTGTCTTCAACAACCTGATAAATCGCAAACGAAGCCTCGCACCAATGCGACGGATGACACCTATCTTTCGTGTCCGTCTTGTACCAAGCATTTGTTTCAGCACAATAAAAACCAAAGCAGTCTTGCTCACCATTATCTTCAAATCGCAAAACAACCTTCCGGCTGCTATTCGGCGGATCGTTAGCTAATCGCATAAAAACCTCTTTTCCCTTTTCTTCCCGCATTGATCAAAACATCTGTCTTATTCGTCGTCTTCCAATCCGGTCTTTTCAAAAAGACCGACATCGACGCTCATAAGCTCCATTTCGTCGACCGGAAGATCGTCCCAATGTCGCGTTATTTCGTACCGGACAGTCACAGCCTGCATCCAGCCACGCGGGCGCAACCTTGACTCCATAATGTTGTTTTCCGAACTGTACTGGTCAATGACACCATCTACCAATCCACATAGCTCGTCCTGCGTCATTCGCTCGGCATCCTCTTCGAGCAATTGCAGGTTCACGCAAACCGGCACCTTGACCTGCACTATCGTTTTCCCGTCTTCTTCTCGCATACCAAAAGCCATCATCACCCCTCCCCTTGCGGCTAAACCATCCGCTATTCTGATTTCTTCGGTCTATTAGCTGGCGGACGCTCGCTCAGCTTCTTTCGAATCTTCCACGGAAGCCTCTCCACGCACGCCTCGCCAATCCATTCGGATAGGCTTACACCTGCCTTTTGTGCTTCCTCTTCAAAAACCCTCCACCAATCTGGTGGTTGGGTTATGTTCTTTCTCTCGTTCGTCACTACGCAACCTTCAACACTTCGTAAATCCTTGGACTTTCCTTCGACTCTTGGCTTATGACGGCCTCTACCTCGTAATTCTTCCCGATTTGGAAAGAACCAGCAACTCGCGACCGAAAAAGAACTTTGTTGTGTACAGTTGCGTTTGGCTTGATGTCGACAATTTTGACCGCAAAGCACGGTGCACCCAAATCAACTTGTCCAAGATACTCCGCTGTAACGCTGTGCACTTCAGTAATCATTTTGCCGTCTCCTGGTTGGTGTCCGTTGCGGTGATGCTGTAATTATACACACACTATCGGCAAGAGTAAAGAACTATGCGCACACTTTTTAGAAAAAGATTCCAGCACCCACAAAAGAGGGGTGCGAGTCAATTGCGGACGTGTTCGGTGCATCGTCTTGTCTGTGACAGGCTGTCAAAAATCAAGTGAGGATGAACAATCCGCTATTGCCCGTCCGCAACGTGAGCTTCAGACCGCACGCAATCGCGCAGCAACTCCGCGACTCTATCCGATGTCACAATCCCTGCTTGCCCTAAGTAGCCGATTGCTTGCTGCATCTCCGGCGAATCCAGAATGATCGGCCAATCATTTGCTACCCACTGCGTGAGCATACCGACTATCCCCTGGACGGTTTCGTCTTGCGAGCCAGCCAGTGTAAGCATCTCACTCGCTGTGATGCGAGCGACAAACGCTTTGGCTTCCATGATCCTGGGATTCCACGGCAATGCTTCCTCTAGCTCTGCAATGCGAGCTTGTGCTGTCGCGAGTTGTGCCTGCAATGCGTCCCTCTCTGCGACCGCCGCCGCTGCAAACGCTTCTGCGAACTGTGTGAAGGCAGGATCGGAAGTGTCGGATAGAGGTACGGGATCAAGCTCAATCGCTTTCTCTCCGACTGTCAGCAGGTGGCGAACATGAACGCCCGCGATGGTTCCATCTGCATTAAATCGTGCCAATAATTCGTATGGTGTTGTAGTCATTAGTTAACCAACCAATTCAGCCCGTTTGAGAATACCTTCACCCGAGAAGTTCCGCCGCCTGCAACGTTGCTTCTGTACGTAGTAACGCTGCTATCAGTAACCTGTGCTTCTCTTCCTGCGTTAGAGGAGGCGTTTGGGAGCGTTGCCACGGTGTAAGTCCCTACGGAGAATGTTGCTCCGCATGCCAATGTTCCATTTACGGTGGTCGCTGGGGTGATCGTAAATGCGGATGCGGTTAGCGTGATCTGATTCGAGAAATTGATCGCGAAGGCAAGTTGCGTCAAAGCACTAATACGGAGACCTGGCGCCCCGGTAGTACTAAAAACGAGAGCATTGTTCGCGTTATTCCCCATGTCGATGGTCGATGATGTGCCGGACGACTGCACACGAAGATTCTTGTATGCCACCACAGCGCCGGAATTGCAAGACATTGCGGGTTGGCCATCATACAGAATCAATAGATCATTGTCGTAGTAGCCTGGGTATCCCATGATGACTTGGCCAATTTTCCCAAGCGTAGCCGTTGCATCCGACACTCGGATGCCCTGAAAGTTGGAGCCTTCAGATATTACTGATAGCGACTTCTGGACAGTCTGAGGCTGAGAGAATGTGTTGTTCAAGTTCGTTTGTGGAACGGTCGTAATCAAAGCCCAGGAATTTGAGCCAGTACGCTGCGCGAAGCCTGTACCCGACAATGCAGCAATCGCTGATAGGTCGGCGTCGCTCGGTTGCTTCCCGTCTAGTGCCGTTTGAAGATTCGTAACATCGGAAATCGGATGGCTGTGAACGATGGGAGCAAATGCAGCAACAATCTGTGAAGTTGTCGAGTATTCTGCAAGTGCGGCTTGCAGATCCGCATCTGTCAGCGGCTTTTTCTGTGCGTGGACTTTGCGGTCTGTCATTGGCCTTTTCTCCCGTCGTCTTCGCTCTTCGCCTGGCTTGACTGCGAGAAGAAGACTCGGCCAGCTTCCCATGCGCGAGTCAAAGCCATCTTCCCAAACTTGTCTCTCTCTTCTCCAACAGCGCCTACCAATGCCGCCAGACCAAGTGCAGGCCAATTAAAGGAGCCACTACGAGTAGCACTACCGAAAAAAAGAGTAACAATCCCGAAAGCGATAAACCCGCTTGTGCAACCAGTATTAACGACGTCCCAGATAGAGACACGGCCGCGCTTACGGCTGCTCCTACCCAACGACGCCGCAAAGCCGATGCCCCAGACAAGCGAGTGGAAAATGATTTCCTCTGTGGTGATTCCATGCACTCAGACCTCACTTACTTCCCAGTGCTTTCTTCCGGGCTTCTTCATACGAGTTCTTAGTCAGATACGTGTTGACTTCGAAGCGGAGACCGTCTCCATCTATGAGCTCGAACCACGGATAACGTTTTCCTGCGATCGCATCCTTCAACGGATCAGGGATTTTCCACCCGATCGTTTTCCACACTGGTAATTCGACTCGAACCCACCGGTCGCATGCAGGACAGTCAAACGATGCGGAGTGCACGATTATTGTGGGCTCCACGGCTTTCACTTCCTGGATCGATTCCGACTGCATTGGCTTCGCAATCATCGCCGCCTCCACTGCAGGAATTGGCTTTAACACGATCGGCTTAGGTGCTGGACATCCAAGCACAACAGCCGCCACGACCGCATAGATTCCAAACATCATTGATCGATGGAACATAGTTAAACCCTCAGTTTCGACTTCCAGTCCTCAATTGAAAACTTGCGAGGTTTCGCGGCGGGCATGTCGGAGATGCCAATCATTTCCGTCCATTGATGACGAAGCATTTGGCTGATAGCGTTCGGACTCCATTCATGCCACCCTGGATGCTCACGCGAGCCAACGTTCTGACCCCATGAATTCATAATCCACGCATAAGGCCTCCCTTGTGAGTCCACTCGATCCGACAAGCACAACCCAGCTATCGCGTGCCCACCCATTCCAGGAGAGAAGGATTCCACAACAGCTTTACTCATCGAGTTACCCCAGGCAATACCTATGTGGATTCCGCCTTGCAGGGAACCAGAGAAGGCGCGAAAGTCGTCGTAGGTCCGAATCTGCACCGCGCGCCCGATCTTGTACTTGGCTGCGTTCTCTGTAATCGCTTGCCAATTGCCCGGTCTAGTTGGCTGGTAGCGTCCGGTGTATGGCCACAATGGCTCTTCACAGAGCCCGACGTTCTTCGCCAACTTTACGCCGCCGCTAATGGTGCTTCCACGGTCTCCGTTGATGCCATCAATGCGTTGCGTCTCGTAATAACCCATCGCACGCGAGAGCTGTTGCCGTTGGCCGTTGGTCGCAATGACGTAACACCATTCCATACAGCTCGATAATGCGTGTCCTTGACACGACCCAACAGAGCCTTGGTTCTCAACAGGGATCAATTCGCGAGGGTCTAAACGCTGCTCTTCGTATGATCCAAACAGTGGAACGTTTCCTTCTGCATTTGGAAGCGACGAAAGGAACGCACGGTCCTCTTGTTCAATTGGGTAGCCGCTAAAGTCGCTCACTTGCCAGCCTCCAGTGCTTTTGCGAGTTCTTCCGTTTTGCCAGTGTCGATCGCTTCGGATAAACGATCAACATATGCCTGAAAGTCAGCAATTCGCTTCGTTTCGCTTTCTCTGTTGATCCATTCCAGCTTCGCTTGATCGTCTGCAAAAGTGTTGGCAGTGATGCCTTTGAGTATCGCAATCTTCGATACTCGATCAGCCTCGTAGCACTTCGCGAGGATCTTTGAGATTGGCTCAAGAACGACTGGCTTGTCGTCTTGCTTTCCGTCATCCGTGGAAGGCTTTCCGAGATACAACCAGCCCAGGACACAGACGACCGTCGCAAGGGCGATCGTCTGGCCCGTCCTGGTAGCGAAATCCCAGACGTTAGTTTGCTGCGAAGTTGTCATAGATTCGGCTGACCTGTTGAAGAACAATTGCTTTGAGTGCCGAATCCAACCAAGGCTCCACAAGATTTGGAACACCCGGGATGTCGATCGGTGCAACGTAAGCGTCGTATGCCTCAGCGACTTGTTTCAACAGGTCAGCCTTGGGCGGCAATGGAATGTTCAATCCGCGAAACCATTCACGGAAGTTTTCAATCAGTGCACCGCTTGCAGCAACTTGATTTCCGTTGAAGTTGCTGTGGAGTGCAAACGTATTTACCGGCATGGCTTGCTCCTTTGTGTGAGAGTCAGTACCCGTTCATAGATTCGGATCACCCCCTCTCTTGTGCTTGAGTTGAATCAATCTTATGCGATTGGTCCTCTTGCGTCACGCTTGCCGAAACGGATGGTACGCTGCGTATCAGAGTGATGGAAAGATCTCTTATTTCGTCCGCCTGTTCCTTCGTCCAAAGATGCCTTCCTGCGTGGCTTATTAACGGTCCAGGGATCTTCTCAGACTGTTGCCACCTGCGAATTGTTTGCCTCGATACATCGCAGTGTTTTGCGAGTTCGATTTGCGAATAGACTTCCATGACACCACCTCCTGATTGTTAATCGACCGCCTCAATTATGATTTGCGTTTTCTGCTCGGCTTTCGTTTTGACTTTGACTTGCCGATAGCAGACTTCTTCGACGTACTTTGGAGAATCGTCTGCAATGACTCCGGCATGTACGAGTCCGTCAATTGCTGCTTTGCCGCTTGTCCCGTCTGCGTCTCGCAATCTTGCGAGATACGAAACGATCGTAATACGAACTCGTGAACTGAATGCCGGACCTTTGCGCGTCGCCAGTGATTCATCGCCAGCAATGCGTTCCAGGTAGGCAATACGATCGGCAACTCTAGGACCAACTTTTGCATGACGCACTCCCATTTAGAAATCCTTTGAAAACTCGTTGTCGACCATCGCTGGGATAAACTCATACTTTGGTCCGTTGTATTCGAGAGACAGCTTACCGGTACCGCAATTTCGACCCTTCGCAAGTATCAATGTTGCGTCCTTCGATTGTCTGCTTTCTCGATGCAGCAACAAAACAGCGTCCGCATCTTGCTCGACTGAACCGCTGTTGCGTAATTGTGCAAGCGTCGGTATTGCAATCTGCTTTTCCTTTTCGGAGTCACGGTTCAATTGAGACAACGCAAGTATCGGAACCTTCTCGGATTTTGCTAGTTGCTTTAATCCTTTGCTGACCTTCTCAGTCACCTCCCACGCAGACTTGCGAGAGTCATCGCTGGACACCAAACCGATATAGTCAACCACGACAAAACCTAGTCTCTGCTTCGCGGAGTATTGCTTAACAAGCATCTCTAGCCTGTGCATTGTCAGGTTCGAACGGTCCTCCACATACAGAGGAATTTCGTTTTGATACGCAGTCGCTAATCCTTTCAAGCGATTTACGTCTCCGATTTGCAAAGTCCCATCGAGAATATGCTGCATGTTGATTCCCGTCTCGAACGCCATCGCTCTCGCTACGGTTTCCTGTGCAGACATCTCCAGCGATATGAACAGAGTTTTCGCACCGTCCTTTGCTGCATTGATTGCCATCTGTGCAGCCAATGCGGATTTGCCAACGCTAGGTCGTGCAGCCAAAACGATTAATTGACCATCGCGAAATCCACCCATCTTTAAATCGAGCGTGGATATTCCGCTAAACACTTTTCGAACCGGTTGCTGCGTCTCTTCTGACAACGCCAAGACATCCATCATGATGTCACCGGCTCGGCTCTTCCGCTTCGATAGTTGCGGGATAGATGCAAGTCCGCTGCTAAGCGAATCCGCAACGGAATCCACATCGCAGTCTTCTCGGTCGAGTTTTTCTAACGCATCCGCAGCTAGTTTCAACAGCCTTCGCTTCCGTCGTTGCTTCGTCAACGTGTGAATGTAAAAGTTCTCATTCGACGGCAACCCAGCTTCATTTGCGACCCTAGCAAGCGACGCCGGTGCAATACCACGCTTGCGAACTTCTACGGCTAGCGAAGTTAAATCTGCCATCGGGAAGTTACCACGACGCAACTCGCACAACACCGGCCAAATCTGGCTAGCATCGCTGTCGACGCATCGGTAGTCGTGGAGTTCTATTTCGCATCGATCGATTATCGACGGATGAATAATCATCAACCCGACCAGTGCACGCTCAGCGCGTGTGGTCTCGGTATCGCGAGTCTCAGGTATGCTAAGCATCGAGATCCTCGTATTCGGCTAGTGGGTCATAGACTACTCCAACCGGAGTTTTGCTTTCGTACTTGCCCTCCATGATCTTCGTCACCGAGTCTGGTTTCAAAAACCAATCCAGGTCAGCACGCCAACCCCGATCGTTGTCACCGTTGAGGAACGGCATCTCGACAGCGCGTTCGATTGACTCCCGCCAGTTGTCCAACCACCATCGGTCTTCCAGCCTGGCTCGGAACGCCTTTCGTCGCTTGTCGGTAAGCCGATCCTTTCGCCGCATCCGGTCGTTCCAGATGGTCAAAAGTTCTGTTTCTTCGGATCGATAGACCTCCTCTTTTTCTTCTTTTCTTCTATCTATCTCTATCTCTATCTCTGGTGACGCTGTTGTTACACTTTTTGCGCTACATTTTTGCGACGCCTTTTTTCGATAAACTTGCATTCTTTCCTGTGAATGAGCACGTTTTTTAGCGTTCTCCGACAGGTGCCGATCGTAATTAGGGACTTCGAGCGAGCCATTGCGGACCCGAAGCCAACCAACTTCGATGAGCGTTTGTGCAAATCCGTCGCAATTCAGAAGCGCATCGAGCGCTACAGGTGTTACACCAATTGCGCTACCGGTTTCTAGGTTGTCGTCGCACCAAATCCAGAACCGAACACACAGCCCGAAGGCGTGGTCCAGGTGCAAATTCAGCTTGGACGCAATCCGCAAAACCTCCGGCTTCCGTGCCGTCACCTTCTCCACTTTCACCCATTGAAAGCTCATGACTACGCCTCCATGCCTTCCTGAACGTCCGCAAGCTCACGCAATACCGCTTGCCTACGCACGTCTGTTTCCTCACGCTGGAGCCTACATACATCACACTCGCAGCGTGCGTCTATAACCCCAAACTCGCATTCCAAATCGAACACGTTGTTCATCTTCTGACCTTCCTTTTCTCGGTCCCTTAATTCCTACAAAACCTGACGGCGGGATTTGAACCCGCAACTGCTTAACGCCGTGTTGCCTGGATTAACACCACATCAGGAAAGCACTAAAACAATAACGCTTGGTCGTGTTCTGGCGTCCTGTTTTTGACCGCCGATGTAATATTCTTGCAAGCCTGCTTGTAATACTCTGGCTTTAATTCGCATCCGTAAAAACGCCTTGGGTCGCGTATCGATAGCTTCGTCTTTGGAGACTTGCCACCGACTGAAACAAACCCTTCAGAACCGATTCCAGTGAATGGAGAAAATACAACTTCGTCGGGATTAGAAAACAGCAATACGCATCGACGTATGACTTCCAACTGCAAAGGGCAGATATGCTTTGTATCGTCCTCGCTTTTAGCTGCTGCCGTGTTCAGCGTGTCTGTTTCGTGAATGTCGTCCCAGCAACCTTCCGCCCACTTAATCCAGTCGTTGCGGCTCACCTGATCTTTTGCATTTATCTTGACTGCGTTCTCGCCTGGTTTGCGGAACTTGATCAAGTAGTCTTGCAATGTTCCACGCTGCGCAGACCTGTCGGATTCAAGACCAGCAAATTGCAATTCACGGCTCCGAGTTCGGATCGCTTGTGCTTGCGGATTCTTTCTGACAGACCAGTCATATTCATAAATCAATCCGGCTCGCTCTCCAAGTCTGATATTGATTCCACGGAAATCGCAAAGACCAACGCCGCCGCTTCGCTTCATTCTAGGTATCTGGCAAACGTGGACGATTGCAGCCCTCCCTGGCTTCAACACGCGAGACAAACCACGGAAGAAAAACGAAAGGTGTACTCTCGCTTCGTTGTCCATCGCGTCAACGTTTCCGATGTCAGAAACCGAATCGGTGTATGCGTAAAGCGACGGGAATGGAGGACTGAAAACCGCAAAGTCGATCGACTCTGGCGGCATGTCGTCCAGCATGTGCGGTATGCAATCGCCGTTGTGTACTTCCCACTCTTTATCGTTGAAAACAGGCATGTCCTACCTCTCTGAAAAGTTCTTCTTGCTCTCTAGTGTCCGACTCAACTCTTCCAGCCTTTCGCAAAACGTTTTCGACAAAAGGCATCTCCAATTCCGTAACTGGTATGTGAACGTGCAGAGGTCGCGTTGAACCAATGCGGTTGGATCGTTTCACCGCTTGGTAATACTCTTCGTAAGAATCCTTCAACCCGCTGAAAATCTGGCGGGTGCATATCTGCAAATTCAAGCCGAACCCAAGGATCTTTGGCTTGCTGATCAGAACCTTTGCATCACCAGACTTGAACCGATCGACGTACTCTTGCCGCTTGTGTTCTGGAGTGTCTCCGCTGATTGATACAGCATCAGGAAAAACACGCTCTAGCGACTCCTGCTCTTCGTTGTAGTTGCACCAAATGATCGCTGATTCGTCCGGCCAAGATTCCACCATCGACTTAATAAACGATGGCTTGTTTGTCGCCATGCCCCCTTTGCCTTTGGCGATCTGCGATAGCTTTCCACGCTCTCCAATACCACCGACGCTAGTCGTCAACAGATTTCCAGTTAGTTGCTGTGCTGCTTGTCGCTGGTCGTCCGTTAGGTCGACGTGTTCGATATGAACGTGAATAGGTGGTGTGACTCCGACGTTATCCTTCCATCCGTATGTTGCTGGATTCGTTAGGAAAATGCTCCAGTCTGCTAGGTTTCGGTAAAACGGCTTCAATGCGTGCGGTTTTAACTCCCATCGGTTCTGCGTTTCTCCGCGATTGATAAAGTAGGACGCAAGAAACTCATTGACGGTCTTTGCTCGATCGAGAAAGACAGCATGGTTTGCGAACTCGATTCGATCGTTTGGAGCTGGAGTGCCTGTTGCGCACAACTTCCACTGCAACCCTCTCCCAAGTTCGATCAACCGCAATCCCCAAGCCCCGTAATGACTTTTGAGCATCGAAGACTCATCAAGGATCAGACCTTTTAATTGACCTGCAATCAACCCTTCTCGGATCGCTTCGTAGTTGGTCAATCCGATTTGGCATTCATGTTCGACCGTCGTATTCATCCAGTGGTTAAGATTGCTGGATGGAATGACTCCAACTCGCAAATCTGGATACCACTTCGCCGCCTCATCCATCGTCTGTTTGCAGACCATGAGCGGAGAGACAATCAAAACCTTGCCGTCGCTGGACTTTGCCGCATGTCTTGCAAACTCCAAAAGCATGAACGTCTTTCCTAGTCCGCAGTCTGCAAAGATTGCAAACTTTCGTTTTTGAATTGCAATCCGTGCAATGTCTTTTTGGTAGTCAAACAGGAACGAACTAGGCTGATAGTCTATGTTCGCGTCGATGCTTGAGTACCCAAACGCGGAACTGTATTCATCGGGCACAAATGCCGATGTGCCTTTGAATCGATAAACAGGACATTGCCGAACTTTCAGAAATGTTCGGTAGCTGTCTGTGGAATCGTACTTAAAATCAATAATCATACTTTTGTCAACTTGCTAACCGCCTCTTTCATTTCCTGCTTGCAAACTTGCGGCATCGCTCTCGGTTCAACACCAACCAGCCGTGCCGTCTCGTAAAACGCAACCTTGTTCGCCTCCGCTTCGTTCACCCCGCCATCGATAACCATGATTGCGACGCGCTCGCGGAACAGTTCGATGATGTCGGTGTCGGTCATTGCGTTTCGTCGAAGCATGTCTTGCAGAACTCTGCTGCAATACCGATAAGCCTTCGAAGCGACTCATAATGCCTAGCACCCTCATCGGTTGATAACGATGGCAATTCAAGCTCTTCTAAAAAGGTTCCAAATCGAATCATCTTCTCTCGATCTGGCTTCATTTCTTCTATTCTTTTTGCTTGCTCGGCTGCTTCGATGGCGTCAAGTCGCTCTTGCTCTTTTCTCTCTTCTTCCTCCCATAATCGTTGCTTGATGGCTCGATCTGCCTCTTCTCGTTCCCACTGCTCTCGATCTAGCCGATCCTTCTCAGCTTGAATCGCCGCCCGTTCAGCTTCGAGCTTTTCGCGTTCAATACGCTGCGCCTCTTCGATCTTGGCTCGCTCTTCTGCAAGTCGCTGCCGTTCTATAGCTTGCTCGGCTTCGATACGTTCCCGCTCGATCCGTGCAGCCTCATCGGCCTCTTTCCGTTGCCGATCTAGTTCGGCGCGTTCTGTGGCTAGGCGTTCTTCTTCAATCCGCATAGCCTCGCGTCGTTCAGCTTCTTCCTTGGCCTTCCTCTCTGCCTCTTGCTGCTCAAGACGCTTTGATTCTTCCCAGGCCTGCTTTGCGGCTGCAAAATGACTATCAAACTCCTCGTCGCTCCAGTCAGAGACAACCATTGGATTGATTCGCGAATTGACGGATGCCAATAGCTCTAAACGAGCGTCGATTTTCTTTCGCTTAGCTTCTTCCGCTTCCCGCTTAACCCGTTCTTTCTCTTCGTCCACTCGTGATTTCTCGGCCTTCAATGGCTCTTCTATTTCTTCGAGGCGTTTCGTGAGTCGCTTTGCTTCAGCGTCAACTCTTCGACCGTACTCAAGTGCATCCTCTTTCAGCTCCTTGCGGCACTTCTCGACATCAGTCCGAAGAGTTCGGCACACGGCGATTGCCTTTGTGCATCGCTCATAGTCCTTGCTGTCGAGGATCTTTATCCCTGTGAACTCGGCTCGGATTTCGTCAATCTTTGCATCCGATACGCGATACAAAACCGGAACAGACCCACTGACTATCAACTCTTGTTTTGTTTCAACTACAGTAGCCATAAATCACCTTTAGGTAAGAAAATTAAATGCCGGTGCACGTCCACGTTCCAAGACGCCACCGGCTGCACCGATTGGGCGAGTGAAGCAACCCGGCTCAAGTGCGCACCAGACCATTCAGGGTGTTCAGCTCCACCACCCAAGGCAGCCCAGCCTTTGTCTCAGTCAAATAAAGTCCCTTGCATCGGTTTCGCTGTGACAGCAACACTGATGTTGCCGCCTACCTCGACTAGCTTGCCGCTGTCGATTAACGATTGCAGTTCACGTCGCCAATGCTCAGCACTAGCACGCGGCCATGCTGCACCGCTTTCGCCTAGCATGGCTAGTTCTCCAGCAAGCTCGTAAATGCTCGACGGCTGTGCACCGCGAACGAATTGGAGGAGGTCGTCGGTCATTAAAAAGGAACCTCGACGTCTGCCATTATGCGATCTCTGATGTACCGCAGAAACCGAACCTCTTCCGTCGTGATTTCTTCGATTCCCCTTCCAAGAGCACCGTCGTAAATCACTTTTTCGTCAGTGCCGGTATTGTGGTGCGTCAGAAGATGTGACTCGATTATCATGCTGATGCAGGAAAGCCTTGAGTTGAGTCGAACTCTCTCCTTATCCGCCTTTGTACGCAACTGGTCTAGCAATTCATCCTGACGCTTGACCTTTGACTCGCACAGCGATAAGTTGCGAATTGCGATGTCGAAATCGTTTGCGAGCTGCTGGTACTTATCAGCCCATTCATCGCAAATCTTTTCTTTTGCGTCCAACATCACCTGGAGTTGTTGTTTCGTCGGTGTCTTCATGATTACTCTGTGTCTCCCGTTTCGTTCGCACCAATCAGCGGCATAGCAGCCTTGGAGAGCCTCTGCGTGACCGCCACGCTCACCGCATCGATAATCCTGTCGTCGTCTCGCTCCATAGCGTCCGCTTGCTCTGGAGACAAAGGCAGCCACTTGGAAGCCCGACGATAAACGGTCTTCTTCGCCATCTCGGTATAGTGGTCTTTCCACGGTCCCGAATTTCCTGACCTCGACTTCGCCTTTATCGCGTCGATTTCCGATGCCGTCATGACTTCGTGCTTCTCGATTCCGTCAGCCATCGTTACCACGCAATAGGCAGCTCGAAAATGTCCCTTGTGTTCCGGCTTATTTGCGTCGTCTCGGAACTCCCAAGGAATATGCTGGCAAACAGTCCCTAGCGAATAAACAAAGATGTCACCCTCAAAAACAACATCGGCATGGATCTTCTTGACCCATCCGCTTCGATACGCGAGAGTCACTAAACCCTTGTAATCCAAGACCAGCGTGCACTCAGTCCCGTAAGGAATGAGGTGCGCGTGGCGTCCGTCTGGCACCAGTCCCCAAGAGGACAAATCCAAAAGGCAACGCATGAAGCTTTCTGGCGTGCAATCGGCTAGCTTCGGAGTTCGGGACACTGCGTTGAGTGCAATACGCATCACTCGCTCCGGTGCCATGTGCTTGGGTGCAACGCTGGCTATCTGCGTCTTCAACGCGTCGCTCTTTAGCCAGTCCTTAATTCCGTTCGGCTTCTTTGCAATCGCCGTTTCCGGCTTCGCTTCTTTCGTTGCTTCACTCACTTACTTGCTCTCCTTCGTATTGATAAATCCCACTCTGATACCAACGTGGCAACGACAACGTGTTGATGCCCTTGGAAAACTCTGGTGACCAGTCGTCGTTTGCGAGTCGTACTCGATACTCTGCAATCAACGTCTCCAGTTCTTGCTCTCCCTTTTCGATTGCATCGAAATCCAGCTCGTAGATTGCCGATTCAAATGGTGCAGAAGTCTCAACAACGACGAACAGGAATCGGAAGTACTCGCCATACTTCTCCTGCAATGCGTGGCGATAGAACGCCGCTTGCCGATGGTAGCCATACTCCGCGACAGACTTGGAGAAAGCTGCTGGGCTGGCACCCTTTGCGGTCTTGATGTCGAAGCAAAGACGAGATCCAACATGCACCATGTCCGGCTTGCATCGGCAATCATAGTTTGCGAAAGTAAAGTCGATTCGCTCTTCTATGACCGACTCGGTAATTAGCTTTGCGAATAACTTAAAGTCTTGGTGCCATAGAATAGAACTCGCACAAAGCGACGCAAGCTGTGCATCTGCTTCGGTAACCAATTCCTTGCCAATCGCCAACTCCTGCGACTGAGCCCACGCTGCTTTTCCTTCCTTCGTTCGCCTGTCAACCTTCGGTGCAATGTAGTACCGATTAGGAATCTCCTCCGGCTCCAGAACAAGCGTATGCAGATAGCTACCAAATCGCATTGCGTCCGTTGGCTCTTCCGCCTCTCCGAGTATGTACCGCTGGTAAAACAGCCTTGGCGACCTCTTCAATAGCGACATCATCGAGTTGCTAATGCGGCTCGTGTCCGCATGGTATTCAGCATCGCTTTTCATCTCACTGCTTTCTTTCTCAAAGGAAAACTCGTGCACCCAATTAACTCTTGCGTTAAATCGTCGTAGGAGCGACCGCCCCCAACAGTCCCGTCTTTGTTTCGCTCGGACTCGACGCCGCTTTCGGAAACGATGACAAGCTTGCGTAGGTACGGGTCGTATCGCTCGACGTACCAGACAGCTCCGTCGCGAGCGACCCAGAACTCGGTGGGGAATGGTCGGATTGTCATACTCTGAACCGTCCTTTCCTCACGAAGTTTGTCTTCGCTCGGCAAATGCACCCTTTGCACTCGCCGAATTCAATAGTCTTCTTGTCCGCCAAACAGCCACACTCAGTGCACCGCTGCACGTCTTTCGGCTCTCGCTTCTCGTTGTTTTTCGGCTTCTTCTCCGACTCAATGCGGAGCTGCCGTTGAACTTTAATAATTTCAAACGCAGGGAAATCCATCTCCGCTATTTGCTTCGCTGTCGCGCCCTGTCGCAACAAAGTGCGAATCTGTACTGCACGGTCACTAGCCTTGCTGTATGGATTGACTCGCTTGATGCTCATACGCGAAACCGACCTTTCCATTGCTCGTTGACAATCTTCCGCGTGTGGCATCCCTGACAAACGCCATTAACAAAACACGGCTCGTAGCTCTTGTGACCGCATTGCTTGCAGCGTTTGCTAGGAGTCTTTTCATCGGGAAGCCTTTTGCTCCGCTCGTACTGCTCGATCGCTTTATAAACAAGCGTGCCTTTAAACCCCATCGCACGAAGTTCGTCCTTCGTCAAACCGTCGTGATACAGTTGCTTAATTCGCCGTAGCAATTCAAGATCGATGTTCATCATTTGCATCTAGACTCCACTAACGCTTCCAGCTCGATAGCCTTTTCGCAGTAATGCATGTATCCGCTTTGATCAGACAGGCACGTCAGCACGCTGATATTGCCGCTGAACTCTTTAATCGCAGCGTCTTCGAGTTGCTTTCGGTAAAGCTCAATACTGTGCTGCTTCGACAAACGCGAATGACGCTCGACGATTTCGTATCGTTCAATGGTCTCGCTGTACTTACCAATGACCTCAGCGTCGTGAATCTCGTTCAGCGGAACGTGAAGAGGTGCGCGAGCGACACCAAAGTATCGCGTGACTCTTATGTAGAAATAGAAAATCTCCGGCTCAAGAAAGTTAAACAGCCCCATTGCTTGCAAGCTCCTTTGCTTTTTGTTTCTTCTGATAGACTTCTTGTCGGAAGATCGGAATGTCTTTAGGTGCAGTTACAGCCAACCGAACCTTTCCACCTCGCACCGCAACGACTTCAACAAACACGTCGTCGCTGATCCGAATAACCTCGCCAACCTTCCTCGATAAAATCAACATCCATAAGCTCCTTGCTCAAACAGAATCCTTACCAAACCCTACAGCCCAACATCGGGAATCGAACCCGACTACAGACCACGCCCAATAATCTGTAGCCACGCCAATGGTGTTGGTGGATAACCTCGCCATGCCCTACCATGCCCAGCCAAGCCGGACCCAACCACGCCGCACCGAGGTTAGCTGCGACGCATCAGCAAGATTCCGCTCTCGCTGCCAAAGTGGTTCGGAATAATCGAGGCCACGCGATAACCGGCCGCTTCGAATTCTGGAATACGCTCACGCTCCAGCTCGGAGATAATCACGCTGGAGAATGGAGACGCGACGTCGTAAGCGTGCACGCTCTTGCCGGTCACATTGCACTTGCGTCTCCCGACAATGCGAATAAGGCCCATCGCGCAAAGATCGCTCGCTCTGCGTCGTATCGATCCGATCAACCCGATGTTGCTACCAGCGAAGTGCACGGCTACCTCGTTCGCAGTCGCAATACCAAGCACGCGAATCGTGCTCAGAAACTGGCGGCATCGAACGTTCAGCTTGTCAGCGATCTCGTCCGCTGCGTCGTGGCTCGTCTGTGGGTCGCTGCGACGAGCAAGCACGCTCACCGCAGTTGCCTCCTGTGCTCTTTCCGCGAATTCGAAAAGATCCATGACCAGTCCTCCGGTCTTAAGTCGTTAATCGACTTGGTTGGCAGAACGCCAAAGAAGTCGTTGTGGTATTCGGCTGGCGGCTCGTGTTCTACTACTTGCCGTCAGCTAACTGAAAAGAACTGTACCAGAATGCGGGACAATTGCAACAGGGATTTACGGATTTTCTTTCGGTCGTCCAGGACCACGCTTTTCGGTCATGTATCGATCGCACTCAGACCGCAAAACAACTAGGTTTTTGCCTAGTTTTTGTGCCTCAATCAGTCCTCTGTAGACATACCGACGTACCGTGTCCTCCGCAAATCCGAGGTAGTCGGCTGCTTCGGCAGTGGTCAGAAAGCAATCATTTTTTGTTTGCAAAGGCATTAGCATGCACCTATTGTAACTGGACGCGGGACAATTACAAACAAAGAAAAAGTTGCTGGGTAGAACTTGATTCCACAACGTGAACCAAACCAGCAACCTTTTCTTTAAGGCGAGGTCGACGGGTCTCGAACCCGCAACCTCCGGATCGACAGTCCGGTGCTCTAACCAATTGAGCTACGACCCCTTACATGCGGAGGATTATAGCCCTAGGTTCGGTCGCTGCAAGCGTACTTGAAGAGTTCCTAGTGCGTTTTTTTATCGACCGTAAGAGCGGGAGTTCCGGTTGTTCCGGCCGAACAAAATGGTGGGTTTAGGAAGGTGGAATGGGGCTTATTTCGAGGAGCCTGGTTCGCTCGATTTCAGTGTCGTTCCACCGGCGGATGCAGGGCGATCGGGAGTTTTGTTCTCACGACGATAGTCCCAAGGAGCCTTCGGGGTTGGCGTCGACCATAGCCCCAGTTTTTTCGATTTCGCCATCTCTTCGATCGCCGCCAATTCCTTGGATTGGTTGTAGCGTTTGAAATGCCACGCCATTCCCAATCGAAGCATTTCTGAGTTGATGTGAGTTTTGTTTTTATCGGTGACTTGCGCGAGCAATCGGCCGTAATTGTCCTTAGCCGTCCAGGACACTGTGACCACCGAATCGACCGGGAGCAATTTGGCGAGCGCCTGCTTGGATTCCGGTCCGTGGGCTTGAACCAGTTCGGGTGCGTCGATCCCTTCGATTTGCAATTCCATAGCCACCGGTTCCGGTTTGCGAAGCTCGAGGACGGACACCGAATCGCCATCGATCACTTTTTGGACGACGACCGTTGTCGTATTCATTTTTTCTACCTTGGTTTGCGCCTCAGAAGGTGAGTTCGAATTTTGAGCGTCGCAGAGTCCGGCAGTCGCAGCGAATACGGAGAAGGAAGCACAACGTATCGGCAAGGAAAGAAATGCCATGATGTATTCCGGTTTCGGAGGGATCGGTTTAGCGAAGGTACATTCCAAGGGCATCATTGGCGATGCGTCGAATGGTCCAGTGCAATATAACGGTTCGATCACGTCGACATGCTGGAGGGAGCGCCGCGCCTCCGCTAATTTTTGATGAAACATTTTCCAGAAGACAGCAAGGTAACAGAATGGCCCGGCGGGTAACCTGTTTTGTATCAGGTAGAGTACAAGGAGTCGGATTTCGATTTCACACCAAGGAAATTGCTAAGAGGTTTCTGGTGGTGGGTACGGTACAAAACTTGGAGGATGGTCGAGTGAAGATTGTCGCGGAAGGAGAGCTTCCAGAAGTCGAACAGTTTCTCGACGCAGTCGAGAATCCCATGGCTGGAAATGTGACCCGATCCGAGCGGTTTGAAAGCGAAGCATCCGGTGAATTCAACACGTTTGCCCCTATCTGGTAAACTGGTTTGGGTCCCTTTTGCGTCGACGACGACTCCTGCCACACTCCCCCGCACCCCAGTCGGCATCCCCCCTCGTTCGGAACATATTATGAAAAAGCTCAAGGCTGGCGGTGGCTGGCAAGCGGTTCGCTATACCTTTCGCAAAGGCATCGAAGCTGGTGGGCTGTGGAAGCTCTACAAGGCGTTGCGTTCCCGCAATGCGTGCAAGACCTGTGCGCTCGGAATGGGGGGCCAGCACGGCGGAATGGTCAATGAGCACGGTTCGTTTCCCGAAGTGTGTAAGAAGTCGATTCAGGCGATGGCAGCCGACATGCAGCCAGCCATCACCGCCGACTTCTGGAAGAAGCATCCGATCCATCAAATGCGGCAATACACACCCCGGCAGATGGAGATGAGTGGCCGATTGATCCAGCCGATTCTTTACGAGCAAGGCGCGGAGTCGTATCGCACCGTCACTTGGAACGAAGCGTTGGATCGGATTGCGGCACAGCTCAAGAAGCTGACCCCCGACGAAACCTTTTGGTACTTCAGCGGCCGCAGCAGCAATGAAGCTGGGTTTCTGCTTCAATTACTCGCCCGGCTCTTTGGGACCAATAACGTCAACAATTGCAGCTACTATTGCCATCAAGCGTCCGGGGTTGGGCTTCAATCGACGCTGGGAACCGGAACCGCGACGCTCGTTCTCGATGATTTAGAGGAGTGCGATACGGTTTTTATTATCGGTGGAAATCCACCGAGCAATCATCCTCGTCTCATGACCACACTCATGCACGTGAGAAGGAGAGGAGGGAAAATCATTGTGATCAACCCTCTGCGTGAATTGGGGTTGATCCGGTTTAAAGTGCCCAGCGATCCCATCAGCATGTTGTTTGGTACCAACATTGCGACGCACTATTTGCAGCCACATATTGGAGGCGATCTCGCCGCGATGGCGGGTATTGCGAAGGCGGTTCTTGAGCTTGGTGCAGAAGACACGTCGTACATGCGAGAGTATTGCGATCGATGGGAAGAGTATGTTGCCGGTATTCGCTCCACGAGTTGGAAAGAGATTTGTGAAAAGAGCGGTCTGACCGAGAAGGAGCTGCGGCAGGTTGCCGATGTGTATGCGGAGAGCAAAGGTTCCGTTTTCTCTTGGACAATGGGGATCACTCACCATACGCACGGTGTGGAGAATGTCCAAGGAATCGTCAATCTCGCCTTGCTGCGCGGCATGATAGGTCGCAAGGGGGCTGGCATGATGCCGATTCGCGGTCATTCCAACGTGCAGGGTATCGGTTCGGTGGGAGTTACTCCCAAGTTGAAGGATGAGATCTTCGATAATCTGCAAACACATTTCGGCGTGCGGCTACCGACTCAACCGGGGCGCGATACGCTCGAGTGCATGGAGGCGGCAGCGAGAGGAGAGATCAAGTTCACATTCTGCTTGGGAGGGAATCTTTACGGCTCGAACCCCGATTCTCAATTTGCGGATAAGGCGATGGCTTCTCTCGACATGTTGGTCATGTTGAACACGACGTTGAACACAGGCCACGCGAATGGCTTGGCGAAAACGACCATTGTCTTGCCTGTGCTCGCGCGCGACGAAGAGCCAGAGCCCACAACGCAAGAATCGATGTTCAATTTTGTACGCGTCAGCGACGGAGGACCAAGACGGCTGCCAGGTCCGCGAAGCGAGGTGCATATCATCGCCGAATTGGGGAGGCGATTGTTTGGCGATGTTTCCCCCATCGATTGGGGGGAGATGGAGAAGACCCAGACCATTCGGCATTGGATTGCCAAGGTGGTTCCGGGATATGAGCAAATCGAGCATGTCGGCGCGACCAAACAAGAGTTTCAGGTTGGAGGGCGAACGTTCCATACACCTGTATTCAAAACGCCGAATGGTAGAGCCCAAATGGTCTCCCATGCACTCCCCGAGCTTTCGGTATTAGGCCCTAACCAATTGCGATTGATGACCGTCCGATCCGAGGGGCAATTCAATACGGTGGTGTATGAAGATTACGATCTTTATCGGCATCAAGAGCGTCGCGATGTGATACTGATGCACCCCGAAGACTTGAAGAGAATGGGGCTCGAGCACGATTCGTTGGTTACCGTGACGAGCGAGGCTGGTCAGATGCGAGGTATTTTAGCTCGCGGCTATGACGACATCCGAGCCGGTTGTGCGATGATGTACTACCCGGAGTCCAATGTGTTAGTCCCTCGATCGGTGGATCCGAAGTCACGTACTCCACGATTTAAAAACATAACCGTCACAATTGCTGGCGAAGGCAGGGGTTAGAATGCGCATTTCTCGACGAACGATACTCAAGCAAACTGGTTACGCGCTGGCCGCCGCATCGGTACCGTACCAGCGTGTTTCTGCCTCCCTGGTAAACACCAAGGAGTCGTCGCTCACGATCGGGATCGTTGCGGATCCCCAGTATGCGGACATACCGACTTTAGGGACAAGGCATTATCGACAGTCGATCCGAAAGTTGACCGACGCGGTCGAGCACTTCAATGAGCAGCGTGTTGGGATGGCCGTCAATCTCGGGGATTTGATCGATCGCGATTGGGATAGTTTTGAAGCCATGAAGAGCGTGTTGAGCAAGGCCGCGCAGCCTTTCTATCACGTGTTAGGTAACCACGACTTTGAAGTGCAAGAAGCGAAACTACGCGAAGTTCCCGATCGAGTTGGCATTCCAGCCAAGTTTTATCGTGTCGCTGCGCCAGGTTGGCGTTTTTTGTTTTTGGATACGAATGATATCAGCATGTATGCCTCTGCCGATAACATGGACGAGCGACGCGAAGCGGAAAAGATTTTGCAGGAAGCCAAGGAGCAGAAGTTACCGCAAGCGCAGAGCTGGAATGGCGCGATTGGGAGCAAGCAGTTGGCATGGATTCGCGAGGAGTGCGTTCAGGCAAGCAATTCCGATGAGCGCGTTCTGCTTTTTGCGCACCATCCGATTTATCCCGATAACAGCCACAATCTCTGGAACGCAACGGCACTGAAGGAATTGATCGCGGAGCAGCGGGTGATCGCAGCGTGGATGAATGGTCATAACCATGCTGGGAACTATGGTGTTTGGGAGGAGGTTCCGATGATCACCTTCAAAGGGATGGTCGAAACCGAGTCGTCCAATGCATATGCGGTTCTCACACTAGAGCGGGATGGCTTGGACATCGCAGGCACAGGCCGCGAGCCATCCCGCCGAGTTGCGTTCCGAAAGGTGTAGTATTCGGAACATTCAGGCTGGATGCCGGGCCTAAAGTTGGGCCTTGAGGGCCTCGAGTGCGGGTCCGTAGTTCGGCTCTTGAGCGACTTCCGGGACGATTTCGGCATACACAACTTTGCCGTTGGCATCGAGGACGTAGACCGCGCGGGCCAGGAGTTTGAGTTCGTCGATCGTTAGACCGAACTTCGAGCCGAATTCACCGGATTGGTAATCGCTGCCGACCTTCATCGACTTGATGTCTTCCGCGCCGCAGAATCGGTTCATTGCGAAGGGCAAATCGCGGCTAACGGTAACCGCGTTGATTTTGTCTCCTAGGGCCGCGAGTTCGGTATTGAATCGCTTGGTCTGCAATTGGCAAATACCGGTGTCGAGTGAGGGGACGATGCTCAAGATCGAGGGCTTACCTTTGAGGTCGGCCAGAGTGATTGTTTTGAGTCCGCCTTCGAAGTAGTGGAGTGTGAACTCGGGAGCGTTGGCACCCACTTTGAGTTCGTCTCCGAGCAAGGTCATCGGGGAGCCTTTGAACGTTACAGCGCCGCTGCGTGCCATGGGAAAATCCTGATCTAGAGGAGGTTTTCGTTACAGGGCCAAGTGTCCTAGCCCCGTGCAAATCGATATCTTCGGCGGTACGGCCGGAGCGATTGCGAGCATAGGGGAAATCCGGACTGCGTCAATAGACTCGTGCCAACGGAGCAATCGCTTCGATCGATGTAATCGGAATGGCATTCTGGGAGCCGATTGGATTTTAGGGGAAAGAGATTCATTTCCGACCGAAACGGGGAGGTGGGAGGGTTGGGGTAAGTTTGCAATGGGACCGCAGTCAAGTAGGATAGGGTAGGTTGTGGCCCCTCCTCTAATTCAGTGCGGATACATCTATGCGAATGAAAACTTGGTCCATCGTCGCGCTCGTTTCAGCTAGCTTGTGCAATGTTGCATCGGCACAGGATCCACTTGACGAAATCTACGGCCGCGCCGTCCATCATTACTTTCGCGGGGATGTCGTCACCGCCGAAGCATTGTTGAACGAAGTCATCGCGGCGGGGAGCCAAGATCCTCGTGTCTATTTCTACCGCGGATTGGCGTTGGTGCGAAACGGCCAAGCTGACGCAGCGACCACCGATTTCCAAAAGGGAGCGGACTTGGAGATCGCCGGGAAGAAAGTTGTGAATGTCGGGAAGTCGTTGGAACGAATCCAAGGCCCCCATCGTATGGAGTTGGAAAAGGCTCGATCGCAGGCGAGGCTCGCGTCGCGGTCCAAGGTATTGGAAATCCAGCGTGCACGATACGAAGCGATGCAGAAGCAGGGTGGCGCAGCGGCTGGTGGGTTGGTAGTTCCTCCCCAGGTTGGCGTGCAGCCCTCTCCACTTGCTCCAAACGATCCATTTGTCACGGGGATGAAACGAGGAGAGCCAACGCCGGTTGAGGCACCTGCAACCCTGGATCCCGCTGTTCCGGTGCCAACAGGTACGCAGCCAGCGACCGAAACGACTGTGCCGGCTGGGGATGATCCATTTGGAACTCCTGCGCCGAACACCCCACCCGCATCGGACGATCCGTTCGGAACAGGCAACTAAGGCGCGGGATAAACCCGGCGTTCCAAGTTGCCGTTCGTTTCCATCGACCTAACTGGATTCGCAAGGTCATTGCCGCGGGTTACTTCGGAACCTTGGTGTTCTTCATCAGGATAAGGGATCGGTCGAGACCGTTGCGTCGATCCCTTTCAAAGGTCGGTAGAGTTCTTGCCAGGAATCCTGCAATATCAGAGCATCGCTGTGTGCTCATGTCTCGCACGATTTGAAGCAGGGAATTCTGGTTGAGGTGCGAGTAGGGCATCGTTCGGCGGCTGCGACCCCGGCGTGGGTTCGGTTCATAGACTTGTTCGTCGACGATGTCCGATGTGTACGCGATGAGGATCTCCGATGGCTGCAGGACGAAGCGATGCGGGATGAACGTGGGGTCTGGCGAAGTCGCGATAGGGCTGCAGCTAGCAGCGATCGGTCTAAAACCTCGTTCTGATACCACGAACGCGTGTACGTTCCCCGCGTTGCAAAGAGAGCCATAGCCCGTTTCGGGATTGATATAGAACAGAGCCATCGAGGCTTTCCAGTCGGCATCCTGCATACTCCAGTGGAGATCATTGATCGACTGCATGATGGAACCCAACGAGGCTTGTTGGTTCCACTGCATGCGCGTCATCGACTGGATACTCGTTGCCACCAGCGCCCCCTCGGGGCCTTGCTGATTCGCGTTGCCGACCAGCAAACCCAGCATGCGATTGGGGGTTGCGTCCCACTGGTGAAAACCGCCGCCGAGGCTGCCGTTTTGGAACGTCCAGCCATGCACATCGAAGTGTTCATGGAGGCGTTGCGCGTCGGGAAGCATGCTTGCCTGGGTCACGCTTGCGGTATCGATTTGCTTACGCATTTCTCGCGACTCTTGCAGTTCTTCGCCCAGCAAAGAGTGTTCGATTTCGTTCATGATTCGGCCGGACGCCAAATTGACGATTTCGACTTGGGTAGCCGAGTAACCGCGATTTTTCTCCGACCAGAACCAAACGGTTCCATAGGGCATATTTTGGGAACCGATGGGTGCGACGATTGCGGCACCGAAGTCCTCGGGGCTGGGCCATTCCGGCATCATTTCGATATCGGTGAGGAGAACCGCGTTTCCGAGGAGTGCTTCCAAGTCCCCGAGCGAGCCTTTCAGGGGGCGAGGTGGGAGAGTCAGCCGGCTCTTGGGCAATCCGATACAGGCTCGCATTTTCAGGGAGGTGGTTTCCTCATCGAGCAAATAGATCGCCGCAGCGCAGGCACCGATCGACTTGGAGGCGCTTTCGAGGATGGATTCTAAACGGTCCGCCGTTTCGCGATTTCGGTCTTGGGACGACGTCACTCCAACGGTGGTAGCGAGTTCGGCTTCTTGTCGGCGGACCGTTTCCTCCGCGCTCTCCAAGCGATCGACGAGGCCTTCGATGGCTTGGAGAAGCGATTGTGCTCGATCCATCGACACGGATGGGAGGTCGGAAAGATCGCTTGGATCGAGCAACCCGTCTTGAACGAGCGATTCCACCAGACGCCAGCGCTGGCCTCGAAGTCCTGTCATCACGTGCGGTGATGGGACGGCGCTGGAGTTCTCCTTTTGGGGGGACCGGGATGAGACTGACCATCCCGTGGCTTCGGAGAACGCTTTGAGTACACTGCGAATTTCGTCTTGTTCGAGCCCGGCATAGCTGCGGGAGCGCTGAACGGCAAGGGTGTCTCGCGATGACGAATCTTCGGCGTGGATTTTCAAATGCGACGGATACCTACGTTTCACGGTGGACTCGCTCGGGAAAAACGGATTTGGAAATCGGAAAGCTGTCGGCTCAACAGATTTTGGAGCGGTGAGACGCGGCTTCACGGAGGGTCTATCGTGAAAAGGGGGGCTGGGGGTGATGCGAAAGCTGGGGTGGGTGGGCAAACTCTCCGATTCTCCGCGGACTTTCCGGAATGTATGGAATTTGCCGTCTAGCGTTGCCGACGTTGACCGTGGAGTTCCCCACCCGGTAAAATCTCACGACCTCTAATCAGTAGGAAAACGTATGAGAGCTCCCCGTATTCGCACATTGCTATTGTCCCTCGCACTTTTTGTGCTCGCCGGGATTCCCAGCGCGCTCGCTCAGTCGAGTTCATCGAAGAAAGGGTTGAAGGGATTCACTCTTCCGAGTGCGAACTCCATTCCGTGCACTTTTCAGGCAAGTTACGAGTTGGAAGAAGGAGGAACCCGAGGAGTGTTGCGTGTGACCGCAACTCCTGATCCTGGGTACCACATTTTCTCGGTGACGCAGCCAGACGGTGGACCGGGGCGAACGATCATCACCTCCAAGGATAGGTCGATCAAGCTCGGGACCTTTGAACCGGACCTTCCCCCTCATATCTCGCTCGATGAGGCTGGCTTTGAAGGTTTGCAAGTGGAGTCGCACGAAGGCGCTGTGACGTGGGCGGCATCTATGGAGTTGCCGACGGTACCCGACAAGCCGGCACCCATCGAGCTTTCCATCAAAGCGCAGGTTTGCATCGAAGGGAAGTGCATTCCGATCCTCGGTGAGAAAGTGATGGCCGAGTTCGACAGTTACTATGCCTCGGCAAAGAGTTTGCAAGGGAAAGGTCCCTTTCGTGAGAGCGAATCCTTGTCGGCTTGGACGGTTTCCCTTTCGCATGAGAAAGCGAAACGGGGCGATACCGTTGAACTGATTTTGAAAGGGACGCCGGATCCATCCTTTCATTTTTACAAATACGATTCCATGGATCCATCGGTCGAATCGCGCACGTTGATCGTGCTCAAGCAGAAAGCGGGCATGAAGGCGGGTGCGCCGGTCGCGAGCAAGCCCGTAGTTCACCAAGACATGGGGGCGGGACTCGAAGTCGACTACTACGATGGGGAAGTGGAGTGGCGGATCCCTCTCAAGGTCCCTGCGGACGCGATTCCCAATCGGTACCCCATCAGCGGACAGGTTGGCTATCAGGCATGCAATGAAGGTTCATGCGACCAGCCTCGAGGATTGGAGTTCCGCGTGGAGCTAGAGATCACCGAGAACGAGTCTGTCCCGACCCCGGTATTCGCATCGATCAAGTCGATTCCATACAAGACGATCGCCGAGCTACCGAAACGGAGTCAGTGGATCGATGAACGACGCGTGGCGCTGACGCTCAGTTTGAATGAGATCCTCACGAAGTTCTGCTTGGCCATGCTCGGAGGATTGATTCTCAATGTAATGCCGTGCGTGCTGCCAGTAATCGGACTGAAGATTCTGGGGTTTGTAAGTGAAGCGGCAGGGGATCGACGAACAGCGAGTCGGTTGACCTTTGTTTATGCCATGGGAATCATCTCCCTGATCTTCGGATTGGGACTGCTCAGCGTGGTGGTGCGGCAGGTGACAGGTCAGGCGTATGGTTGGGGCGAACAGTTCGGGTCGGTGGCGTTTCGGATTGTTTCGACTTCCTTTATGTTCGCACTTGCACTGAGCTTTCTGGGCGTTTGGGACATACCGATCCCCGGGTTTGCGACGGGAGGAAAGAGTGCGGAGCTGGCGGGGCGCGAGGGTTACCTGGGCGCTTTCTTCAAAGGGTTGATTACGACGATTTTGGCGACACCGTGCAGTGCTCCTTTCTTGGGAGGAGTGTTCGTCGTCGCGCTCAACCAGCCGTCGTGGCTCGTATTGTTGATATTTACCGGCGTTGGTTTGGGCATGGCATTGCCGTATTTGTTGATCAGTTTCCAGCCTAGTTTGTTAGGGTTTATTCCTAAGCCTGGCCCGTGGATGGAGACATTTAAAGAGTTCCTGGCGTTTCCGATGCTCTTGGCCGTGGTCATGTTTGTCAATGGCTTCACAGGGGATCAGAAGATTGCGATGCTGGCATCGCTGATTTTTGTGTGGTTCGCGTGTTGGTTGATAGGTCGCGTCCCTGCTTGGGCGAGTATCGGACCGAAGCTTCGCAATTGGGGGATCGGCGTGGCCGTTGCGGTGGCGGGATCGATCGGATCTTTCTACATGATGAGTCCTTCGCCATATTCGTTGGCTTGGAAGGCCTATAACGAGGAGACGCTCGATCAAATGGTGGCGGAGGGGAAGACGGTTTTGATCGATTTCACTGCCGAGTGGTGTCAGAATTGCAAATTGAATTTGAACCAAGCCATCCATACCAAGAAGGTGAAGGATTGGGTGGAAAAGAATGGGGTCGTCGCCATGGAGGCGGACATGACCGAATATCCACCCCATATCAAAGACAAGCTCAACGAGTTGGAAAGCATTTCCATTCCGGTTTTAGCAATCTATAAGCCTGGAGATACCGAAACACCTATTGTGCTTCGAGACCTTGTCAGCGAAAAAGACGTCTTGGAAGCATTGAAGGAAGCGGGTCCAAGCCGGGCGTTGGAGTCGGTGCCTCCTTCGCTCCCTACGGCGATGCCTGCTTCGACAGCAGCGAGCGGGCTCGAACCGGTTAATTGAAACTCTGCACCCGACCCGAACAGACTCCTCCAGGAAGGATTGAAATGGACAACCCGTCGCAGCTTGCAAATCTGGAGGCTGCGGAGTCGAAGATCATCGAGTATCTGAAAAAGATAGTTGGTGGGGCTCCCAGACCAGATGATTCGCTAGCAGTGCTTGGAGTGGATTCGGTTGCCATGGCTGAGCTTACGTTCGAGTTGGAGAAACAATTTTCGATCCAAATCGACGACGACATTCTCGATGTCGATACGATTCGCGAACTCACGCATTACGTTCTTTCCCGTCAAAAGCAGTAAACGATGATTGCGAAGCACGGTGATGATTCCGGTGATGATTCCGGTGACGTCATCACTCTTTCTCCCCATTGCGTCGCGCTCACCATTGCGGGTTCTGATCCGAGCGGGGGAGCGGGGCTGCAAGCCGATTTGAAGACATTCCAGCAACTGGGTGT
Organism: Pirellula sp. SH-Sr6A; assembly: GCF_001610875.1. Taxonomy (NCBI): domain Bacteria; kingdom Pseudomonadati; phylum Planctomycetota; class Planctomycetia; order Pirellulales; family Pirellulaceae; genus Pirellula; species Pirellula sp. SH-Sr6A. The sequence goes on along the minus strand of NZ_CP011272.1, from coordinate 527,876 downwards.
GTATGGAATGTCTGTTGTGACGTTGGTGACCGTTCAAAATACGCTTGGGGTCAGGCGCGTGGAGGTGCTCACACCCGACTTGGTCATCGATCAGATCCGGGCCGTTCGCGAGGATATTGAGCCCTTGGCGGTAAAGACCGGAGCATTGGGTAGCGTCGCGATTGTTGAGGCGGTGTCTGCGGAGATGGCGACGGTCCCTGTGCCGGTCGTGGTCGATCCCGTTTTGGTGAGCAAGCATGGTGATTCGTTAGCGGACGAATCCGTCGTTGTTGCTTACAAGGATTGGTTGTTGCCCCATGCAACGTTGGTAACGCCGAACCGATTCGAAGCGGAGATGCTTTCGGGGGTATCGGTGGATAGCGAAAAAAGCGGAGTCAAAGCGGCCCGCGTATTGCGTGACTTGGGTGCCGAGTGTGTTTTGATCAAGATGGGGGCTTGCGAAGGGAAGTCTCTCCATGTGCTCGCCATGGGGGATCAGGTTGTTTCGCTTTGGATGCCACGGTTGGACGCAAACAATACGCACGGCACGGGTTGCATTCTTTCTGCCGCCATCGCTTGCGGATTCGCCAAAGGGAATGGTGACGTCCAGGAGGTGGTGGAGTTTGGGCTTCAGGAAGTCTTCAAGGCCATCCATGTGAATACCGGGCTAGGACGCGGAATTCATCCGGCAGAAGTCCGCGCGCTGGGGAGCTAAAAATTTGCCGGCGACGCAATGATTCGCTAGAATCGAAAACGCCCCAACATCTTGAGATCGTCCCATAAGATTCCATCCGTTCAGAGATGGGGCTCCGAAAGAGTGCCTTGGAGGAGGTGAGCGATGACGAATGGCGTTCCAGCGCGGATTGTGAACTACGCATTCTTGCAAGAGCTCAAGGAGGAGAACACATCCCTTTGGGATGATGTCGTATTGCTCGGGTCGTACGGTGACGAGCCCTTTAGTGCGGATTGGATCGAGCAGAATGCGGGAAGTTTGCTTCGTCGTCTGCGCGACAAGTTGGCTGGGCAATTTCGAATGGAGGAATGCCTCGCGTACATCCCAGCCCCCGGCGCTCGGCAATCCGAGCAGGTCACCGCGGCGTTGGATCAGCATTTAAAGATCTTATTGCATTGCGTATCGTTGAGCGAGCAATGCGATGATTTTGAGTACGCGGGAAAGCTTGCCAGCGAGACGTTAGAAATCTGGAAGCAGATGCGAGTTCTTTACGAAGAGATCATGGAGCATGAGGCGCTGGAGAGGCGATTGATCCCGGGGGATCGGTTTGATGATGCGAGTGATGCTTCGAACGCCATGGCCCCACCCCGATCCAACTTTTGGACGAGCGTTTCGTTGAGACGATAGCGATCGATCAATAGGTCGACGCGGTGATGAGCTAGACCTCGGGCTGATTCGTGCTAAGTGAGTTTGCAATCTTAGCGATTCCAATCTTAGCGATTCCAATCTTAGCGATTCCAATCTTAGCGATATTGAGCGGTCACTTTTTGGAATCGATCGGCTGCCTCGGCCCAAAGATCGGGCGACTTGGGCTCATAGGTTTGGATATCCGGCATAGCCCGCATCCAGTTTCGAACTTCTTGGATGTCGGAGAATCGGCCGAGGGCAATGCATTGGGTGGCAACGTTGCCCAAGGCTGTGGCTTCGACGGGGCCCGCGATCACGGTTCGATTGCATGCGTCGGCCGTCATTTGGCACAAGAGTTGGTTTTGGACGCCACCACCGACGATGTGGATGGTTTCCAAGCGGTATCCGAGAATCGATTCGAGCCATTCGAGGCAAGTCCGGTATCGCATCGCAAGGCTTTCCAGCAGAGCCCGAGCGAGCCCGCCCGCGTCCGGGATCGATTGATGGGTACCTCGCAGGTATTTTTCAACTTCCGTGAGCATATCTTCCGGGGCCACGAACATCGGGTGTTCGATGTCGACAAAGGTTTGCAGAGGTGCGGCTTGGGTGGCCATGGCGGTCAAATCGGACCAACTGACTTCTGTTCCTTTGCGAAGCCAGGACGTGCGTAGTTGCTGAAAGGGCCAGAGACCTGCGATGTTTTTGAGAAGTCGAACGCTTCCATTGGCGCCCCCTTCATTGGTGAAATTCAAATCGTGGCACGAGTCGCTAAGGACAGGGGAAGCCAGCTCGACACCCATGAGGGACCATGTTCCCGAGCTGATATAGCACCATTTTGGGGTGGTTTCGGCAAACCCTTCGGCTGGGACCGCGATCACCGCCGAACCAGTGTCGTGCGTTGCAGGTACGATGACTTGGCAGCTATCGGGCAATCCCGTGCGGGTACGAAGTTTGGGGACGACTGGACCAAGAATGGTGCCAGGTTGGACCGGTGGCAGAAAGAGGTGTCTGGGTATTTGGAAGGCATCGAGAATGCGGTCCGACCAATCTCGCGTGTTGGGGTCCAACATCTGAGTGGTGCTCGCGTTGGTGGCTTCGTTGACTTTATGCCCCGACAGCTGCCAGTGGAAGAAGTCGGGAATCATCAAAAAGTTTTCTGCGATGTCGAGTTGGGGAGAGTTCTCGACGCGCATGCTCCAAAGTTGATAAAGCGTGTTAATCTCCATGAATTGGAGTCCGCTATGGGCGAAGATCTCTTTTCGGGACAGTCGATCAAACGCTTGGTGCATGAGACCGTTCGTCCGCGAATCTCGGTAGCAAAAGGCGGGGCCAACGAGATCGTCGTTTCGGTCGAGCAGTACATAATCGACGCCCCATGTATCGACGCCGACACTGGCGATTCGATCCCCAAAGCGAAGAGCGGCGAGTCGGAGGCCTTTCTCGACATCGCTCCACAAGCCGACGATATCCCAATGCAAACGGCGTCCGACATGGACCGGGACATTGTCGAAACGGTGTACGTCGTGCAGTTGGATGCGATCCTGCAAGATCTCCGCAGCCAAGACGCGACCGCTGGATGCACCGAGATCGACAGCCAAAACAATATCACCGCTCATGAGCAATTGGATAAAACGCGTAAGGAAGCATTGCGAGGCCTGGAGGGCATCGGGAAATCGAAGCGGTAGCTTACACCAAGATCAATTTTGTTGCGATCCGAGAGTTTCCAGCAGACGGGTGACATACTCCCGATAGACCGGTTCGAGTGCTGGATCGATTCCGATTTTTTTTCGCTGAGGTTCGTCGATCGTCATTTGGAGGTTCACCAAGCTATTCATGGCCGCAATCGCTTGCATTCCTTCCCATTTTTCGACGTCGCAGAGTTGAAGAAGAGTTTCGAATCCTAGGCGTTTCAGATCGGGCTCGGTGGACCTGCAAGCGGCCTCGGCGGCTGGAATGCGAACGCTCGGGTTGGAGTCTTTCAGCAATGCGATGCAAGCGTTTTGGTAATCCGCTCGCGTCGGCTGGTTCGCACCGGCAACGAGGAGGCGCTGAGCGGCCCAATACCGAACGATTGGATTGTCAGAGTCCCGATTGGGAGCTGGGCCATTCAAAGAGGATCCCTGAAAAGCAGCATCGACCAATTCGCTCCAGTTCCAGTTCGAGTCCACCTGATTCGCCTTTACAATCGCTTCGGGAACGACACCTTTGTCCTGCGTCCGAATCATGTGATGGCGGAGTTGATCGCGCAGTTCCTGCTGAACGGATCGAAGTGCTTCGGTTCCGGCAAGGTTGTGGATTTGAAACGGGTCTGACTGCAAGTCATAGAGTTCTTCAGGGGGCTTTGGTTTCCAGAAGGCGCTTTGGGCTTCGTTTAGTTTTCCCTCATCGAAGGCCTTTTTCCAGACTTGGGTGGTCGGCGTTTGGAACATGTAGGTCAAGTAGGTGCCTTGCGGGCGGAAGGGCATGAAGTTCTTAATGTAAAGGTAACGGTCGTTGCGCACGGCGCGCGACATATCGATTCTTTCATCCATTCGGTCTCGAAATCCAAATGCGTACTTCGGTGCATCTGGGATGTTCGTTCCCAGGAAGGGGGTTCCTTCGAGGTACGAGGGAATGGCAGCGCCGGCCAATCGGAGGACGGTGGGAACTAGATCCACAAACGCAATCAATCGATCGGAAGTGCCGGAGGGCTGGTAGGACTCACCAGCGATGGCGCGCAGTTTCTCGGGAACGAAGACAATCATTGGGACGTGGAGACCGCTTTGGTACAACCAACGCTTGCTGCGAGGCATCCCGCTACCGTGATCGCCGAAGTAGAACACGATGGTGGAATCGGATAGGCCATCGGCCTCGAGCTCTTGAAGAACCTTGCCGACTTGTCCGTCCATTTCTTCGATCTTGTCGTAGTACTGTGCCCAGTCTTGACGGACTTCCGGTAGGTCGGGGTGGTATGGGGGGATGGGGACCTTTTGCGGGTCTTTCTTCGCGTCATGGGGCCGTGTTCGAATTTGGCTTTCGTGGGTGGTCGTGAAATTGAAGACCGAAAAGAATGGGGATTGGTTGGGTCGATTGCGCCAGTGCGCTTTGTTGCTCGACGCGTTCCAGGGTTTGGTGGTGGCGTTGAAGTTGTAATCTTCTTTGACGTTGTTGCTGCAGTAGTAACCTTCGGCCCGCAGGAGTTCGGGCAGAAGAAGCGTATTTGGTTTTCGGGTTCCTCGGCTCCGCATGTTCGACGCGCCGAACGAAGTTGCATACATGCCAGTGATGATGGTGGTTCGAGCGGGCGCGCAGACGGGGGCGTTGGACCAGCATTGGTTGAATCGCAACCCCTTAGCCGCTAACGCGTCGATATGAGGGCTTGAGGCGAATCGATCTCCGTAGCAGCCGAGTTGTGGACCATTGTCTTCGGACGTGATCCAAAGAATGTTGGGACGCGCGGGCGAGTTGCCGGGAGAGTTACTTTGTGCGCTCGATAAACTTGGCAGTAGCAGCATCACGAGCCAAGAGCCGAAGATGGGCAACAGACGAGCGGGCAAAGGGATTGGGAGAGGCATGCGACGCGTCCTGGCGAAGGGAGAACAAACGGTGATCGGAGAGCAAAGGGCGAAGAAATTTGGCTATAGTATTCTAGCCTACCCATGAACGATTAGCTGGCTGATCCTAGCCTGTTCAAGTACATCCATGAAAGACCCTGATGGTACAGAATCTTCCGAATCGAACGAGTGCGATCGTATTGATCGGGACAGTGCTTCTCGCGGTCAACATGTATGTCGATCGAGCGGCAGTAGGGCAGCTTCGAAGTTCGATCTCGGCGGAATTTGGTTGGGAGCGAGATGAGGCTGCTTACTTCATCGGAGCTTTTTTCTGGGCGTACGCGTTGGGGCAAGTCCCCGCGGCGGCTTTGGGGCTAAGGTTTGGATTCAAGACAGTATTGACCGTTTTTCTGGTGTTGTGGTCGGGCGCGACGATTCTCACAGGGCTCTCGCAGTCATTTGCGGTTTTGATTTCGTCCAGGGTGGCATTGGGGCTCGCTGAAGCTGGCGCTTATCCCAATGCCAACGCGCTGATACGGGGCTGGTTTCCGGAGCGGCTGCGAGGTCGAGCGTGTAGTGCCGTGACATTCGGAGGCCGTTTAGGCTGGGCTATTTCGCAGTTTCTCACACCGATTTTGGAAGTTGCTTTCTCGAGTTGGCGAGCGGTTTTGATCGTATATGGCGTCGTGGGGATTTTGTTAGCCATTCCCTTTCATCTGCTCGCCAAAGATGGATCGACCACCGATTCACAAAAAGGGGCAGAACCTCCCGATCAAATAGACACTCGAGAGGTGAGCAGTGAACAATACTCTGCACCTGGGGCGGAGGCGTTGACGTTTGGACAGATGTTGGTGGAACCGAATCTCGTTCGTGCTAGCCTCGTTCAGTTTCTACTTAACTTTGGGTGGGTGTTTTTGTTAAGCGATTTGCCCAGCTACCTCACAGGCGAGCTAGGGGTTGGGAAGGTGGAAGCTGGGTTTCTGTCCTCCCTACCGGCCTGGGTGAGTTGTGTTGGGATGGTAGCGGGAGGGATCATCACGGACTGGACATCCCGGCATTTGGGTTTGCGATGGGGGCGTTCATTGCCGATTGCGATGAGTATGTTCGTGTGCGGGATCGTGTCGTTTGTCTGCCCTTGGTTCACCCATCCCCTGAGTTTCGTCGCGTTGCTCAGCGTCATGGCGATTGCCGCAGACATATCGAATCCATCGGTTTGGGCCTTCTCCCAGGATATTGGGGGCAGGAATGCAGGCAAGGTGCTTGGATGGGTCAATATGTTTGGTAATTTTGGCGCGGGACTCAGTCCGGTCGCCATTTCGATGATTCAGCGCCAATTCGGGTGGGATGCTTGTTTCTGGGCCTTTTCCCTCTGCTTCGTCGTCGCCGGTGTCACTGCGTTAGGAATGGATTCCAATCGAAAACTGAATCGGAATCATGCGTAGCTTATGCCTGATTGCCTCCTCTTTATTCCGGCATGTATACTAATCGTTCCTACTGGCTCTCCCCAACCCCTCTCCTATCTCCGCGAATTCATCATGAAATCGAACAACCCATTGAGATCTGCTACTTGGAATCGAAGAACCCTGCTCCAAAGGACCGCCGCAGCAGGAGCGGTTGGAATGGTCGGTTACCACGGCTTGGTCGCAAATGCCTCGTCAGGATCCGCCCAAGAGATCATTGTCGGGGAAGGTCCGCATCGTTATCGGCTGGTGCATCATTGTGTTCAGCTACCAAGTCAGTACACATGGCAAACGACACACAACGTCGCAGTGGATGCCGAAAACAACGTATACGTCATCCACGAAGGTCGCGAGAATCAAAAAGACCATCCATCGATTTTTGTCTTCGACGACAAAGGGAAGTTTATTCGGGCCTTCGGAAGTGAATTCCAAGGCGGGGGGCATGGCATTGAGGTTCGCACCGAGGGGAGTGAACAATTCTTGTACGTCGCCGCTTACCAGCAGGTGAAAGCGTTTGCAAAGTTGACGTTAAAAGGGGAGACGGTTTGGAAGAAGTTCGCACCGACCGAGTCCAAAATCTATCATGCCGACGAAGCGACCCATCCCACGAAGACTTGGGGACCAGATCGATTTTTGCCGACCAATTTTGCATTCCTTCCAGATGGCGGTTTCTTTTTAGCGGACGGCTACGGTGCATTTCACATCCATCGATTCGACAAGGACGGGAAGTGGCTCTCGTCGTTTGGTGGAGCAGGAGACGGTGAAGGGAAATTCAAGACTCCGCATGGACTGTGGATCGACGATCGCAATCCGCAGGCCCCCAAGATCGTCGTGACGGACCGAGCGCACCACACGCTCCAGATCTTTAGTATCGATGGCAAGTACGAGCGGACCATTACAGGTTTTGGATTGCCTGCAAACGTAGATCTTCAAGGGGATTTGTTGCTGGTTCCGGAATTGAAGGCCCGCGTATCGCTGTTGGACAAAGACTACAAGACCGTCGCGACTTTAGGGAGCGATGTGGAGCGAATCGGCGAAGACAAAGGCAATACCATTCGCCGCGACGAGTCGAAGTGGCTCGATGGCAAGTTTGTGCACCCCCATGATGCTTGTTTTGATTTGGCCGGTAATATTTACGTGGCCGAGTGGGTCCAGTCCGGTCGGGTCAGCAAATTGACCAAGATGGCTTAGCGATTCGATCGCACCGCTCTTTCCCTGTCTCGCCATTCAAAAGATCTTGAACTCTTCCCCAGAAAGACACAGTCCGTTGATAAAGGAATTTCAGCATCGGCCACGATCCGGTGCGACTCGAGGAGGTGAGCGGCTGTTGGTTGGGGTAGGTTTTGCCCTCGTATTTGCGATGCTCGTCGGCGGATGCATACGCAGGGCAGAGAATCAGGTAACGATTTACGCGGCGGCGGACCGCGAGTTTGCTTCGCCGATTCTCGATGGTTTTGAGAGACAGAACGCTGGGGTTGAGGTATTGCGTCAGTTCGACGTCGAGGCGAGCAAGACCTTAGGCTTGGTTTCTCGTATCGAAGGAGAAGCCAGTCAGCCCAAGTGCGATTGTTTTTGGAACAATGAAATCTTGCACACCCTGCGACTTCAAAAGCAGGGATTGTTGCAGGCTCGCAAATGGAAGATCCCAGATGCGTGGCCCAAGTCGTTTCGAGCCGCAGATGGAAGTTGGGTGGGGATCGCGGCCCGTGGCCGTGTGTTGCTTGTGAATAAGACCAAGCTTCCGGATCGAGAGGCGTGGCCCAGTTCGGTCCTGGAGTTGGCGGATCCGAAATGGAAGAGTCGTTGCGGGATTGCGTACCCCATGTATGGAACGACGGCGACACATATGGCCGTATTGGCGAGTCATGCGTCGAAGATCCTTCCCCCAGTTGGAGTGGTTGGTCCCGAGAAATCTACGAGCGGGGTTTGGAGTTGGGAGCAATGGATTGCGGGAGTTCGTGATAATGCCGTTGTACTGGCTGGGAATAAGCAGGTCGCGATTGCAGTGGGGCAAGGTGATTTGGATTGGTGTTTAACCGATACCGACGATGCGATCGGCGAGGTGGAGTCCGGAAAACCGGTGGAAATCGTGTTTCCGGATCAGGGAGCAGGGGGCATCGGAACCTTGTTCATCCCCAACACGATTGCCGTGATAAACAGGGCTCCCCACCCGGTTGCCGCCGGTTTGCTCGCGGACCATTTGGTCAGCGAAACGGTGGAGGGGAGGTTGGTGATGGGGAATGGTGCTCACTTCCCCCTATGGCCCGACGCGAAGGAGCAGTCCCGCGCTTCGCCCAACGCGCCGGTCCGTTGGGCAGAGGTCGACTTCCAGCTTGCTGCCGATGGCTGGGAGTCCCTGTCGGTAGAACTTCCCAAGATCTTTTCCTCGGCACCTTGAGCGTTGTTCCAGGCTGCCTTCCAGGCCGTTTGAGTACTTTTGCGCCCCGCTAATGCTAAGATGGTGGAAACGGCGGAAGCGATTGGGTGCGTTTGCTTGTGGCGTGGACAAGGGCTTTGAACTGCTGGGAGATTGGAAATCGGCGATGGATGATACGTCAAATCGACAAGTGCCAGAAAGTTTTGAACGACCCTTTGATTCCCATGAAGCTGCCAACATTCACGAGACGTCAAGGTATGGGGCAGGTGGGGATCGCCCTGTTGGGAGGGTTCTCGAAGAAGGGACCGCAACCCGCCCTACCCAATCTTGGGCCAACCCTACCCGATCTTGGGTAAGTGCCTTATGGCGTTCGATGCCGAGTTGGTTGATTAGCACCGTAGTGCATGTGGGGGCGATACTCGCGTTGGCGGCTTGGAACATTGAGCCCATCCAGAAGGAGATCAAGCTCATGTTGACGGCGGGCGAGGCACTCGATGAAGGCGAGGATTTGGAGCAGGTCGAGCTCTCGGCGGCGGAGGCATCGAGTTTGGAGGTCTCCGAGTCGGAGAATATTCCATCTGAGATGCCGGCAGTGGATACGTCCACCATCGCTGAGTCCGACTTTTCGGAGATAGTGTTACCGAGCGGGCCGGATCTAAGTATCCCCAGTTCTGCCAGTCTGGCACCTCAGAGCGCGATGTCCGCACAGAGCAATGCCGCGATGAAGGCGGCGATGACGGGGCGATCCAAGGAAGCCAAGCGAGAGCTTTTGAAAAAATTTGGTGGGACGAGCGACACCGAACGGGCCGTCTCGATGGCATTGAAGTGGCTCGCCGAACATCAAGACAAACAAACTGGGGCTTGGACGCTCGCGCACGGTATGGTCTGCAACAACCAGTGCGACCATTCTGGCCGGCGGGATAAGAGCTTTAATGCTGCAACAGGCCTAGCGCTTCTTTGTTTCCTCGGCGCAGGACAGACGCACATGGAAGGGGAGTACAAAGAGGTTGTGTTCAAGGGGTTGAGCTTCTTGATCCGCAATGTGAAGTATCAGAAGGGCATGGGGTCGTGGTGGGTCGGCGAAGGGGGGAAAGGACTCGATGATATGTATGCCCATGGGATCGCAACGACCGCACTGTGTGAGGCGTTTGGGATGACCCGTGACCCAAAGCTGCTCGAACCCGCGCAGGCGGGTGTGAACTTCTTAGCATTTGCCCAGAACGCTTCGACGGGAGGCTGGCACTACGCCCCAGGCGGGCTGGGGGATACATCGGTGGTGGGTTGGCAGATGATGGCCTTGAAAAGCGCGTCGATGAGTGGATTGGCAGTGGATATCAATGTCGTGCGCAAGGCAAATCTGTTTCTCGATCAGATGGCTTGGGATAACGGCACGGCCTATCACTACGATTTCAAGAGGATGGCGAGCAAGTCAGGTTACAACGCGAGTTGCACCGCCGCTGCGGCGTTGTGCCGAATGTACTCGGGTATGAAGAAAGATCATCCATCTCTGCAGGGAATGGTTGAGAAGTTTGGCAAGGCGGGACCGAGCAAGTCGACGACTTATTACAACTACTATGCGACTCAGGTCATGAAGCAGATGGGTGGAGATGTTTGGGAGAAGTGGAATGCGAAGATGCGGGATCAACTAGTATCGACCCAATCTCAATCAGGACATTCCGCTGGGAGCTGGTATTGGGACGATGGGCATAGTACCGATTCGGCAGGGCGTTTCTATACGACTTGTATGGCAACAATGATTCTAGAGGTATACTACCGATATCTTCCGATTTATGCGGAGCAAGAGGAGGAGGACGCCTTCGCCCTTTGACGCTTGTCCGATCACTGGTCCTCAGTTGAAGGAAATCGATCCATGGACCGTCTTGATCTTAAACGATGTTGGATTTGGTTTTTGGCCCTGTCTTGTGGGCTTCAACAGGGCTCGCTTTATGCATTGCCGCAGACGGCGACGATCCAGAGTGCAATCCGCTCGCGGAATAGTGATTTCGAGCTCAAGGCACCTGGGTTGGAACGTCCTTCCACAGCGACATTGACGGACGAGGACTTGACGATTCGGTCGCCAGATGGATCGGTATCCCGTTACAAGAGGTTGACCCGTTACGACACCAGCGATGGAGCGTTTCTGAGCTATAGTTCGCGCGAGCTACAGCAGATCATACGATGGCCTGTCAGTGGTAGCGGTGGAATGCAGATCGGGACCTTGCAGCAGGGGCGCATCCAATTTGTTCCTAGCCGTATGACTGTTCATCCGGTTGGGAGTGGCAACGCAGAAGCCGCAACGCCCGGCGTTCTTCCCAATCTGCTCGAGCAGCCACCTTCGGTACCACGACAGTTACCGACTCCTAGTCAACTGCCCAGCGCGACGCAGCGGAGTGAATCGGGAACCGTTGTGGGAGAACTGCCAACGATGTCCGCCATGATCTTCGCCATCGGGCCGAGTTCGAGGCGCTATTTGTCCGTTGAGGGGATTGATCGATTTCAATTGCGGACGGCGGCGGATGATCCGAGTGCAGCATGGTTTATTCAACCGGTACGCGAAGATTTGGTTAGGATCCAGCAACGGGTTGATTCCAAGTGGATGGCGATTGGGGTTGGAGGCCCGCAGCCGCGCGATGGACTCCGATCCAGGCGCGGAACGAGAGGGTTTCCCTCGGGGCCAAGCTTCGGTGGAGGAGTATTCCCGCCGGGTGGAGCGTTTGGTGGAGGAGGGTTCGGGAGCGGCGGCTTTCCCGCATTGCTCGCCCCCGTGCATGGAGGGATCGACCAATTGTGGCGCGTACAGAGTTACATGGGTGGCGGCTATTACTTCGAAAGCGTCATGTATCCTGGCATGTGCCTTACCTTTCCGACGACAGGTGGCCTTTGGATAAGGCCATGGGCATACGATCCTTGGCAAATTTGGTATCCCATGACTCCGATTGTTCCATTGCCCGTGCCACAGTTTCGGACAACGCAGCAGCAGTTTGTACCGAATGCGCCGTTACCCCCCGTCGACATCGAATTGGCGAATCGTCATAGTGGCGAGCTGTTGGTTCTATTTGCCGACCGCAGGATTCCCGACAACCCTGTGAAAATCCGAATTCCTGCTGGAGAGCGAAAGCGGGTGCGAATAGAAAGGGATGCGGGAGGGACGATTGTAGAAAGCGTTTCCATTGACGATGCATTGGGAAATTGGGTAGACGAGCAGTACACCACTCCAGTTCCCCCTGCTGTTTTATATGATTTGAGTGTCTACGAGATATTCTTGCAGTCGATCGCCATCGATCGAACGGGGACAAGTCCCAATGTGGTAGAGGACGTCAATTTTCAGCCTCGGAGCATTGGCTTTTTTCTATTGCCACCAGGAGACGAACTCGTAGAAGGAACGGAGTTGGACGTCTTTCGAGCGGCTCAGGATCAAGAGAATCCCGGGGCTGTCCGTCGTCTGTCCGAACGGGACTTGAAAGAGGGCGGGAATTCCAATACGAAGGATCCTTTGAAAGAGATCCTCAATCAAGTTCAGAAGCAACGAGCTGCGTTTTGACCGACCTTCCTAAATCTTGGAACGCTTTGAATGGAACCAACGCATTTTCGCAATCCGTGGCGCTCGAGGGTGACGTAGGCCCCCCCAGGATCCGCCGACGGAGAAAACGCATTCTGCGGATCAACTGGATGCTCATCGCGCCCCTTTTGTTATGGGTGTTCGGGTGGTATCTGTACACGTATCCCGGAGTGGCTTGGGAAGAGGGGCTGAGAAAGTGGTGGAATCCCAAGCCAAAGACTTGGTCTACGACTTGGAGTTCGCCACAACGCGAGTTGATTCGAACGATTCAGTACCTGGCGACCTTTTGGTTCTTTTACTTCGGTGCGAGCATCGGCAGCTTCTTGAACGTCGTCGCAGGGAGATGGCCGGTTGGAAAAGGGATTGTCTTTGGGGGCTCAAAGTGTCCGTACTGCGCCAATCGGCTTCGATTTATTCATAACACCCCCGTCATTGGATGGTTGTGGTGCAAGGGGCGTTGTGCCTTTTGTCATCTGCCGATCGCCACTCGGTACTTGTGGATGGAGGTGATCATCGGTTCCATCTTCATGGTCCTGATGTTTCGAGAGCTTATAACGGGAGGAGCAAATCTACCCAACTGGCGCGTCGAGTCGTTCGTCGGATTCGAGAACACCATATTTTCTCCGAAGTGGCTTTTGATCACCGCCTATCTTCAACACGCTATGTTGTTTGCATCCTTGGTGATGCTCGTCTCGTCGAGCATGGAGGGGCTTCGTTTTCCTTGGTTGGGATGGTTTGGATTTGTGGTCATTATTTGCAGTCCCAAGCTCTTTTATATGCCGCTAGAGTTCGTGCGGTGGTCGGATGGACTAGCTATCGCGCGTTCGTTTCCCATTTCGTTTTTGTCTACGGGTTCTACCCTTCTAGCTGGTCTTGGTATGGGAGGAGCGGTGGCGGGTCTTACGTGCGTCATGCTTCCGAAATGGGTAACCAGCGACGGGAGAACCCACTGGCGGCAAGCCGGTTGGATGGTGGGCGGGGTGTTGGGATGGCAAGCGGCGCTCGTTATTTTTGTCGTGGGATGGTTCGCATATTTGCCGCTTTCCATGGCATTTCGGCACAATCCAAGAGCCGCAACGCTCACGCTCTTGGCAACTTTCATCACCGTGGCGTTCGGTCACCACATGTTTTGGCGTGAAATCGCTAGTATGATAGGGCTTTAACGGGGGGCACGATCGTTCCCCTTCCAGCCTTTACCCTCCAGCTGCAATCAGCAGCCTTGGTAGTATTCCCTCCCAATCTCCTCAAGGAAATCGTAATGAGAATTCGGTTTTTGCTAACCGCAGCGTTGGCATCCCTTTCGTCGATGGCATCTTCGGTCCAGGCCGAAATCAAGCTTCCCAATATCTTCTCCGACCACATGGTCCTTCAGCAGGGACAGGAGAACAAGATTTGGGGCAAGGGTGAGCCTGGTGAAACCGTAACCATCACCCTCGGTGACAAAAAGGTAACTTGCAAAGCCGATGGCAAGGGAGATTGGAGTGCCAAGCTCCCCTCGATGGGGCTTGGGGAGCCCCTCGTATTGAAAGTAGCTGGATCCAGCACGATTGAAATCAAGGACGTTCTCATCGGTGAAGTTTGGATCTGTTCCGGTCAGTCCAATATGCAATGGTCCGTGAACTCATCCAACGATCCAGACCTTGAAAAGCTTTCGGCCAAGTATCCGAAGATTCGAATGATCAACTTCCCTCAAAAGGGAACTCAAGAAGCGATTTGGAGTCATGACGATCGCAAGTGGATGGTCACCACGCCCGAAAACGTCGGAAACTTTTCCGCGGTCGGCTACTTCTTTGCTCGGCAGCTTCATCAGACGACCGATGTGCCCATCGGAATGATCAACAACGCATGGGGAGGCTCCGCCTGCGAAGCTTGGGTCAACCGCGACGTCCTCAGCGCTGAGTTCCCCAAGTTGGTAGACCGTTGGAAGGGGATGGAAGACGAGTTCGCGAAGCTCAACAGCAAATCAGATCGCAACGAACAAGAAAACAAACGCTTGGGTGATCTCGGTCGCCAGATGAGTGGCAACGCTCGACCCGGTAACATTTACAACGGTGTTCTCAAATCCCACCTTGGATATGGCATCAAGGGAGCTATTTGGTACCAGGGAGAATCCAATGCAGGGCGAGCATACCAATATCGTGACCTGTTCCCTCGTATGATCAAGAATTGGCGCGACGAATGGGGCCAAGGGGACTTTCCATTCTACTGGGTCCAATTGGCTGACTTCCAAGCCGAAGTGAAAGAGCCAGGCGACAGCGATTGGGCGGAACTTCGCGAAGCCCAAACGATGGCCATGGACAAGCTCCCCAACTCGGGGCAGGCGGTGATCATCGATATCGGCGAAGGGAAAGACATCCACCCAACCAACAAAGAGGATGTGGGCAAACGATTGGCACGTTGGGCGTTGGCCAAGCAGTATGGGATCCAGATCGACTTTCAAAGTCCTCGGTATGACTCCATGGTCGTCGAAGGAGACAAAGCGATTGTGTCCTTCAAGCACGTAGGATCGGGATGGCGTCCGTTTGATGTGAACGAAGTGATCGGATTCACCGTCGCCGGCGAAGACAAGAAGTTCTACAACGCCACCGCGAAGATCTTGAAGGATGGTCGCATTGAAGTCTCCGCACCGGAAGTCAAAACACCCGTTTCCGTGCGTTACGCTTGGGCGACCAACCCAGTCTGCAATCTATTCAGCAAGAATGGGCTTCCTGTCACTCCATTCCGGACTGACGATTGGCCTGGCGTTACAATGGGTCGTGATTAATCCGCTGTTCGGGATCCATCGGGCAGCATGTGTTGACTGATGGGGGATCCGAATTGCAAGATTTATTGAAATGGACACCGTCCGGTCTCTATTGCGAGCCGGGCGGTTTTTTTATCGATCCTTGGCGAGCCGTCGAACGTGCGGTGATCACGCATGCGCATAGCGATCACGCTCGCATGGGATCGAGTCGTTATCTTTGCGTTTCGGATGGGGAGCGGCTTCTTCGAGAGCGGCTCGGTCCATCCATCTCCCTCGATACGTTGGGCTACGGCGAAACGATGACACTCGGAGATGTCCGTTTGTCGCTTCACCCGGCGGGGCATGTTCTCGGTTCGGCGCAGGTTCGCATCGAGCGAAAAGGGTATACAGCGGTTGTAAGCGGCGATTACAAGCGGCAACAGGATCCTACTTGCGAGCCCTTCGTACCGCTTCGGTGCAATCTGTTTGTAACGGAGTCAACGTTTGGCTTGCCGGTGTTTCATTGGACTTCTGCGGAGGCAGTTGCCAGCGAGATTATCGAGTGGAAGCAAAAGAACCACGAGGCTGGGCGAGCGAGTGTTTTGTTTGCGTATTCACTCGGTAAAGCCCAGCGATTGATGGCCATGGTGGGGGATCGATGCGGTCCCATCTATTTGCATGGAGCGATGGAGGGAACGACGCACTCGTACCGAGCTTCAGGCCGAGCGTTGCCGGCGACCGTACAGGTTCGCGATGCCTCGGTGGACACACCTTGGCACGAAGGGATTGTTCTGGCACCCCCCAGTGCTCAGGGGAGCCCTTGGATGCGTCGCTTCGGAGACTACTCCTCGGGCGTCGCGTCGGGTTGGATGGCGATACGCGGGACACGCAGGAGGCGGGCCGTCGATCGAGGGTTCGTTCTTTCGGATCACGTGGATTGGGAGGGGTTGCTTCAGACCATTCGCGAAACCGAGGCTGAATCTGTCTGGGTCACGCATGGCTTTAGCAATATAGTCGTTCGCTATTTGGCCGAGCAAGGGATAGACGCTCGGACGCTTGAGACCCAATTTGTCGGCGAATCACCCGAAGCGAGGGAAGATGCTTAGATCATGCGCTGGCTGCCTCGCGAAATCGTTTCGTCTGTTCGACCAGTTCGTCTCGATAGACTTGGACCATTGCGAGAGAGAAAGCCAGGATCGTGTATTCGATACTGGAGAATGAAACTTCATGGAATGCCATTTGAATTGCATGGACCGCGATCGTGCAATAACCGAGGATGGCGGCGCTGCGGCCGAAAGGGTTCGATAGGGGATGGGTGAGCAATGTCCATCCATTTCGGAGTTGGCTCCACGCGACGAAGCTGAACAGCACCGCCCCGATCAGGCCCAAATCGACGAGCAGGCTCAGATAGGAATTGTGGTGGACATATCCTCGGATGGATTCGAGGCGAATCGAGGTTGTGCGATCGTCGAGGTAGGGGCGATTGAGGACTTGAAACTGATTGAATCCAAAACCTGCCAAGGGACGATCTTTGAACATTTGAACGGAAACGTAGGCAAACGCGCCTCGCATCTTCGTACTTTCGAGCGTTTCTGCTTCGCTGTACTCTCGTTTGAACGCAACGAGGCTGGGGCCCAGAATGAGACCACCCATCGTACCGGTCACAACCAAAGAACCTAGCGCTATCGCGCGCATTTTGCCGGTGAGCATTGTGGACATCAAGATGATCACGACGGCGATCGCTCCCATCCATATGCTCCGCGTGTAAGTCAGGAGGATTCCAAGCAGGAGCAAAGGCGAGAGCGAGAGTGTGGTCAACCAAGCCCATTTTTGGTGTGGATACAGTCGCAGTACGAACGCCCAGAGGATGGAAAGGCAAAAGCAAAGGCACATTCCCAATCGAACCGATTGCAGCATCGGTCCGCGAGCTCGTCCGAAGTGGATGCCGAGAGTTGGGTCGGCTATGAAGGAGGGCCACACCAAACTCCATTGCTTGGTAATTTCTAATAGGGCTGTGATGCTTAAATAAACTCCGAATATCAAGATCAGGACAATGGCGGGCCAGGCGTCGGAGGGCTTGAGTCGCGAATGACGCATCAGAAAATAAAGGAAGACCGGTGCAAGGTATCCATTGATCAGATGCATGACGGTCGAGGGTTGGCCCGGAATCTCTTTTCCAATGGGCGTCATAAGCGTTCGGAGAATGAGCCAAGACAAGAAGAGGAAGAGGACGGCATCGCTCCCCGTCATATTGCGCCAGTGCGATTTGCCATGGTACAGATCCCACGCAAATTGGCCTGCCACGACGAGAATCCAAGCCCGGTCGATCGTGAGAGAAAGACCGCCTACATCCAGCTTGAGGTATTCGGGCGGGAAGAGAGTCGTAGCAACGAGAAAGAGAACACTGCCAGCGAAAACATTATGGACGCGCAGGAAGAAAACGCTCCAAGCCAGAACGGATAAACCCAACAATGTGGCAACAAATTCCACCGAATGACCTCGTTACTTGTTTCAGCGAAAGCGTCCTCGCTTTGACACATCGACCGAAATCTGCAGTGAAAACCTGAGAATCCCGCCGTATGGACAGGAATCCCGTCCGAGGTCGATATAGCCGGAACAACTGGTGCGACCGCTACGTTTTGGCAGTCTTCTCTGATCAATTATCTTCTCGCAGTTGGCACAAACTGAATTTCGTCGAATTTTTGAAGGTCCCTCACCGACGGAGTTCTAAATCATGCCATCTTTATCACGAGAAATCGGATTGTCGCTTTACCGCTGGTCGACGATGCGAACTCGATTGCATCTCGCTAAACAATTTGAGGCATCTGGAACCTATCCCGCGGCGGTACTCTTCTACCATCGCGTTGCCGATAAACACCCTAACGGCTGGTCGATCTCGAACGCGAATTTTGTTCAGCACCTGAACTGGGTGCAGCAGCACGCTCGATTTGCTTCGCTGGGTGATATTCGAAAGTCTCAGTCGAATGGCCATCGTCGAATTCCGATGGTCGCGATCACCTTTGACGATGGCTATTCCGACAATTGCGAGCGCGCCATTCCCGAGATCTTGGAGCGCAAAATACCTTGTACCTATTTCGTATCGACCCACTTTGTCGAGTCTGGAGAGCCGTTCCCGCATGATCGCGCAGCGGGGATACCTCTCAAGCCGAATACCATTGAGGAGATCCGGCGCATGGCTTCGCAGGGGATCACCATTGGCGGACATACCCATACCCATTTGGATTTGGGAAAGACGCTTTCCTCCGAACAATTGCGGCGCGAGATCTCCGATTCCAGAAAGAAGTTGCAGGATTGGAGCCAGCAACCGGTTACCTATTTCGCGTTCCCATACGGATTAAAAGACAACGTCTCCCAGCAGTCGATCGATGCGGTATTGGAGGCGGGTTTCGAATGCTTTCTTACCGCAGCGGGCGGGCTCAATTGGCCTGGAGAGGACCCCGTCCATTTGCAACGCATTCACGGAGATCCCGGCATGGCCGCACTGACGAACTGGCTCACCCTCGATCCACGCAAACTCAACTTGAAATCACCGGTGGTGATCGACCCATCCGCGCTCCAACGTCCGACTGACTCCTCCAGTGAGTCAGGCCAGTCCTCGCCGGGTTAAAACCAATCCTCGTTCGTCTTTTCTCCTTTGACCTCCAACCTAATTCCGTATGAACGCAGTTGCATCTCCACGCCTTCGTCCCATTTCGACCCCTTCTTCCCAGCCAACCGCGTCATCCGCGACGAAGCGCGCGCTGCGAACCACGTTCGTTATCACAAGCATGCCGGTAGGGGGCGCCGAGACGCTGCTGGTGAACTTGGTTCGTGGGTTCGATGATTCGCAAATCGAGCCGAGCGTTGTCTGTTTGAAGGATCGTGGACCGCTAGGGCAAGAGATCAGCAGTGATTTTCCCGTCTACGATCGGCTGTTGAAACACAAATACGACATTGGTATTTTGAATCGATTGACCAAACACTTTCGACGCGAGAAAACCGATGCCGTCATCACGGTCGGTGCGGGCGACAAGATGTTTTGGGGCCGACTCGCGGCAAGGAGAGCGGGTGTTCCCGTTATTTGTTCTGCGCTTCACTCGACCGGATGGCCTGATGGGATTGGCAAGCTGAATCGAATGCTCACATGCATTACCGATGGATTTATTGGCGTCGCGAAGTCGCACGGTGAATTCTTGGTCGAGCAAGAGCGATTTCCCAAATCCAAAGTCTTCGTGATCCCCAATGGGGTCGATACCAGACGATTTGCTCCGTCGACAAACGCTTATCAAGATGTCCGAACGGAGCTCGGAATTCCAAGCGATGCCAAACTGATCGGGATCGTAGCCGCCCTGCGTCCCGAAAAGAATCACGGTCTCTTCCTGCAGCTTGCCAAGCGGCTTCAGGAAAAGAACCTGAAGACGCACTTCGTCATTATTGGAGATGGACCCGAGCGAGCATCCCTACGCGTGCAACGGGCGACCATGGGACTTCAGCATTGCGTTCACTTCTTGGGTTCCCGAAGCGACACCCCAAGGCTTTTGGCGGCGATGGATCTTTTTGTTCTGACCAGTCACAATGAAGCGAGTCCGGTTTCGATTCTGGAAGCGCTCGCGTGTGAAGTCCCGGTGGTTGCTTCCCGGGTGGGTTCTATTCCGGACACGGTACTCGATGGATGGAACGGTTACACCGCCACCCCGGGTTCTGTCTCCGATTTCGAAAAAAGAGTCCAATCGATCTTGGATCGGGCCGACGAATCGAAGGAGTTTGGCAGAAACGGGCGCCAATTCGTCGAAAGCCATGCTTCCCTGCAAAATATGGTCGATTGTTACACCGATCTGATAGGACGGATCTACGAGGCGAAGCAAAAACGATCGTAAGAGGCGGAGGCAGGGGCTGGTTCGAGCGATAACCTATTTCCCCGCCACTTCACGGGTGGCGATAATGGGGCATGCGAGCCTTCTGCCAACTCTATCGCCAGATCGACGAAACAACCAAGACGAATGCAAAACTCGGTGCGCTCGTTCGTTATTTTCGTGAGGTGGAACCTCGCGATGGAGCTTGGGCGGTCTATTTTCTTTCTGGTAACAGACCGAAGAGAAGCTTGAGCGGTGCCGCGATTCGTGAGTGGGTCCAAAAGCGGACGAGTCTTCCCGATTGGTTGATCGAAGAGAGCTATCAATACGTTGGGGATCTTGCTGAGACAGTCCACTTGCTAGCTGGATCGAACGCGAGTCCCTCGACGGTCTCGCTAGCGAGTTGGGTGGAATCATTCTTGATACCCCTTTCGAGATCGCCCGTGGAAGAGGCTCTCTCGAGTCTCGATTCGGTTTGGGATACTCTTCCTGGCAGCGAGCGGTTTGTTGCGTTGAAGATGATCACGGGAGGATTTCGAGTAGGCGTGAGTCGTGGGCTCGTC
Source organism: Pirellula sp. SH-Sr6A (assembly GCF_001610875.1). Taxonomy (NCBI): domain Bacteria; kingdom Pseudomonadati; phylum Planctomycetota; class Planctomycetia; order Pirellulales; family Pirellulaceae; genus Pirellula; species Pirellula sp. SH-Sr6A. Next base: position 507,470 of record NZ_CP011272.1, on the reverse strand, counting down.
ACCCGCGCTCTTTCTTTGGCTTTCGAGATTCCTCCGGAACATATTGCCCACCGCCTGATGGGTAGTTGGACCCCGAGCGAGGAATTCTTTCGGCGATTAAGATCCCCTGCATCCAGTTCTTCGTTCGAGGGGCAGCCGTTTCCTTTCTGCTTAGCGAACGCGTTGGAGTCCGACCCCGCTGTGTTGGGTTTGCCATCGGACTATTTGGTCGAATGGAAATGGGATGGGATTCGAGCTCAAGCCATTCGAAGGTCAGGGGAGTTCTATCTTTGGAGTCGTGGAGAGGAGCGAATCGAAGAGCAATTTCCTGAAGTGACAAAATCATTGCTAGGGCTTCCCGATGGTACGGTGCTCGATGGAGAGTTACTGGCTTGGCAAGGAGACAAGCCGATGCCTTTCCAAGCCATGCAGCGACGGTTGGGGCGTCGGAAAGTCGGTCGCAAGCTGTTGACAGAGGTGCCGGTTCGCTTTGTCGCGTTCGATTTATTGGAACTAGATGGTCGGGATGTTCGGGATCAGCCGCTAGAGTGGCGCCGTGCGGCGCTGGAAAATCTTCGCAGCGCCCTAGGAGATCCGACGCTCGCAGAATCGACACAGGACCCCATATGGAATATCTCTCCAATTGTTTCTGGAGATTCGTGGGACGCGATCGCACTGGCTCGGGAGGGTGCCAGAGAGATCGAAGCAGAGGGGCTCGTTGTAAAGAGAAAGAGCAGTCCCTATTCGGGGGGACGGACCAAGGGCGTTTGGTGGAAATGGAAAGTGGCACCTTGGACCTTTGATGCCGTCCTGCTTTATGCTCAAAGAGGACATGGAAGGCGAGCGAGCCTGTACACCGATTTTACGTTTGCGGTATGGGATGGCGATCTACTGGTTCCCTGCGCGAAAGCTTATTCGGGACTTACGGATGATGAGCTTCGGGCGGTGGATCGTTTTGTTCGAGAAAACACACGAGAGAAGTTTGGTCCTGTACGAAGTGTTGCACCGAAGTTAGTCATGGAGATCGCCTGCGAAGGGATTCAGCCTTCGACACGACACAAAAGTGGCGTCGCGGTCCGCTTTCCGCGAATTCTCAGGTTGAGATTGGACAAGACTCCTGACCTGGCGGATAGCTTGGATTCACTCAAGCAGAGGATCGTCGATCGGGCGAATACAACCGAGGAAAACGAGAATGCCTGAAGAGGCCAGTCCCATCGCCAATACAGCAATGGCCGAGAAATCCCGGTCACCCTGCGAGGAAAAGCTGCCTCGGAGGTTCGATTTTCGCCGGGCAATCGATTGGTTTGAGAGCAAGGGGTGGTCGCCGTTCCCATTTCAGCGAGAGTGTTGGACCGCATATATGCGCGGCGAGCACTATTTACTTCATTCGACGACTGGGACTGGCAAGACGCTTGCTGCGTGGTTTGGCCCAGTGCTGGAGTACCTATCGGAATCAGGGAGTAAGAGGTCTAACCCTCCGCGATCGCGCTCGTCCGAGCCGCCTCTGACTGTACTTTGGATTACTCCACTGCGAGCCCTGTCTGCCGATACCGAGGAGACGCTACGTGGCACGATTGAGGAACTGGGGATCCCATGGACACTCGAACGCAGAACGGGAGACTCGAGTGCGCGGACGAAAGCGGCGATTCGAAAACGGCTCCCCACCGCTTTGATCACCACGCCCGAAAGTCTGACATTGCTCCTGTCGTATGCCGATCTCCAGGACCAGTTCCGATCGCTTCGGTGCATTGTCGTAGACGAGTGGCACGAACTGTTGGGATCGAAACGTGGAATGCAAACCGAATTGGCGCTCGGCAGGCTCTCGTCCTTGGCACCGCAAGCTAGTCGATGCGCATTGAGCGCAACGATTGGTAACCTTGACGAAGCATTGAGTGTGTTGGTCGGGCGCCAGTCGACTCGAGCTGCAAGGATGGTTCATGGAAAGTCGAAGAAGAAGATATCTATCCGTTCGATTCTCCCGGAGAGTATAGAGCGATTCCCTTGGGCAGGCCATCTAGGGATGTCGATGGCCCCACGCGTTGTTGAAGCGATCGAACCGGCGAAAAGTACGTTGGTCTTCACCAACACACGCAATCAAACCGAGCAGTGGTACCAAGAGCTGCTACGACTGCGGCCCGACTGGGCAGGTTGTTTGGCTCTCCATCATGGTTCGCTCGATGGGAGTGTTCGGAGCTGGGTGGAGCAAGCCCTGCGTGAAGGGAAGCTGAAGGCGGTTGTTTGCACCAGCAGTTTGGATTTGGGTGTCGATTTCAGCGAGGTTTATCAAGTTATTCAAATCGGTAGTCCCAAAGGGGCTGCTCGATTGTTGCAGCGCGCGGGGAGAAGTGGCCATCAACCCGATGCGGTTAGCAATCTCCAATTCGTGCCGACCAACACATTTGAGTTGATTGAGCTAGCTGCCGCCAAACGCATTGCAGCGAGCGTTGCCAAGGGTGGAAATGGTCTTGAACATCGACCATCTCTTTTATCGCCACTGGATTGTTTGGTGCAACATTTAGTTACGAGAGCGATGGCCGAGCCATTTGATCGCGAGTCTCTAAAACGGGAACTAGCGTGCGTCGCTGGATATCGAACTCTGTCGGATGACGATCTGGAATGGGCGTTCAAGTTCGTCGTAAGCGGTGGGGACTCCTTGCGGGCCTACGACGAGTTTCGACGGGTGCAAGAGACAAGTGGTCTATTTTCGGTGGTGGATCCGCGGGTCGCCAAGCTCCATCGCATGGCGATCGGTACGATTGCCAGTGAGATTTCGATGTTGGTCCAGTATGCCACAGGACAGACCCTGGGGACGGTCGAGGAGGGATTCATCGCTAAGTTGAAAGCAGGTGATCGATTTCAATTCGCGGGCAAGACGCTGGAACTGATTCAAGTCCGGGAGGGGACTGCTGTGGTGAAGCGGTCGAAACTGCTGCCCACCGCGACGCCGAGGTGGGGTGGCGGCAGGATGCCCCTCTCGACGCAGATGGCATCGGAGGTTCGCGAATTGCTTGACGAAGCCGCCGCGGGACGCTTCATGGAGGATGAGATGAAAGCGATTCGACCTGTCCTCGAGTTGCAGCGGCGATGGAGTGTCGTGCCGAAGAAGTCGGAAGTTTTGGTAGAAAGTCTGGAATGGAAGAATAGTTGGTCGATCGTTCTTTATCCCTTCGAAGGCAGGATGGTGCATGAAGGATTAGCATCGCTGGTTGCCTATCGAATCTCTCGTCGCGTCGAAGTGACGATGAGTATGACAGTCAACGATTATGGATTGATGATTCAAAGCAACCAGCCATTGGGCAATGAGCCGGCGTTCTGGAAGGAATTATTGACTCAACAAGGGTTGGAAGAGGATTTGCTCGCAAGTCTCAATGCGACGGAATTGTGCAAGAGGCAGTTTCGAGAGATTGCACGCATCGCTGGGCTTATCCATCCCGGCTATCCCGGGCAAGTCAAACGAGGCAGGCATCTGCAGGCTTCGAGCAATATGTTCTTTGATGCGTTTGTTCAATACGATCCTTCCAATCGATTGCTCCAGCAAGCCCGCGACGAGGTGATGCGGTCGCAGCTCGAGATCGATCGAATACGAAACACATTATCCCGTCTGGAGAGCTCGGATTGGCGATGGATTCTTTTGAAGCGTCCGACGCCCCTTTCGTTCCCATTGATTGTCGAGCAACTCCGCCAGAGAATGAGTAGCGAGTCGCTCGAAACTCGAGTCCGAAAGCTACAGGAACAGTTGGAAACGGAATTAGCGAAGGAAGATCGTGGACGGAACGAATCGGGAAAAGCACGCCAGAAGTAAAAAGCCGTGCACGCTGATCTTTTCCAATCAAGAGCTGGAACTGCGACCGACAGGAACGGTGGTTTGGGAAGCGAAACGAACGTTGTTGATTTCTGACCTGCATCTTGGGAAAGAGGTTGCGTTCCAACGCTCTGCCATTCCCTTGCCCGCTGGTGCGACGTCGAGGACCCTTTCGAGATGGACCCAGGAACTGCAGTCGGGCGAGTTTAGTCGATGTATCGTTCTCGGTGATCTTCTCCACTCGCGAATCGCGCATGGTGCATCGCTCGAACGTGATTTGGACGCGTTCCGCGATCGGCACCAGGAGATGGAATTCCTCTTGGTGTTAGGTAATCACGACACCTCCTCGCGGAAGTGGTTGCAACGCTGGAAGTGGTCGTGGGTAGGAGATGTTTATCGGGATGAAGGCATTTGTTTCGTCCATGATCCACTAGCGGACGAATCGACCGAGGAAGCGAGAGTAGGGGGGCACTGGCATCCGCTGATCCAGTTGCGTGACAACGGAGAGAGGCTCAAGTGCTTTTATGAGGTTCGCAATCGGCTCATCTTGCCGTCTTTTGGCGAGTTGACGTTTGGAAAAAAACTGATTCGCACGCCAGGTGATCGCGTTTGGGGAATCACTGGCTCGGAGGTGGTCGAGCTGCCGCGAGGGGTAACCTCGTCCGCTGGTTGGTAGTTTGGGTGGTTTGTGGCGCATTTTCTGATAAAGTAGATTTTTCCTTGAAGGCGAGAGGTGCGGCTGCCGATATCCGAGATGTGACATCAATTCCTTTGAATGAGACCTCGGCTATGGCATGCAATCCAAACTGCGCGGGCAAATCCTCTTTGTTGAGCTCGTTGATTCTTTCAATGCTTTGCTTAACTTTGAGCGGTTGCTCCATGTTGGTGGGGCGATCAAAAGGTCCGCTCGATAACCTGGATACCCAGAGTTTGAAGGCTGCTGGATATGGCATCGGTCCTCATGGAGCCGAGCGTCCCGTCCTCACCGATAATGGGGAAACTTGTGTGGTCCTTGACATCACCGATGGCAAGCGTCATTTAGAGAAACTCCCTTTGCAAAATGGGCAATCCCTTTTTGTGGGAGATGTGATTCGAGACGCGGATCTTTTCAAGAAGATCGGTCGCATGAAAGTTACGGTGCTTCGTCCTAATGGCGGAAATCGACCGCCCGTTCGGATGGATGTGGATTTCGACGATTCGGGCAAGCATGTGATGGAAGGTCAAAACTATTCCTTGCGGCCAGGGGATCACATTATGATCCGCCGCGACGAAAAGCCATTTTTCGGGGGGATGTTGAAATCGATGGCGAGCCGCTAACTGCGGTAGCGGTCGACGTTGAGGATTCGCCTGATCCGTCGTGACAACCCAACCCGTCGTGACATAGGAAGGCAATTCTTTGAACAGCCAATATCTATCCATCGCTACCACCGTATCGGGAGTCTTTCTCGTCATGGCGATGGGAGCGCTCGCCCGCTATTTGAAGTGGTTTACGAGCGAAGTGGATCGGTCCCTCGCAGGATTCCTTTCCAACGTTTTATTGCCAGCGTTCTTCTTTCATCGGATTATGACGGATACGAAGCTATCCGCCGATCTCACCGCATGGACTCCCACTCTCTTCGGCGCGGGTCTTACGATCTTCGGCTTTCTCTTTGCCTATGCCATCGCAGTCTCGATCGGTCGCTGGTTTGGATTAGAGACCAACAGTCGAGCGCGAACGTTCGGGCTATGCAGTGGGATTGCAAACTATGGCTATATTCCTTTTCCATTGGCAGAAGCTTTCTATCCTGGTTGCGTCGTTACCTTGCTAGTACACAACGTCGGAGTCGATGTCGCCCTTTGGAGCGTGGGGTTGTTTATCATTAGCGGCCAGGGGCTCAAGAAATCTTGGAAGCGCATCGTATTCAGTCCCCCACTTCTCTCCGTAGCGATCGCCTTGGCGATTCGGCAGTTGGGCTGGAATGTCTGGGTTCCACGGCCGATTCTTAGCATGACCGATCAACTGGGGCGTTGTTCGATCCCGATTGGGTTGGTGTTAAGCGGTGCCATCGTCTACGACTGTTTGACCCAAGTCGATTTGAAGAATGCATGGAAGCCCCTAATCCTGGCGATTGGGGTTCGGTTGATTGCTTTGCCTGTACTCTTTCTCTTGATCGCCAAACATTGGGTTAGCGACGTCGATTTGCAGGAAGTGCTACTGCTGCAAGCATCGATGCCGGCGGCCACCTTTCCCATTGTGATGACTCGATTGTTCAATCAAGACATCGAGGTGGCGTGTACCGTCGTGGTTGGAACATCGCTGATTGGATTGGTGACCATTCCATTTTGGATGGTCACGGCCGCTGCGTATCTTGGGTTTTAAACCGTGTTCTCCGCGCGGCCGCATGCGTAGGAGCGTCAACACGAAAACGACTGGAACGGAGCCTTAGCATGTACTGCCTATGGAACTACTTGGGTGCGGGCTCCGGAAATCGACGTTCCGCGTAGAGTCTGAGCCCTGCGAGCGCGTGATAACCTCCGCCGCATTCGAGGTCCGTTGGCTCGGCGTTGTGAAGCATCTCGCACAATCGGAGAACCGATTTCTCTAGCCACGGTGCGCGGAGTTCTTCCGCCGGCAACGCGTAGGCGAGGAACTCGAGTGTGTGTCCTGTCGCACCGATGCAGGTGCTCAAGTCGGCGCTGTTTCCGGCGCGTTCGGTATAGCGCGTCGAAAAGGAACCGTCGCTGTTTTGAAACGCTTTGGCTTTGGCAATGGCGCTTTCGACAACTTGTTTTGCTTTGAGCCATCCACCTTCAAGTCGACCGCCCTGCTTTTCACGATAACGCACGCTATGAGCCAATCCCATGAGGCGGTGCATTCCGCCGCATGCGCTGCGAGTGAGATCCTGTCCGGCCTCTCGTTCGACAAAGGGTTCCAACGTCCACTGCCGCCCGTCGGTTCCCTCCCATTGCGTCTCGTTAGGAAAGTAATTGGTAAGTGCGATGAGAGTCCAGGAGTATTCTTGGTAGGGGTTTTGGCAAATGTCTCGCTGCGCCTGTCGGGCCCAATCTTCCAAGGTATGTTCGTTCTCACCGATTTTGATTTTGGTGCTCAGCGGAATGTTCACTTGGGACAGGTATCCGAGGAATTGATCCACGTGTCCTTGACCTGTGAAGCTCCCTTCTTCGACCGAAACGCGAATTCCTTTTCGGCCAGTGCTCGCCAGGAGATCCCCTTCGCGGAGTTCCCAGCCAGCCAGTTCGCCCCCTTGGAAAAGATAGGGAAGGGCCCGCTCGGTTTTTCCGTTTGCCTCCATCAAAAGTGCGTCGCCGTACGCAACAGCCCCATGGATGACTTGCCAAGCGGCATTGCGATCGCTAGCAAGGCCTCGCAATCGAAGATTTCGGTCCAGAGTCATCTGGATAATCTCGCGCAGTTCCTCGGGGGAAACGGGAGCGGGATCTCGCTGCGACGACACCTCGGAAATTTTTTCCGGTGATGGCAAGCAACCTACATACAGGGGGGCGGCCAGTACCAAGGAAACGAACAAGACCGGCTTCAAGCTAAAACGGCAGGACATACAGCGAAAATGGGATACGAGCAGGAAGTAGAAAAAACGCGTTCTTCCGATAAGCCGCGATTTTAGTCCAAGGAGTGGGAATCCCTACCACGTTGACCCGGGAATTACTATCTTTTCAAGTTGGGGTGCCGAAAAGCCGAGATCGAGATCTTGGGGTCGGCAACCAACGCGAAACACAAGGGAGGACAGCATCATGGCTATGGAAAACTACACTCGCTACCAACAGGGTGTCATCAAATCCTACTACCAGAATCGAGACAATGTTTCCTTTCAACGAGTCCAGGAGCTTTTGACCGATCTTTATTTGGCCGAGGGGAAGAAGAAAGAAAAGGTCTGGGAAAGCATGTTCAATCACCTTGAAAAGCTGGGTGTTCCCCCTGACCAGTTGGAACACCTGAAGAAACAGAGGAAGCCCGAGTTAATCGCTCAGCTGATTCAAAAAAAGGTGTAGCGAAGGCGGTTCAATTCGAACTTCGTTTGGTGGCACGTCCGTGGGATGCGGCGTTATTGGTTACCAAGCCTCATTAAGTATTCTTGACGTTTGTCCCCTTCGAACGTGGCAACCCGCAAGTAGACTTGGCCATTGCAGATCGCTGGGCTCGCAAACGATTCGTCGCCAATTTTGTTTTTGGATACTTGGACGAATCGTTCGGGGTTGGCTTCGAACACAAACAGATCGCCTCGTTCGTTGGCCCAGTAGATTCGATTTCCGACGAGAACGCCCGAGGCGCTGACCGGGCCGGAGAGCCTCTGTTTCCATTTTTCTTCGCCTGTCGTGCCATCCCAGCAGAAGAGAACTCCGTTGTCGGTCAAGCAATAAAGATGGCCCGCATGGGCTACCATCGACTGCTCGTAAGCCTTTTGATTGTTCTTCCAAAGTGGATTGCCGGTTTTCACATCGATGGCGATGGTTTCGGCGCGAGGGTATCCACCGCTGGCGAAGACGATCCCATTGTCCCAGACCATGGTTCCGCAGGTTGCCATGGTGGTTCCTTTCGTCTCCCACCGCAGCTTTCCATTGGCTGGATCGTACGCGCTCACCTTGTCGATACCGCTGATGAGCAAGTAGTCTTGATCGCCATGGGACATGACTACCGGGGTCGAAAACGAGGTGGATTGAGGGCGATCGGTTCGCCATCGTTCGACTCCGGAGATTCTTTCCAGTGCGACAATGGCCGATGGGCCGTCGTACTCGTACGTGAACAATACGGAGTCGTTGTATAGGACGGGAGAGGGGGCGTAACCGTACTCGTATTGCTTTGGATTGAATGCACCGAGCTTCGTTTCCCACACCAGCTTGCCGTCCAGATCGATCGCGGTTCCCCACACCGCTTCGTGATGGAATAGTGCGGAGAACAGATGGTTTCCGTCGCAAGCGAGTGTGGGACTAGCTTCTGTGTTCTTGGGGTGATTCTTGGCAGGAAAGCCCCCTTGGTTCAGTTCTCGTTTCCATAACTCTTTTCCAGTGTCGCGGTCAAAGGCCATGACAAAGTGCACTTGCTTCGCGTTATCCGCGCTAAGCAGGAACACCCGTTTGCCAACGACGATGGGTGACGAATGACCGCGACCTGGAACGGGCGTTTTCCAAACCAGGTTCTTCGATTCATCGAGCGTGTCCGGCGCAGGAGCTCCAAGGGACGAGCCATCCCGGTTGGGACCTCGCCACCACGGCCAGTCGTTGATGGGGTCGAAGGTGATACCCTTCGTTCCGGCGATCGGGTACGACGGCGACTGCCCCACCGCGGTAGAGAGAATGCAACCGATCAAGAGTCCGATGGAAGCCATGGGAAATAATTGGTGCCAGATGCGGGAGCTTGTTCTCATGCTGAACCGTACAAAAGAAGGGTGCAAAGGGGGAAAGGTCGCGATTCTAATGCAGGCGACGATCCTCCCCAACATTTTTTTGCGGAGCGAGGGAGCCCAGTAGTGATCGTTGCGCTCGATGGATTGCATCACATGGTGTCTAAGGTGCGTTAAATCGCCTTTAGTTCGGCGGAAGGTGTAGCGGGCGTTTGACAGCAGACTGGGTTCACCTAAAATGAAGGTGTCGAATCAAATCTTCTTGATTCCCACCCCCACCTTTGGAAACAGCATATGTTCCCCCTCGCATTTCTACCCTCGGTCGGAACTCAGGAACTTTTGATCATTTTGGTCGTCGCGATGCTCCTGTTCGGTAGCGCGAAGCTTCCTACTTTGATGAGAAACTTGGGACGCAGTGCGACCGAGTTCAAGAAGGGGATGCGGGACGATGATTCCGAGCCATCCTCCGATACCGCTTCCAAGCCATCCGCCTAAGGTGCCAAGTGCATTTCAATCCCTGTGGGGTCGATTGACTCCGCAGGCGAATGGAGTGTGCAAATGGGCAGCGGTTGGTGATGCAGTTTGTGGTTGGTTGTCAATAAATTCATGGAACATAGCGTGGTTCCATTTCCAGAGGGGTGTTGGATGAATTCAATTCCATTCGCGATCATCGGTGGCATTGGCAGCTCCGAGATGGTGATGCTGGGAATCGTCGCGTTGATGTTGTTTGGGTCGAGACTTCCGGAGGTGGCCCGCAACCTGGGAGGGACTTATCGAAACCTTCGTCGCAGTGTCGACGATTTTAAGAAAGAGTTCGAAGCGGCTGATCCCGTCGAACCTCGATATATTCCGGCAGCCATGAAAGAGGATGAAGAGGGTCTTCAGACAGACGCTCCCAAGTTCACTCCACCGCCTTCTTCGTAATTTGGCTTCTTCGTAAGATGGCTTCTTCGTAAGATGGCTTCTGAGTAGTCTGGGCTCTACGCAACCTAGTTTCTGCGTAGTTGATTTCTAGGTAGTTTGTTTCTTCTCAGTGAGCGTTTCGAATCGTCGGCTGGAATCTGCGAGCGAGCATCCGTCTCAAGGGTCTGTTCCGGACTGGTCGCTGGGAGCCAGCTCTTTTGGCAGTCAGCTCGTCAGGCAGTTAGGCTTGATGGGCCTCGACCGCGTCTGCTTCGCTGAGTAGGCTTTCGAGTCGATCGAGTTCTTCGTTGATCTCCTTCGAGAGACCAGAAAGGGATCGAGGAGCCTCTGGAGAATTGCGACGGAGTGAAATCGCGTCGACGTCCTCGGTATTTCTTTTGAGCCGCGTGATCAACATGCGGTCCAATTGATTCAGATACGATTCTTCTTGCGTTCGCTCTAACCAAGACGCCATAGTAGGACTCCTCGTGACATGAACCATACAGTGAATGGGACTGGGCATTCGCTCCAAAGAAGAACGTAGAACACCGTTTCGAGGGAGCTTGAGAAATTTTCTTACTCTTAAACCAAATCGACCGAGAGAGGCGTTACAGGCCCTACGGTTGTTACATCGATCGCAAGCATGAAGACTTGGACGGCTGAAGAGCTACAGCAACTGCGCAAGCGAATGAAAGTTTGGTTCTCGAAACAGGGGCGATCGCTCCCCTGGCGGGAAACGCACGACCCATATGCGATTTGGGTGAGCGAGATCATGTTGCAACAGACGCAAGTAGCGACGGTGATCCCCTATTTCCATCGATTCTTAGACGCCTTTCCTACAGTGACTGCCCTGGCGGACGCTCCTGAGGAACGGGTTCTGTTGCACTGGGCTGGGTTGGGCTACTACCGACGTGCAAAGCAACTGCATGCTGCCTCTAAGGTCATTCGGGACCAATGGGAAGGTTGCTTTCCTCGAGACTACGATGCGATCCTCGCGCTTCCCGGGATAGGACGCTACACGGCGGGAGCTATCTCTTCGTTCGCGTACGATATGCGAGCACCCATCGTGGAGGCAAACACTCAAAGGCTTTATGCGAGATTGCTTCGGCTGCGAGGGCAGCTCACGGAGCGAACGATTCAGAACCATCTCTGGAAATTTGCGTCCGACATCCTGCCGGAGCGATCTGGGAGCGGCAGGCTAAACCAAGCGGTCATGGAGCTCGGTTCGCAGGTCTGCACACCGAAGGCCCCGTTATGTCACGAATGCCCATTGCAAAGCCTCTGTCCCACCTATGCGCACTCGGAGCAGTCCGAGATACCGTCTCCAAAGCCATCGAAGGTTTATGAAGACAAAGTGGAAGTCGCGCTTCTGGTCCGAGACGAAGGTTGCCGTTATTTGCTGCGACGCTGTCAAGCAGGAGAGCGGTGGGCTGGATTATGGGACTTCCCAAGATTCGATGTGACGAGTGCTCAAAGCGAAGACGAACTGATGACCTCCGCGTCCCGACAGTTTTCAGACCGCTTTGGCGCATCTGTTTGTTTGTCCGATGAGGCGATGCAGATCAAGCATGGGGTAACTCGATACCGGATTTCGCTCCGTTGTTTCCACGCTTCGGTGGAGGGCTCAAACGGCAATCCATTAGAGCCATTGCGTGGAGAGGATAGTCCGGATGCCGTTTGGTGTTCGGTACATCGCTTGACCGAAGTGCCCTTGAGCTCCACGGGAAAGAGGATCGCCAAACACCTGGCGGGGTTGCAGCGATAGGGGGCGAGCAGCCTCGGTATTACTTTACCCGGCGGCCCGGTCGGTAGCCTGCGTTGGGCTTCTTACCGCTCTGAGCAGCGGTCGATCGTTGCTCTTTTCGGGGGCCTTTTCGTTTTCTGGTTTGGTTTGCAGAGGAAGCGTTATCGGACGGCCGGGACTCGGGTGCATCCGATGGTTGCGAGTTCGCTTTGGGAATGGTGTGAACGTATTCACCCCGAAAGCGTTGATTCGCATCGGCTCGTCGTTTTTCGAGCGCCTCCTTCGGGGGGCGGGACGGGATGAGACAGTCGCAGCCCTCCCCGATCAGATCGGAACGGTTGACCGACCGAAGCGCCTCTCGGACCTCGAAGTAATTCTCGGGTTTGAAGAACTGCATCAACGCGCGTTGAGATTTTCGATCCCGAAGTGCTTTCGCGATGTAAACGGGTTTGAGATTGAACGGATCCAAGCCCGTGTAGTACATGCTGGTGGCCACGTCGAGCGGCGCTGGAATGAAGTCTTGGACTTGATCCGGTTTGTAACCGTTTCGTTTGAGGAACAATGCCAATTCAATCATCGACTCGATCGAGCTACCGGGGTGAGAGGCGATGAAGTACGGGATGATGAATTGTTTCTTGCCGGCTTCTTCGGACGCCTCTTTGAATTGCTCCGTAAAGAACTCAAAGTCGTCATTTGCGGGCTTGCGCATTTTATAGAGGACGTCCGGATCGACGTGTTCGGGAGCAACCTTGAGATGGCCTCCCACGTGGTGTTTGGTTAGTTCCTGGATGTACTCCGGAGACTGGCGTGCCAAGTCCATACGGATGCCGCTGGCGACCAGGACCTTTTTGATGCCCGGCGTCTCCCGAGACTCCCGCATCAATTCCATCACGGGAGTATGGTCGACTCCGAGGAGTTTGCAGATCTTTGGGTGGACGCAGGACTGGCGCCGGCAAACCGCTTCGACATCGGGCTTGGTGCAACGCATTTGGTACATGTTTGCTGTCGGGCCACCGATATCGCTCACGATCCCCTTGAATTCCGGGTCGGCCGTCATGCCTTGGATTTCCTGGAGGATAGACTCCTTCGAGCGAGATTGAATGATTCGCCCTTGGTGGGCCGTGATCGAGCAAAATGTGCAGCCGCCGAAGCATCCTCGCATGATCGTGACGGAATTCTTGATCATGTTGAAGGCGGGGATCGGCTCGGTGTAACTCGGATGGGGCTTTCGCGTGTAGGGAAGGCCGTAGATACGGTCCATCGCTTCCTGGCTGATGGGGAGTTGCGGCGGGTTGGCCACGATGACTTGCGTGCCATGTCGCTGCATCAATCTGCGAGCATTGAGTGGATTGGTCTCGTTATGGATAATCCGGGTCGCGAGGGAGAAACGTACTTTGTCCGAAACGACTTCCTCAAAGCAAGGCATCTCGAGAGCGTCCGACGGGAGGGCCTCCGAGGCGCCGAGGGCGTAAGCGACCCCTCGCATATCTCGCAGATCTTTGACCGTTTCGCCCGCTTCCAGTCGGCGAGCCATCTCGATGATCGAGTTTTCTCCCATCCCAAATGCGACCAAATCCGCCTTGCTATCGAGCAAGATACTCTTGCGAACTTTATCGCTCCAGTAATCGTAATGAGCGAAGCGACGCAGCGAGGCTTCAACACCCCCGGCGATGACCGGAACCCCCTTGTACGCTTCGCGGGCCCGCTGGCAGTAGGCGAGGGTCGCGCGATCAGGACGCAGACCAATTCGACCTCCAGGGGAATAGGCATCGTCGTTACGAACCTTTTTGTTCGCCGTGTAGTGATTGATCATGCTGTCCATGTTGCCAGCAGAAATCGCAAAAAAAAGTTTCGGGCGCCCGAAGCGCTTCCACTCCTCGCAGGACTGCCAATCGGGTTGGCTGATGATCCCCACTCGATATCCGGCCGCCTCGAGCACCCGCCCTAGGATCGACATGGCGAAACTCGGATGATCGATATAGGCGTCGCCGGTGACGAAAACGACATCCAATTCGTCCCAGCCGCGAGCTCGTGCCTCCTCCATGCTCATCGGCAAGGGAGCTTTCCCCAGCGGTCCATGGGGCGCTCGCTCTTCTCGCTCCATGCCGAGGTTATCCAAGTACCGGGAAACAATGTTCCCATATCTGCCCCCATTCGACGCGCAGGAGCTATTGTCCGCCTTTGTGAGATCTGCCGAGGGGTTCAAAACTGGAAGAGATTGCGACATATCTGGCGACATATCCGTCGATGGCACGAAAAGCTTTTATCAGCATAAAGTGAGCTGATTTCATTGTAGGCGAGAATCGGAATTCGACATGGGGTTTTCTTAGCGATTGCTGATGTTTCAGGTCGTTTGTATATTCAGCGGCACATCGAGATTGAACCGGTCGCCTAGTCGACGGGATGTGGTTTCGGTGAAAGGGTTGGGGAGGTAACCTGATCGCGAACGACGGGGTACGCGGCGGCCTCAACCAGTGTCCGTTTCTTTTTTTGAGTTGGAGATACCAGCGGTGACAGTTCGAATCGCAATTAACGGGTTTGGTCGTATCGGTCGATTGACATTCCGCAACTTGATGAGCCGATCGAGCGAGTTCGAAGTTGTTGCCGTCAATGACTTGACCGACAACGCAATGCTCGCAACTCTTCTAAAGTACGACAGCATTCACGGTCGCTACAACGGCACAGTAAGCTACGACGACAAGCACTTGATCGTCGACGGCAAGAAGATCCTGGCGTTGGCCGAAAAGGATCCGACCAAGTTGCCTTGGGGCGAAAATAACATCGACATCGTGATCGAGAGCACCGGATTTTTCACCGGTCGGGCAAAGGACGGTAAGCCAGGTTACGATTCCCACCTTACAGCGGGTGCTAAGCGAGTCGTGTTGAGCGCCCCTGCCAAGGATGGAGCCGATTTGACGTGTGTTCTCGGGGTTAACGACGACAAACTAACGAAAGATCTCAAGTGTATCTCCAACGCATCCTGCACGACAAATTGCTTGGCACCTGTCGCCAAGGTTCTCAACGAGACCTTCGGTATCGAGACCGGCTTGATGACCACCGTTCATGCTTACACGAACGATCAACGCGTTCAGGATATGCCGCACGCCGATGCGTATCGCGCACGAGCCGCCGCTCTGAACATCATCCCTACGACGACTGGAGCAGCTTCGGCAGTTGGTTTGGTCATTCCTGAATTGAAGGGCAAGCTCACCGGTATCGCGATGCGAGTTCCAGTTCCAACCGGTTCGGTTGTCGACTTGACCGCTAACCTCAAAAAGGATGCCACCGTCGCAGAAATCAACGCCGCGATGAAGGCGGCTGCGGAAGGTCCACTCAAGGGAATTCTTTGCTACACCGAAGATCCCATCGTTTCCAGCGATATCATCGATGATTCCCACAGCAGCATCTTCGCCGCAGACTTCACCCAAGTCCTCGGTGACAAAGGCAAGCTGGTTAAGGTGGTTTCCTGGTACGACAACGAATGGGGTTACAGCTGCCGAACCGCCGACCTTTGCGCTCGTTTGGCAAAGCTTCTCTAAGCGATGAAGCTGGGCTCGCCCCAGTCCTCTGCAGAGGTGGTGATCACCGCCTCTGCGACAAAAGTCAACATCCAAGAGCCGGAACCGCACGATGCGTTCCGGCTTTTTTTACGCGCAGTTCCGAGCTGCCGGGGGAATGACGCTTGTTTCCGACGCCCAACGCTCAGGCTGCAGGCTGTGCATCAGCCGCCGAATCCGCTGTAGCGTTTCAACCCCGCGGCATAGAGCACGCGGCTCAGTATGAAAAAGAAAAAGGTCCATCCGATGAGCATGGCCATGTCGATCGCCAAGGCGGTTCCTGTCACCTTGCCAAGGAACACGGCTGCGGGGAAGTAGGCGAGATACTTGATGGGCAAATAGCCGACAATCGTCGCAAACGGCTCGGGGAGAATGTCGAGCGGGAACATGTGACCCGATAGAAAGAATTGAAAGAGCATATAGACAAAAAGAAGCGACGAAACCTCGAGCATCCAAAATCCTACCAGTCCGATGCAAGTCTCAAGATAGAACCCAAGCGCAAAGCTGAAGACCAGTGAGCCGACGAATGCGAATAGCACTTCAGGTTCTGGCCATCCGCGCGTGAAGTAGTCACGACACAGGAAAAACACGAGCGCGAAGGGGAGAGTGGCGATGGTGTAGTAAGCCAGTTTATGCGCAACACGAGACCAAAAAAGAAAGGAAAGCAAATCAACGGGTTGCACCAAGAACTTTTTGATCTCGCCATCGCGCACTTTGAGAGCGATGCTCGACGAAAGTCCTGGCATCGACGAAAAGGCACGCCCCACCATGGTGAGCAAGTAGTAGGCGACCATGTCTTGAAAAGTGTAGCCGCTGAGGGTGGCAGTTTTAGGAGAGTCGGGATCGAGCGATTGAAAGATCGCCCACCAGAGGAAGATCTGGGTGACGATGGGCAAGAATCGCATGAGCGTGCCGATCGCGAAATCCCCTCGATACGCGACTCGCTCTGCCAAAGCCATTTTGAGGATATTCCATCGCAAGCTCCACGCGCTGGCCCAGTCGCTCATGACTTCACCTCGTTCGATGGGAGGTGCGACGGTGCATGAGGGCCGGAAACGTGTGCGAAAAGTTTAGCGATGACTTCCTCGAGCGGAGGATCCGCGACAGCCATGTCGTGAATCTTGTAGTTGTTGAGAATCCCAGATAATACCTGGGAGACTTCGCTGCGATTGCAACGGAGCGAAACCCTCGGCATCACAATCTTCTCAATCGTTCCCAATCGCTCCAAACCTTCGGGCGATACGCCATCGGCTAGCTCGAGCGTGATGATCTTGTTCGTAGAAAAATCCTCGACGATACCTTCGAGGGAACCATCGTATTGCACGGTCCCCTGCGCGATAACCACGACACGCTTGCAAAGTGCAGCCACATCCTTCATGTAGTGGCTGGTAAGCAAGACCGTGATTTTTCTCTCTTCCTGGTAGTGCTTGAGAAACTGTTGGATTTTGTGCTGCGCGATAACATCCAGCCCGATTGTCGGTTCATCCAAAAAGAGGACTTCCGGACTGTGCAGTAAGGCGGCGATGAGCTCCATCTTCATCCGTTCGCCCAGAGAAAGCTCTCGAACGGGGCGACCTAACAATTCGCCGACTTCGAGCAAGTCTGTCAATTCATCCCTGGTTCGTCGAAAGCTCGCATCGTCGATGTTATAGATCTGCTGGTGCAGTCGAAAGGACTCTTGAGCGGGAAGATCCCACCACAGCTGATTCTTTTGTCCCATGACCAGCGCGAACCGTCGGCGATACTCGAGGTTACGTTGCCAAGGTACAAAACCCATGACGCTGGCCTCGCCCGAAGTGGGGTAGATCACTCCGGATAGGAGCTTGAGGGTTGTCGTCTTACCCGCTCCGTTGGGGCCGAGAAATGCGACGAACTCGCCTGGCTCCACTTGCAAGCTAACATTGCGGACCGCTTCCACGGTCTTGTACTCGCGATGAAAGAGCCCGCGGAGAGCCTGCCCAAGCCCTTCTCTCTTTTGGTAGACGCGATACGATTTTGACAAGTTGCGAATTTCGATGATGGCCATGGCGGGATTATAGAGATTCATCGGTTCCCTCCTAGAAAGAGAATGCTCCGAAGATGAAGAATTTAAAGAAACCCGCGGTGGTTCTGTTGAGCGGTGGCCTCGATTCGGCCACCTGCATGGCTCTCGCACGCGAGCAAGGTTTCTCGTTGTACGCAATCAGTTTCCGATACGGCCAACGGCATCGGGTGGAGCTGGAAAAGGCCCAGGCGGTCGCCAGCGCTTTCCAAGCCGAGAAGCATGTGATTCTCGATATAGATCTTGGCAAGCTGGGTGGGAGCGCGTTGACCGATGTCTCGATCGATGTACCGAAACATGAATCGGTGGACGAAATCGGCGAGGATATTCCACTTACCTATGTTCCTGCTCGCAACACCGTCTTTTTGTCTTACGCACTCGCTTGGGCCGAAGTCCTTCAGTCCAATGACATCTTCGTCGGCGTGAATGCCCTGGATTACAGCGGTTACCCCGATTGCCGGCCGGAGTATATCCAAGCCTTCGAGACGATGGCGAATCTGGCGACGAAGCGGGCGGTGGAGGGAGATCGCCTGACGATTCATGCACCATTGATCCATTGGTCGAAAGAGGAGATCGTTCGCAAAGGCTTGGAGCTGGGCGTAGATTATTCCCTCACATCATCCTGTTACGATCCGTTGCCGGGCGGATTCGCTTGCGGGCACTGCGATTCCTGCCTTCTTCGCGAAAGAGGCTTTCGGCTCAATGGAATGCAGGATCCGGCTCGACAGCCCTTGTAGGGGAAGTTCCGAGCTGGGATTGTCCAGGCTGCCGGGATCGATCTGGGCACCAAATGCGAATTCCTGTAGATTGATGCGATTGATCAGCGTTGGCGATACCAAGGAGGAGTTTCATGCGCGTCGCATTTGTTTGCAGTCTTTTGATTTCTATGGTGAGTGGGAGCGGTGTCGCTTCGGCTCAAACCCGTGCAACTCCCGCTAGCAATCCCGTTGCCGTTCAGCCCAGCGGTGTAGCCACGACGAGTGTTCCGGCAGCCCCGGACTCCCAGCACCTGGCCCTCATGTCGCTGCTGGAGTGTCTAGAGCTTTATCATCCCTCCAAGGACTTGCAGGGGGCAGCAAAGCTCAGTGGCTCGACCACTATGATGTTGCTCGGTAAAGCTTGGGCCGATCGCTTTCGAAACTTCCATACCAAGGTCGAATTCACACGCGGGCCCGACGGTACCGATGCCGGCATCAAAGCGCTCGCAGAAGACCCGAGCTTGATCGTCGGCGCGAGTCGCCCGATCTCCGAGCAAGAAATAGCAACACTCAAAGCGGGTAAATGCAAGGAACCGATGAGCGTGATCGTCGCGCTCGATCCGCTCGCGTTGTATGTGCACGAATCCAACCCGCTCGCAGCCGTTACCCCGGAGCAACTCGAGGGCATTTTGAGAGCTCCTGCCCAAAAGGGCGTCCATTATGCGACTTGGGGGGAATTGGGTGTGACGGGTGCTCTGGCAGATCAGCCGATTCGCATCCACGCTCGCAGCGAAATCGCTGGCACCACCGCGTTTATCAAGCAGTTCCTATTGCGAGGAGAAAACGTGGCCAAAGAAGTGGGCTCGCACATGTCCAGCCAAGCGGTCTGTGAAGCCATCGCTAAGGACACAGCGGCTGTCGGAATCGCTGGATTTGGCGATGCGGTACCCGGGGTACGAACCGTGGCTCTCTCCCTGAGAGGGACTATTGTTCCAGCGAATGAACAAAGCTTTTTGAGCGGCCAGTACCCGTTGGTCCGACCATTGGTTCTGGTCTTTGACAAGGCGCAAATGAAAACCGATGGCGGATTGCGCGAGTCGATGCTTCGCTACATCCTCAGTCGCGACGGGCAGATGGAAGCGATCCGAGCGGGCTTCTTTCCGTTGGATCCATCGTTCATTCACAAAGAGTTGGATGAGATCTGCGGAACGCAGATGCGATAACCCCAAGAGTCATTTTTCAGGAGCTACAACATGAATAAGCTGATTGCATTTGGGGTAGGAATCGCTTTGCTCGTTTCCGGTGAGCATGTTTCCGCCCAATCGTCCACATGGGTTGATATGCTTTCCGGGGCTTTGCCTCGGTCCACCTTTCCCACTCCGAGTACCACCCAGCCCTCCGCGTCAAGCACCGGAAATTGGGGAGCCCCTTCGTATGCGGGTGGGTACCTCAACACGCGACGTGATTGGAAGTTGGGGGTGGGTATCCAGAACAACGAGGTCGGGGCGATTGTAACGACCGTAGCGCCTGGGAGCGCGGCACAGCAAGTCGGGCTTGGGGTGAACGATGTGGTGGTCGCTGCCGGTCCTTCCCGATTGGGACTGGTCGATGGCAGAGTGATCGAGCTCGCCGAAGAGATCAAACGGTACGCGGATTCCTATGGTCGTATCAATCTCTTGATCATGGATTCACGAACACGAAGCTTGCGCAGCGTCACGGCGAACTTGACATCCAACTCCAGCGCATTGTCAGGCTCGATCGCAATCCGTGACAATATGAACTTGCCCGCGGGCGCTTACCTCAATGTGCAGCTCAAAAACATCACGCGACCGTTCTATGAGGTCGGCGGAGGGAGCACCACCGTGGCCGTGCAAGGCTTTGGGCCATTTGCGTATGAACTCAATGTCGATCCACGTTATGTGTCGCCCAGCGATCAGTACCAACTGATTGCAACGATCACCTATGGAGCACAAATTCTCTACCAACTCAACAACCCGCCTACGCTCAACGCCAGCTCGTTAGGTCAAAACTATAACTTGGTGTTGGACCGTTCTGGTGGCATCTCGACGGCCGGCTCGTCTGTCAGTGCCGCTTATCCACCCTCGTTCGGTGGTTCCAGTGAAGCCATTAGCAAACTCTTTTTGCAATACTTGGGTCGCGCTCCTTCGTCCGCGGAATTGGTTGGATGGCAAGGCTACTTGAGCCAAGGAAATTCGCTCGACGCATTGAAAGTGGGAATCCTTTCCAGCATCAAGTATCGAGAGATGTTTCGAGGCGATGACGCAGCGTATGTGCAAAGCTTGGTGACGGCCTTGGTGAACCGAACACCAAACCAACAAGAACTCAGTTTCTGGTTGGGACGGCTGCAAGCGACCGGATCGGCGGAGACCGTTGCCCGTGAAATATTGGATCAACGGCGCTAAGGTATGGTCCAATCCTCCCGATTCCCCTTCGAACTTTTGGGGGTAGATGCGTCTACCCATGCAAGGCGAGGGCGATTGCACCTGACTCACGGTGTCGTCCAAACTCCTGCCTTTATGCCCGTTGGAACGCAGGGGACCGTAAAGGGCTTGACCATCGACCAAGTGGAGTCGACCGGAGCCGAAATCCTGCTCGGGAACACGTACCACCTGGCGCTGCGGCCTACCTCCGAACTCGTCGCGGAACTGGACGGACTGCATCGCTTCATCGGTTGGGACAAACCCATTCTCACCGACAGCGGTGGCTTCCAGATTTTCTCGTTGGGGGATTTGAATCAAGTCACGGAGGATGGAGCGACGTTCAAATCGCATTTGAACGGGTCAAAGATCCATTTGCGCCCTGAGGACTCTATCCGAATCCAGCAAGAGCTCGGTAGCGATGTCGCGATGGTGCTCGATCACGTTATCGCATTGCCCGCCGAGAAATCTGCGGTTCTCGACGCGATGCATCGCAGTATCCGTTGGGCCGAGCGGTGCAAACGCTACGCATCCCGCGAGGATCAAGCGTTGTTCGCGATTGTTCAAGGCGGTCTCGATATCGAACTTCGTCAACAGTGTGCAGAAGGCTTGGTGTCGATCGGTTTCGACGGTTATGCCGTGGGTGGTTTGAGCGTGGGCGAACCGCCCGAAGAGATGCTTCGTGTACTCGATGGTATTTGTCCTGTTTTGCCAACCGACCAGCCTCGCTATTTGATGGGGGTAGGGACGCCCATCGATTTGGTGGAAGGGGTTGCGAGGGGCATCGATATGTTCGACTGCGTCATGCCAACTCGAAACGGACGCAATGCCCTGGCCTTTACGGCAGACGGACCGCTACGGATGCGGAACAGTTGTCACACACGCGATGCCCGACCGATCGAAGAAGACTGCCCCTGTTTGGCTTGTAGGCATTCGCGAGCCTACATACGTCATCTCTTTATGTGTGATGAAATGCTAGGGCCGACGCTGTTGTCGATTCACAATCTCACGTTTTATCAACGGCTCATGGCCGCCGCTCGATCGGCCATCGAAGAGAATCGTTACGGCGTATTTTTGGATGAGCAGCGAGTGAGGCTCGCGCCCAAAAAATCACAGGATTAGACGCGTCATTGCGCGAAGGGTGTCGTGACTTACAGAGATTGTCGACGGCGAATCGCTTCGGTGACTTCATCCAATAGAGTGAGACGTCCACCGTACGTGCGTCGAAGGTTTTCGGGGGTGAAGGTGGAGTCCATCGGTCCCCAGGCTACGGCACGAACATTGAGGAGGATCAACCAGTCGAAGTACTCGGGGACGGTGTGCAGATCGTGATGGACAACCAGGATTGTCTTGCGGTTTTGTTGCAACGTACGGAGGACTTCGATGATCGACTGCTCGGTGGCAGCGTCGACGGCAGCGAAGGGCTCATCCATCAAATAGACATCTGCCGATTGCACCAATGCTCGGGCGAGAAAGGTGCGCTGCTGTTGACCTCCAGAGAGTTGGCTGATCTGACGAGAAGCCAGCTCGGCAATCCCCACTTGCTCAAGCGCCTCCATGGCTTGCTGCCGATGTCTACTTTGCACGGGGCGAAACCAACCGATCTGGCGATACAGTCCCATCAAAACAACATCTAGCACCGAAGCTGGAAAATCCCAATCGACCGATTCACGTTGAGGTACGTACGCGACGCAAGGTAGTTGCCCCTCCATCGGTTTTCCCTCCAAGCGAATATCGCCACTGACCCTAGGGATCAAGTTCATCATGGCCTTGATCAACGTGCTCTTCCCTGCGCCATTGGGGCCTACCAATCCGACCAATGCACCAGAGGGGATATCGAGACTGATTTCCCATAAGACTGGCTTTCGCTGGTAAGCAACGGTCAAGTCCGAGATGGCGATGGCGGGCAAATCGATTGGACGATGGGATGGGAGAACTGACATTAAGAAACCGCTCCACGAACTGACCCGTGGCGAATATCGTTCGCGGAAGGGGTCGGTGGAGGAGGAGGTGTCGGCGACCCACCCAGTGCTTCGACAATCGTGCGCGCGTTGTGCTCCATCATGCCGAGATAAGTATTGGTAGGGGGCTCGTTCCCCATCGCGTCGGTGTAGAGTGTACCCCCGAGTGCTACGTCCCAACCTTTCTGCTTGGCTCCTTCACGGAGCGATTGCACACCCTTTTCTGGGACGCTGGATTCGATGAAAACCGCGGGGACCTTTTGTTCGACGATTAACGATACCAACTCCTCGATCCGCTTCAGCCCGGCTTCAGACGTCGTCGAGATTCCCTGAATCCCCTCGACACGGATTTTGTATTGCTTGCCGAAATATTGAAACGCATCGTGCGAGGAAATGAGAATCCGCTGGGATTCGGGAATCGTTTGCATCCACTCCGAGATCACTGTGTTCAGCTGCTGCATCTTTTGCCGAAGTGTTGCACCTCGAGCAGTGATTTCGCTTTGGTGATCCGGCAAGAGTTTGACGATCGCGTCCTCGACTTTGAGCGAGACCATTTCCCAAAGAGTCAGATCCATCCAGCAATGTGGATCCATCGCTGAGTCTCCTTCACCGTGGCCAAGCAATCGATCTTGAGGTAATTGGTCGCACAATGGAATGCGGGGGGAGTTATCGGACTTCTTCTCGAGAACATCCCCCATGCGGCCCTCCAATTTCAGCCCGTTATAGAGGACTAGTGAGGCGCGGAGGATACTGCGCACGTCGTCCGAACTGGGACGATACAAATGCGGGTCCACCCCCGGTCCGATCAGTTGCTCGATGGTTGCCAGATCCCCAGCAAGCGTTTTTGCGACATCGGCAATCATTCCCGTTGTCGCAACGATGACAGGCTTGCCTGCGGCTGTCCCTCGCTGGCTCGAGGAGCGAGAGGGGCATCCCGCGAATAGGACCCAAGCTGCTCCGGTGCATCCGAATGTTCGGCGGTTTAACGTGTTTTGTAGGGCTTGCTTCATAATAAGGATTGGAGATCGGAAAGTCCGATCGGTTCTTTCGATGCAAAAGGCTCGCCGTAACGGGTACCGATCGCTTTGCCCCAGAAACCTGCTTCCTCGCGATAGCGTTCAATAAAAGGTTCTTCGGGGACGGGGCGACCGGTGACGAATTGGCTCTGGTAAGCTTCGATCGCGGCCGCTTTTGCTTTCCAGTGTAAGGAAATATCGACGACAAATGCGGGTTGCGGGACGAGTTTCAGGTGGATGCAGAAGTAATAAAAGATTCGTTGTGGATGGAATGGCTCACCGGGAATGTCGCTTTTGGTGAGTTTGCTCCAGAATCGAGCGGCCTCGACCAATTCCGTTGCTGCGACGTGATCCGGGTGGGCGTCTGACCAGTAAGGGGCAAACAGCCACTTGGGGCGAGTAAGGCGAAAGATGCCGGCCAGCAGACGTCGATTCTCGAGCGTCGGTTCGAGGAAGCGGTTTCGCAATCCAAGGTTATACCGCCATGGATTGCCCAGCCGTTCGTTGGCCCGTGCGGTCTCGGTTGCCCGGATCTCCGGCGTGCCGAATGGGGTCGGCTCACCATTGGTGAGATCCAAAATTCCGACCTTCCAGCCTTTCGCCTGAAGCATGGCGATGGTCCCTCCCATCCCGAGTTCGGCATCGTCAGGATGGGGAGCGATGACCAGAACATCCAGCGGGCTTGGGATTACGGGAAGACCGGGATACTCTGGTACTGCATTCATGGATTGGAATCGAGTAGATGTTTTTGAATTTGATGAAGGATTCGGTCGGCCACGAGTTGCTTCGGTCCAGCGACTTGTTCGACAACCTCCCCGTCCCGTTTGATGATTTCCACCGCGTTGTCGGGAGAGTTCATCGCCTCGGCGCTATTGGAAACGATCATATCGCATCGTTTTTTTGCCATCTTTACGATCGCGCGAAATCGAACATCCTCGGTTTCGAGCGCGAATCCGACAACCCATTGATCGATCCGCTTGAGGGCTCCGAGCGTCGCAACGATATCTGGGGTCTCACGGAGAGAGAGTTGAAGACCCTGGCCGGTCTTCGAAAGTTTTTGGGAGGCGATCTCGATGGGCATGTAATCGCACGGGGCGGCTGCACCGATGAGCCCATCAGCCGTAGCGAATGCGGATTGCGTCGCCTCGAGCATTTCCTGGGTTGAAATCACGTCGATGACCGTCGCCGCAGATGGATAGTCTACTTGGACCGGCCCTGATATGACGGTAACCTGATGACCTAATCGAAGGGCGGAAGTGGCGAGGCACGCCCCCATCTTTCCGCTGGACGAGTTGGTGAGATAGCGAACCGGATCTAGGTACTGCCTAGTCGGGCCGGATGTAATCACGATATGAGCCATGAGGAGATGCTAGGACTCCTCGCGAATCAACAGAGCCATGCAGGCTTCGAGAATCGCATCGGGCTCCGACATTCTCCCCTCACCGGACCGCCGACAAGAGAGCCAGCCCGAGTCGGGGCCGACAAAATGAACACCGTCATCGCGAAGCTGCTGAACATTCCGCTGCACCGCTGGTTTCGACCACATCGCGGTACTCATGGCCGGAGCCATCAACACAGGGCATTCGGACTGAAGATAAAGTGTGGGAAGAAGCCCGTCACCGAGCCCATAGGCGCAGGAGCCGAGAATGTGCGCTGTCGCGGGGGCAATCACCAAAAGGTCGGCGCCATCGACGAGCTCAATGTGAGGCCCCAGCGGAAAACGGCTGTCGAAACTGTCGACGACTGGGGCCTGGCCGCACAATGCAGCGAGCGCCGCACGACCGATAAAATGCTCCGCCGATGGGGTCATCGCAACCGACACACGGTTGCCGCCCTGAACGAGCCTGCTAACCAGCGCGGCCGTCTTGTAAGCTGCGATCCCGCCGGATATTCCAACAACAATGCGATGCGCCATAGGAGCGAATTCGCATTACAGGTCGCCGGAATCCAAGTCCAGCAATTCACCTAGATCTGCGGTCTCGCTGAGAATCTTCAGTTCACCATTGGTGGTCAAGAAGATTTTGTCCTGAAGGATTTCGTGGATCACGATCTCCATCTTGTCGTCCGAGTTCATATCGACCAAGGGACGGCTGCCGCGATTGAGCTGCACAAGCCTCTTTTGGATCAACGTCGAGAGCTTGAAGCGTCCGCCGACTTTGTTGACGATGGCTTCTTCTTTTAACTCTTCGAGCATGGAATCTTTTCTCCTTGGTATTGCTGAAGCAGTCGATCGATCTGCTCCACCGTGTTGTCGAGGTTTACGTTGATGATTTCGTGTGCGTAGTGATGCCGCATTTCCATCTCATCCGCCGCGACGTCCAATCGCCGCTTGAGGGAATCGTCTGATTCCGTGCCGCGATCCCGAAGCCGTCGCTCTAGCTCCTGCATGGAACCAGGGTGGACGAAAATGGTGATTGCGTCCGAGTAATCTTGAAGCACCGACAACGCACCTTGCACATCGATCTCTAAGATTACCCACTTGCCATCATTTAGACCAGCCGAAACGGTCTCTTTCAAGGTCCCGTACCAAGTTCCCCGTCCAAAGACTTCCTTGCACTCGAGAAACTCTCCTGCCTGACGCTTGTTTTCGAACTCGTCGCGACTTAGGAACCAATATTCC
This sequence comes from Pirellula sp. SH-Sr6A, assembly GCF_001610875.1. Lineage (NCBI taxonomy): Bacteria > Pseudomonadati > Planctomycetota > Planctomycetia > Pirellulales > Pirellulaceae > Pirellula > Pirellula sp. SH-Sr6A. The sequence continues at coordinate 481,354 of NZ_CP011272.1, read as the reverse complement.
CTGCCGTGCTGCTCCCCCGGCCGCGGAAGGCGGGTGGTGGCCGATACGCTCAGAGTAAGGGGGAGCGAACTGCGATCCATGAGCTGTTTGACCACCGAGGACTTACCAGCCCCCGAAGGCCCGGAAATAATGATCAGCTTCCCAAATTCCGTCATAGCTGGACCCGAAAACGGCTCTTCTTGTTGATTTGACTGGATAAATTCTATTCTACGATCGGACTATTCTATGTTTTGAACAAGCTCTCGAATTTGCTCGAGAATTGTCTTCATCGACACGACGCACACGGAAATTTCGGCGTCGTTCGCCTTCGATCCAATCGTATTGGTTTCCCGTCCAAGCTCTTGGACGAGGAAATCGAGCTTTCGACCCTGGCTTTCCGATGCGCGGAGCACGGTCTCGAATTGATGAAAGTGACTCTCCAGCCGCGTCAACTCTTCCGAAATGTCGGCTTTATCGCAGAAAAGTGCGACCTCTCGAACGAACTCCGAGGACTCAAGATCCAGCCCACGGCTCTCGCAAGCCGTCCGAATTCTCTGCTCAAGCTTGGTTTGATAGTCCAAGACAACCTGCGGCGCCCGTCTGGAGATGCTGTCGCGAAGCGATCTGAGATCTCTCAAATACTCCTGGAATTTGTTCGACATGGCCTCCCCTTCGGCCCGCCGCATCGCCTGCAGATCCTGAAGCGCTTCCGCGCACGCCTCCCGGATTCCTTGCTCCAACTCGGGATTATCCCCCGGTTTGGGCGTATCGAGGACGCCGGGAAGCGCCATGAATCCACTAACATCGGGGTGGAAAGGAAGAAGCATCGCGTCCGCGGCTTCCTTCGCCGCCCGAAGATAGGCTTGGAGCACCGGCTGGTTGACGAAGGCCGATTCCTCGACATCACTGGACGTGACGCGAACGTACAAACTAACACTTCCCCGCTTAAGGAAATCGCGAACAAGTCCCTCCAAATCGGACTCAAGGGGGGCAGCCAAGTCCGAAAGCTTGGTAAGGATTTTCAGAAAACGGTTGTTTACAGTTCGGATCTCCACCTCGATGGCATATCCGCCAAGCCGTTTCGAAGACTCCCCGTGACCGGTCATGCTCAGCAGCATCGGAATGCCTGCTGAATGAGGGGATGGGATGGATCGCTCGGCATAGATAGGGCCAGGGGGAGCAAGGAGCAAAAGGTTGAGAACTAGGGTTTTGGTTCGGTGGACGTTCCTGCAGGATCCACAGGGGGAGGCGCGTCGGTGGATGCGGATTCCTTAGGAGTTGTTTCGGACGCGGGAGTCGCCGCTGGAGTTTCCGTTGCAGGAGCAGCCGTCGCCGGCGCTTCCGTAGCTGGGGGGGGTGCCGGCGGCAGGTTCACGGCTGGCAAATTCACAGCAGGCAAATTGACCGGGGGAACATTCACCGCCGGGGCAGGTGTCTCGGGCGCGCCGGACGCGGGCAATGGACTCGACCCGGCGGGTGCAGGGATTGCTTCCCCTTCCTTGGGACCGATGGAGAGCGCTCCCGCGCCAGAAGTGGTCGTGACGCTCGGATCCGCTTCAATATCCAGCGTTTCAGGCAAATACCACCAACAAACAAAAGCGCACAGACAAATCCAGAGCAACACCGAGATGGCCGTGATTCGAGTGAAGATATCCCCCGCTTTCACGCCAAACGCACTGGACCCGCCAGCACCGCCCAAAGCACCGGTGAGACCGCCGCCGCGACCACGCTGGAGGAGAATGATCAGAATGATGAAAACCGAGAGAAGAAACAGCAGCGGTCCAAAAATGTATTGCGATAGCTGGAACGCGAAAAACGGGGTAGGCACGGAAAGTAGCTCCTTCGACTCGAAATTCTTACCAAACTCTTGGTCCAACCGGTTTTTTAGCAGAATTTCTCGGACTTGTTGAGAGCCGTTTCCATTTCTGACTGTTTTCTTGGGGGGAGACCTTCATGCACGACATTTCGTCACCCAATACCGGCCCCGGGTCGTTGACATGCCACGGGAGTCTGTTACGCTTCCGACTTACGTAGTTTACGCAAAGCCCCTAACCGGTAGATTTTGCCAAGCATTGGTTAACCAGGCGAAAGCACCGCAAGGAGCGTCGAAGTCGGTTTTGACGCGAGTGGTCCATATTGATTCAGGATGTACATCGTGGCGTTGCGTGGATCCATTTACTGTTCCCTAGGGAGGATGTTACGAATGATTAAGGTACGATTGGCATCGTTGGCCTTGGCAGCTGTTGTTGCCTCGAGCTCTTTTGCTTCGGCTTCTTGCGGCGGCCGAGAAGGCTTGCTCGCAAAGCTTCACGCACGCAAGGCTTCTTGCTGCGAGCCAGCTCCAGTTTGTGCACCTGTCTGTGCACCAGCACCAGTTTGTGCACCAGCTTGCGAACCAGCACCCGTTTGCTGCGAACCAGCTCCAACCTGCGGTGGCCGTCAAGGTCTTCTCGCTCGCTTGAAGGCTCGCAAAGCTGCTAAGTGCTGTGCTCCAGAGCCAACCTGCTGCGAACCAGCTCCAGTTTGCGCACCTGTCTGTGCACCAGCTCCAGTTTGTGCACCAGCTTGCGAACCAGCACCAGTTTGCTGCGAACCAGCTCCAACCTGCGGTGGCCGTCACGGTCTTTTCGCACGTTTGAAGGCTCGCAAGGCTGCTAAGTGCTGTGCACCTGAGCCAACCTGCTGCGAAGCTGCTCCAGCTTGCGGATGCGCAACCGTTGCTGCTCCAGCTTGCGGATGCGCAACCGTTGCAGCTCCTGCTGCTGGCTGTGCATCGTGCGGAACCACCGTCAACGCCGGTGCTGTTCAAGCAACCGAAGCCGCTCCTCCTGCAGCACCAGCTGCTCCTGCATCCGCTAGCGACGCGAAGCCAGCTGCTTAATGTCGTTTGCTCGGTACTGGTTTTTCCAGATACCACCAACCCAAAGAAAAAAAGGCCGAGGTGTATCCACCCCGGCCTTTTTTTATGGAACAGCTCGAGAATAGTTCTTCGGAGTTCTTCCTTCCCGCATCCAGGAAGATGATTAAACTCTCCTGGAACGCCCCTCAACGAACCTCCCACCGCCGTTTCTCCAATCCCACTTCTCCCTGTGCGCGACCCAGATTCGAACCTTCCCAATCGCACCGTATTGCCTGCTTCGTTGAAGAGGATCATTTCGGTTTGCGTGGTATTCCATTTCCTCCTTCTCTGGACCGTTTACTCCTCGAATTGGAGACGATCGGCGACCCAAGATCGCTGGATTACCACTTTCCATCCCTATTTGTTTGGGCTCGGGCTCGGAACGGAGATGATTCCAGTCGACTGGGGACGCGCCCCCCAAGCCGATCTGCCTAGCCGCTTGATCTTGCAGTACGAAAACAAAGCCCTGATCTACTTGGACTCCCGAACGTTGACGTGGGATCGACTCAAGCAACGGCAGTTGCTCAGCATTTTGGTCACTACCATCGATTCCTTGGACGACGAGAGTGTTACGCAAGTCCTCGCTTCCATCGTCGCGCACGCAGAGAAGATCCAAGGCAATGGCTTCGAACTTGTTCGAATAGAACGGATTTCCGATCCCGAAGTGGGTTATGAAGAGATCTATCGCGCTTCGGTTGTGCGAGATGATGTGGGGCCGTTGCGTTTTGTCCCGGCGTTGGAACCCCAACGCACGATGCGACGCGTGATCGAAACAGGAGGCCCCCAGTCATGAATCGATGGCTTAAACTGGCGGGTGACTGGAATCGCTTTTGGTTCCGCGGCGACGCGGAAGTTCGTTCTTCGACGATTCGAATGGGGCTTGGCGTTGCATCGCTCGTCGCATTTATTGGGCATATCCTATTCGCGAATGCTTGGCTCGGCTCGGATGGCTGGCTCAATCCCTCCTCGGGACTCTATCTGGTCGGACAAGGCGTGGCAGGAACGGGTGCCGAATACCGATGGTCGGTTTTTTACACATATCCAAACCTACTCGTGCCCCTCAGTTGGGTTGGTGCTGTCCTGTCGGGGCTGCTGGCGGTTAGTATTGCGCCTCGCTTTTGTGCGTTGACTGCATTCCTTTTGCTCGCCATGTTCCACCACCGAGCACCTCTCTTACTGGGGCGTGGCGAACCACTTGTTCTCCCCTTTTTGCTTTACAGCCTGCTTCTTCCATCGACAGGGCTTTTCCCGTTTGCAAAGAGCCCGCGCGCCGATGGATCCACGGTTCCCCTCTGGAAGCGGGAGCTGGCCACTCTGGGGCTTCGGTTGATGCAGGTCCATTTTTTGTTTTGGTTCTTGTTCAGTCTTACAACCATGCTCGGGAACGAGGGGTGGTGGACAGGAGAATCGGTCCGGCAGCTTCTGGCCGACGCTCAAGGTTGGATACCCACCTCATGGGCAACCGTGACGGTAGCGGAGTGGATCACGCATGGTGTCATTCAAATTCAAATTGCCTTCCTATTTTGCATGCTGCTCCCGCCCCTTCGTGTGATCGGTTTCGGGTTGTTCGTACTGTTTCTCGCTGCGGCACTGCTCGTGATCGGTGACTGGCAATACGTTATCATCTTGGCGGGCGCATCGTTGCCCCTCTGGGTGGGAAACCGTTGCTGCGCGTTGAACCCTCGGGACGCTTAATTTCCTATTGGTCCATATTCTTTCCTCGGAACGATCCCTCTTATGAGTCGCAATAATCCCCCCGGGAAGCCCGATCCAAGAACCACTCGAATCCACCGACGAGCCTTCGCGAGCGGTCTCGCTGCCGCGACTGCAGCGACAGGGATATTAGTAAGCCAAGGCTATGCCTCCTCACCGGCGAACAACATTGCCACCGAACCTTCCACTCCAATCGTCAAGACCATGCCAAGCTTCCGCTACTGTCTCAACACCAGCACCATCCACGGCGAAATCGTTCCGATCGAGAAGCAAATCGAGATCGTGCAATCGGCAGGCTATGATGGCATCGAGATTTGGCTTCGCGATGTAGACAAGTTCGTTCAAGGGGGCGGCAAGGTAACCGATTTGCGAAAACGAATCGACGATGCAGGGTTGCGAGTCGAGAGCGCTATCGCGTTTGCAAATTGGATCGTGGACGACGAGGCAAAACGCAAACAGGGCTTGGAACAAGCGAAACGGGAAATGCAGACGGTCCTCGATTTGGGTGGAAAACGCATCGCCGCTCCACCAGCAGGCGCCACCAATGGCGATCGACTGGATCTCGATCTGGCAGCAGACCGATATCGAGCCCTCCTCGAAGTCGGCTCGCAAGTAGGCTGTTTGGCGCAACTCGAAGTTTGGGGATTTTCGAAAAACTTGTCCCGCTTGTCCGAAGTCCTTTACGTTGCGGCTCAAGCCCAGCACCCAGACGCATGTATCCTGCCCGATATCTATCACCTCTATAAAGGAGGATCGCGGTTCGAGGATTTGAAATTCCTGGCTGGAAAAAAAGTCCATGTCTTGCACATGAACGATTACCCCAATCTTCCTCGCGAATCGATCAATGATGCGGATCGAGTTTATCCAGGAGATGGAACGGCTCCGATTGCCGACGCACTCCAAACGTTGATTAGCAGTGGCTTTGAAGGAGTCCTGTCCTTGGAGCTTTTCAACCGCGCTTACTGGTCCCAAGATCCCTTGTTGGTCGCGAAAACCGGTTTGGCGAAAATGAAACAATCGGTTGCCGCTCTTTGATTTGCCAACCTTCGGTCACTTGACTGGTCCCTCTCCTTGAAAGGACGTTTTCCTGTGCGAAGCTTTCTGTTCCCAGCCGTCTTGTCAGTGACCTGCGCTCTGCTTTATGTCGCGATACTCCCTGTTGCCATCGGGAGTACGCCGGATGGGGCCGATGGAAAGCGCCCAAACATTTTGCTGCTCCTAAGCGACGATCACAGCTATCCCTATCTGAGCTGTTATGGTGATCACAATGTGAAGACGCCTAATATCGATCGCCTTGCAAAAGAGGGATTTGCATCGCACCGATTCTTTACCGCATGTCCTCAATGCGTTCCATCGCGGGCGGCTCTCATGACGGGCAAGTCGCCGGTGGCAGCCCGCATGACACGCTTCTCGTCACCTTTACCTGCCGATCAAATCACCTTGCCGGAAATCCTGCGCGAGCAAGGGGGATACTACACGGGGATCTGTGGCAGGTCCTATCATCTCGATGGGTCGGTAGGCCGAGGAAACGATGTCGCGGATACGATTCTGCGCGAAAACAATTTGAGAACATTCGAAAATCGAGTTCAGTTCCTTCAAGGCTGTCGCGATGAAGCGGTTCCTGGAGTCGTTGAAGAGTTTCTCGATGGCCGTCCTGAAGACCAACCATTTTTTCTATGGGCCAATTTCAGCGATCCGCATCACGTGTGGGATGCTCCCCAGTCGTGGCGACCCGATCCAAAGGACTTGAGTCTGCCGGCGCACTGGCCGGACATTCCCGAGATGCGCGAGCAGTTTGCTGATTACTGCGCGGAGGTGAATCGATTGGACGATACGGTTGGCAAAGTATTGGCGGTCATGGAAAATCGGGAGTTGCTCGATAACACCATCGTCGTGTTCCTGGGTGATAACGGTGCTGCTCTACCCCACGGCAAAGGTTCCCTGTACGATCCGGGATCCAATGTCCCCTGCATCATCCATGGGCCTGGAATCGCGAAATCGACGGAGTCCAGGAATCTGCTCAGCGGTGAGGATGTTGCCCCTACTTTGCTGGAGGCTGCGGGGCTCTCCATTCCGAAATCGATGACGGGTGTCAGCTTTTGGTCGCTCGTCACGGGAGCCGATTATCAGTCGCGGCCTTATGTGTATATCGAACGTGGACCGCACGGTTCTGCTTCCGTCTCTGTGAATATGTCTTCCAGTGGTTACGACTTGGGACGAGCGGTGCGAAGCGATCGGTTCAAGTTCATTTACAACTGCACCCCTTGGTTACCCTATTCCCCGGTCGATTCGGCATCGGGACCAGCTTGGACCGCAATGAAAAAACAGAATGAGGAAGGGACTTTGGCGGATCAGTGGAAAGCGGCCTACTTCACAGTCCCTCGCCCTGTTTATGAACTTTATGACTTGGAGTCCGATTCCTCTGAACTCCACAATCTCGCTGGGAAGCCTGAATTTGCCGAGTTGGAAGACCAACTCCGCCGAGCGCTCACCGAAAAGATGATTCTCGACTTCGACTACTTGCCGCTACCAGAGCCTTATTCCGAAGCCACACGTCGAACGAAGCAGCCATCGGGGCGAGCGCAAGGCTCGGAGGTCGATCCGGCTCGCGTGACTCGTTTTCACGCGTTGGATCGGGACGAAGATGGAAAACTCTCGCCCGTTGAATTCCGTGTGAATCGCAATCCCGAGGAAGCAGCACGGTGGTTTAGCCAACGAGACGCCAATCAAGATGGCTATGTCGATCTTCGCGAATTCGCACCGCGTTCACCGATTAGCCGACCTTAGCGACACTCCTGCTATCGTGTCGAGCAAGGTCGATGCCCGGTTGCCTAACCGGCTCCCCTGCCATATCCGAATCCTTCATTCGACTCACATCGAGGATCGTTATTACGAGCCATGCTTTGCTCGGTGCAGCAATATGTCATGCTTCGATGGGGTTTCTCGCCCCTTTGGTGGAAGAATCCGGTAACTCCGTAATCAGTCCCGACTTCTTTTGCTTGAAGGTGCCTCCTTTTCCTCATCATTTTCCCTCCGCGTTTCTCCGCAATCTCCGCGGTTAATCCCTCTCATCCCGCTGGTCCAGAGCTCAACCCCGAGCTCATCGCTCTCGCTGTTATCGATTAGAAATCGCGATTCTTCTAGCGTTTTAAAGCACAAAGAGATTTTGCAAAATCATTTTCCTGACTCCAGGAACGTTAGTTGCTTTTACGTTTGCTCGCCGTCGTTTCGATTGATTCGTACCGCCGCCCCCGCTGGGGGAAGCGATGGAAAGAATCTTCCTCCATCCGATTGGGACATTACGGCAGTGTTGTTCGGTCAGCGACCCGATTGGTTCCTGATAAACCAGATTGTTTCATGGTGCGTCATCCGCCCTTCGCGGAGGCTTGAATGGAAAAGAGGTAGTCGGAGTGCGACATCATCGAGGGCTGGTCGGGAATTTTTGCCAAGCATTGTTTGTTGTTATGCTTTTTGGGTTGGCGGTGCATCGAGAGGGGTGGAGTTTGCGACTCGCAGCGCAGGATCCGCCTGCAGTGGAAGAATCGGCACCGGCAAAGCCGGAAGACAAGGGAGAGGAGAAGCTGGCTGCACCGGTCAAGGTGGAAGTGGAACCGATTGCAGAGGACCGTCAGATCGAGCGACGGTTGCTTCGGATCCTCACTGCCACCGAATGGTTCACCGAGCCGGATGTTCGTGTCGACGAGGGAGTCGTGTTTCTTGCTGGGATGGCGAGGCGCGAAGAGCACAAAAACTGGGCTTCGGAGCTCGCGCAGAAAACCCAGGATGTCGTCGCAGTCGTCAATCGAATGAGTGTTCAAGCGTCTCCGCTATGGGACCTTCGGCCCGCATGGCGAGAAGCCGAGGATTTGGGACGCAATCTTATCCGTTCCGTCCCCTTAATGCTCCTTGCTCTCGGCTTGATTCTGCTGACATGGTTGTTAGCTGGAATCTCTCACCGTCTGGCGAGATTCACCTTTGACTCCAAGCTCAGGAGTCCGCTGCTGGCTGAGGTCGCTGCCAGGGGGATAACTTTACTGGTCTTCGTTATCGGATTGTATGTTTCACTGCGCATATCGGGATTGACTCAAATCGCAGCAACCTTGTTGGGTGGTACCGGATTGATAGGGCTTATCATCGGTATCGCATTTCGCGACATTGCAGAGAACTTTCTCGCCAGTGTCCTCATCAGCGTGCAGCGCCCGTTCTCACTTGGTGATCTCATCGAAGTCGGTGCGAATATGGGGTTCGTTCAGAGCGTCACCATGCGCGGTACCTTGATGATGACATTGGAAGGCAATCATTTGCAGATTCCGAACTCCATTGTTTATAAGAGCATCATTCGCAATTTAACGTCCAATCCGAATGTTCGGCTGCAGATCGACATCGGCATTGGGTACGACGATTCCATCAGCAATGTCCAGCAAGTCATCTTGAAGGTACTGCAGGAGCACGAAGCGGTCTTGGACAATCCCGAGCCCATGGTCTTGGCCGATACGTTCGGCACGTCCTCCGTCAATCTTCGCTGCTACGCGTGGATCGATACGTCCAAGCACAGCGGCCTTCGCGTTCGTTCTTCTCTCTTGCGGTTGATTAAACAGGCCATTCAAGACGAGGGGGTCTCGATTCCGGATGGCGCGCGTGAAGTGATCTTCCCGCGTGAGATTCCCATTAGGATCCTGGATCCTCAACCGGCCGTTGCCCATGAAACCAAAGCGGCCACCATGCTCTACGATGGTTCGTCCACCGCGTCCGCAAAACCAATTGTTGCACCGACTGCGAATAGCGACGATGAACGGCGAGAGGCCGCAACGGAGGCGGAAGCGGGATTGGTGAGCGAAGCGGAAGAGATCAAAGAGCAGGCCCGTAACGCGAGAAAACCGGAGGGGGGAGAAAATATTCTGGCCACGGAGGTTGAAACTCCAGACGACGAGGGTGTTGACGAAAAGAAACAATAACCAGCTTCCTGCCGTCGTCCTGGCATTCGGAAAACGAATCCGTCGCATGCACGTTCGTCATTGGACTCTCGCAGGAAACAGGTCTATCGTGCATTGTCGCGTTACAATCGACTCAGTGATGTTTTCCTTCCAATCCGACTCAGAAATAGAGGATTTCCATGCGCAGCTTCACCGCGAATTTACGAATGAAAAGTGGGAAGAAACTCTCCACTCCACGAGTGCGTCGCCGCCGTTTGAGCGTCTTGCGATCCCTGCTCTGGGGAACGCTGGCGATCGGTTCGGCGAGTTTATCCGGCACGGTAATCCTGGCTCAATCCCATGATAGTCCGGTACCTGCGGCGGCGGCCCCGCACGTTGGAGGGCCCGGTGTGGGGCATGGAGCAGGTCATGGCGCAGCCGGTGGGAAGTGCCCGGTGACCGGCGCATTCCAGTCCTTTGCTGCCTTGGCGAAATCCGTTCAGCAGGACGATTCCGGTATCGAAGGCACCGTCGGTTCGATGAGCAATGGTGATTGGTGGCCCGATCAACTCAACCTAAAAATCTTGCATCAGAATTCCCCGATGGGGAACCCCATGGGAGAAAGCTTTAATTACGCCGAGGAGTTTAAGAAGCTTGATCTCGCTGCGGTGAAGAAGGATATCGCGGCACTGATGACGCAATCACAGGATTGGTGGCCCGCCGATTACGGGCATTATGGACCGTTGTTTATCCGAATGGCTTGGCACAGCGCCGGTACCTACCGCGTTCAAGATGGCCGAGGCGGGGCAGGATACGGAACCCAGCGATTTGCTCCGCTCAATAGTTGGCCTGACAACGCGAACTTGGACAAGGCACGCAGGTTGCTCTGGCCGATCAAGCAGAAATATGGGAAGCGGATCTCCTGGGCGGATCTTATGGTCTTGACCGGCAACGTCGCACTGGAATCGATGGGCTTCAAAACCTTCGGATTCGCAGGTGGACGAGCCGACGTGTGGGAACCCCAAGAAGACATTTACTGGGGCCCGGAAAGCGAATGGCTCGGTGACAAACGTTACACCGGAGATCGCGACCTGGAGAATCCCTTGGCTGCGGTGCAAATGGGACTCATCTACGTCAATCCAGAAGGCCCTAATGGAAAGCCCGATCCAATCGCGGCAGCCCGCGACATTCGAGAGACATTTGCCCGCATGGCCATGAATGATGAAGAAACGGTCGCTCTCATCGCAGGAGGTCACACGTTTGGCAAGGCACACGGTGCCGCGTCGCCAGAGGGAAATGTCGGCCCCGAGCCAGAAGGGGCTTCCATTGAGGAGCAGGGACTCGGCTGGAAGAACAAGCTGGGGAAAGGGAACGCGGGTGACACGATTACCAGTGGTCTCGAGGGCGCGTGGACCACTACCCCTACCGAATGGTCCAACGGATATTTCGAAAACCTGTTCGGATACGAATGGGAACTGACCAAGAGTCCCGCCGGCGCAGCGCAGTGGAAACCCAAAGGGGATGCGGGGAAGGGAACGGTTCCCGATGCGCATGACCCGAAGAAGTCGCACGCACCGATCATGTTCACGACCGACCTAGCACTCCGCATGGATCCCATCTATGCGAAAATCTCGAAACGGTTTCATGACAACCCGAAGGAGTTTGAGTTGGCCTTCGCGAAAGCTTGGTACAAGCTGACACATCGCGATATGGGGCCCGTCGCTCGATGCCTGGGACCCGAAGTTCCCGAACCTCAAATTTGGCAAGATCCCATTCCCGCCGTCGATCATGAACTGGTCGGCGAGCAAGACATTGCATCGCTCAAGTCTCAAATCGTGAAGTCCGGTTTACCCATCTCGCAGTTGGTCGCGACTGCGTGGGCTTCCGCATCCACTTTCCGAGGGACCGACAAACGGGGCGGAGCCAACGGTGGTCGTATTCGTCTGCAACCTCAAAAGGACTGGGCAGTCAACGAGCCTGCCGAATTGAAGACAACTCTGACTGTTCTCGAAAAGATTCAGAAAGAATTCAACGGAGCTCAGCGAGGTGGAAAGAAGATATCCATGGCGGATTTGATTGTCCTCGCAGGATGTGCTGGAGTGGAGGAAGCTGCCAAGAGAGCGGGAACGCCTGTCCAAGTTCCCTTCGAGCCTGGTCGCGCAGATACCACGCAGGAGTTGACCGATACTGCCTCCTTCAAGCCCCTCGAGCCAACCGTCGATGGCTTCCGAAATTACAAGCACCCCAAGCACAAGCGACCTGCCGAGCAATACTTGGTGGATCGGGCTCATATGCTGACGTTGTCTGCCCCCGAGATGACAGCTTTGGTCGGAGGGCTCCGAGTGCTCGGAGCGAACACGGGGAATACCAAGCTCGGTGTATTCACCGAAAAGCCGGAGACTTTGACCAATGACTTTTTCGTCCACCTGCTGGATCAAGAAACCGAGTGGAAGAAGTCAGGCGATTCGGAAGAGGTGTTCGAAGGGAAAGACCGAAAGTCAGGCAAGGTCAAGTGGACTGGTACGCGTGTCGATTTGGTCTTCGGTTCGAATTCCCAGTTGAGGGCCATTTCGGAAGTGTATGCGAGCGGCGACGGAAAAGAAAAATTCGTGAAGGATTTCGTTGCGGCTTGGAACAAAGTGATGCACCTGGATCGCTTCGATTTGGATCCGTCGCTTCGGCAAGCGGCAAAGAAAGTAGCCTCCAACTAGCGAATGGGTGCGGCCAGTTACGGGTGGCGTCCGCGGGATCGGCCATCGGATAGTCCTGCAGTCGAAATTGCTTCGACTGCAGGCATGGGCTAGGGCACTCGGTCCAATGCGGAACAAGGAGCTGCACCATAGTCTCGCAATTATTTGGAAAGTATCTAGTTGGAAAATTCGACCACGCCGGCGTCGATCAATTTCTGAGCGTGGTTCGCGAGCTGGCGTATTTCATCCAATTCTTTAGAACTTAATTGGCTTCGATCTATTCCTCGCATGAAACGCAAAGCGTGGCGAGGCCGTTGCTCCTTGAGCCACATCTTGATGAGCAGCTTCTGCATGGCCGTTCGATGTGTCTCGAACGAGTCGATATGCAGTGACATTAGCGGCGCCACAGCCTCGTACTTGCGTTCCTTCAGTAGCCCGTGGATAGTCGCATACAGGTCTTCTTGATTCCAAGTGATTCCGGGATTGGACAGGGTTATCTTCTCCTGGAGTTTCGCCGCGAGCTCATAGGAGCCCGAGTCGATCGCAGCTCGAACTTGGTCACGAAATTGAACTGCCCGCTTCTCGGGTGGCAAACCATTTTGCAATGCCTTTTGGGTAGCAATTCGATCGGAATTGGATTGTTTAGCACTGGCGGCACGCTCGCGAGCCATTTCCATGGCGACTCGATTCTTAGCAATCCTAGAATTCGCACCTGTGGCGCCGGAAAGATAGGAGAAGATATCCCATCCCTCGCAATCCACTTGCCCCGCTCTTACCATCCAGAGAGCGAAGGGTAAAGCGACGATGAATCCTACGATGTGGAACAACTCCGAACTTACTTGAAAGCCGCCGAGACCAAAAAAGAGAGCTTCCTTCGCGACGAAGAGTGCGCCGAATACCAGAATCGAAATCTCCAGGGTCCCTCCCGCTCTCCCTAGCAGCCAAATGACTTCGAATTCGTTCGCAGGAGCCCATGCAATACAAAAAGCCAAGAGCCCGAAGATGACGCCGGATGCTCCCAACGAAATTCCCTCCCACGCAAAGACAATCGAACTCAACTGCGCGACCATCCCGAAAACCGTGCCGACGATCGCATAGAGACTCAGAAATCGGACAAGACCAATCTTCCCCTCGACGATCAAGCCGAATGACCAAAGGAAGATCATGTTGCCGATCAAGTGAATCCAGTCAGCATGAAGGAAATTGCATGTAAACCATTGCCAAGGTTGGAACGCTCCGAATTCCAGCGCGAGCCTATCGACCCAATAGAATGACTCTTCGAAGGCCTCTGGAGAGTCCATTGCACCCATGGAAGGTAGATTGCAGAACAATAAGAAGCACCCGAGATTCGCAGCGATTAATCCAACGGTTCCAATCGGGTAATGATAGATGGGTGCATCGGTAGATACCGGTATCATGGGTCGGGCAACTCACGCAATCACGAACGAAGATGATGAAACGGAGACCCGAATTATAATCGGAATGACTCAGTAGGGTTCCATCACAATGTGTTCATGTAGAGAAAGTCTGTGTCTCCCTCCAGGAAATCCATTTCCGTCATCAGATAGAAGAATAGCGAACGGAACCCAAATTCTCCCACTCCTGCGTCTCGTCGTTCCATCGTACTGCAACTTGGCTGGGGGACTCTTGGTGGGAGATTTCGATGACCCAGGCTCCCGATTGATTTTTGGGAACCATCAAAAAATCCGCGACGGAGCCTGTGTGCTGAACCTTGGAGTCCGACGTGTCACAGTAGGGTCGGCTAAAGTTCAAGATGCTAAGGCTTCCGCCCCTCTGATTCGCTAGTTCTTCCCCAATCTGCTCTTCAATCGTTCGTTTCATTCGAAGTTTGGGAAGGGTTCGAGTAAGGGCGGCGCCTTAGCGTAGAGATTTACGCTTTCCGTTCTTATATCACGCATCCCGACCTTCAACCCTGTGGATTACCGAATCCCTCCGGAAAACTGGAAACAAATTCGAGTCCCTCCCCTGCACAATCCTTGCAATCTCGGTGGTATCATTCGCGGACTAGGACTGAATCTATGCCAAACGACGACATTGCGAGAAACGAAGACATTACGAAAGGCTTAGCCAATCACCAACCTGAGGTTAGAACCCACCGCCTCCAATCTCTCGATGCGTTTCGAGGGATGGTCGTCCTGATGATGGCGTCCGGTGGAATGGGCCTGGCGAACGTGGCATCCTCGTTTCCGCAATCCTCGTGGATGCAATGGGTCGGACGACAAACAGAACACGCAACGTGGCGAGGTTGCACCCTGTGGGATCTCATTCAGCCCGCCTTTATGTTCATGGTGGGCGTTGCGTTGCCGTGGTCTCTTCAGAAGAGGAGAGCGAGTGGGGATCGATTTGCCCGGCTCCTTTGCCATGCTCTATGGCGATCGCTGTTGCTCGTGTTGATTGCGATTTTTCTCACGTCGGCCTGGAGTTCCCAAACCGAATGGGTCTTTACGAATGTCCTTACCCAGATCGGTCTTGGATACCCCATCCTGTTTCTGCTGGGATTCGCCCCGGATCGCGCGGTCTGGGGAATGACGCTCGGGATTCTCGGAGCGACTTGGGTGGCATTTGCGATCTTCCCAATTCCATCACCTGATTTTGCATGGGAGAAGGTCGGTATTCCGGAGACTTGGAATTTTCTCACCGGCTTCGAATCGCATTGGGAAAAGAATGCCAACATCGCAGCTTGGTTTGATCGCTGGTTTTTGAACCTGTTTCCGCGCGCGAAACCTTTTGAATTCAGCAGCGGTGGGTATCAGACGCTGAACTTTGTTCCTTCCATTGCAACAATGGCGTTCGGGATGCTGTGCGGTCGAGCGTTGCTCCCTCCCGCGAACGTGGGCCGTGCGGCAGGTGCAATCGCATGCTTTGGTGTTGTCGGCATCGTCATGGGCGTCGCGCTCGATTACTTCGGAATCTGCCCGATGGTCAAGCGGATTTGGACCCCTAGCTTCGCTTTTACCAGCTCTGGAGCGGTCGCGCTTGCACTCTCGTTTTTCGTCCTGGTTATCGATCTTGCGAAATGGAGACGTTGGGCATTTGTGTTCGTCGTTGCTGGGATGAATCCCTTGACGCTCTATTGTCTTTGGCAATTGAGCAGTGGATTTATCCGAAAGCAAACAGCGATTCACCTAGGCGCCTCGTTTTTCCATTCTCTCGGGGAGGTATGGAAACCTGCCTTAGAACGCGGGTGGGTCCTACTCGTTCTGTGGTGCATCGTCGCATGGATGTACCAACGCAAGATCTTTTTAAGGCTCTAGCGGTATCGGCGGGTAGTCAGGATGTCCCATGCGTACCATTCCGCAAAAAGCAGGAGCACCGGAACAACTGCGAGCATGAACTGCATGATCTGATTCGAGCCAGGAAACTCCGGCAGCTTTGTTTCCAATCCCTTGGCGAGGGCGAACACCATTCCGGTATTCATCATGCACAGAATCGTGCTCACCAACGCGATCCCGAGAATGTACCCCCCCAGCTTCCAAACGGCTTTTCGGTCTTGCGCCGAGCTCATCGATTCGTCGTTTACCATCTCGGTTATCCCCTTTGCGTTGCCATGATAGAGAATTCGAGTGGCTGGTACCAGTCGCCGCACGAGCATTACCCTGCTCCTGACTTGATGGAAAAGTCGAGCAACTCACCGAAATCGAGGGGAGAGGCATCATTCGACTGATTCGACCGCTACAGATTGCCAAACTTTCCAGGCTTCGGCTAACCCTCCCTTCGCCCTCCTGCCGATGCAACAGACGGATGATCGCACAGCTAGTTGGGATTGCATGCATTCCCGGTGCGGACATTTGGCTTGCCTCGATCCTTGGCGATTGATACAAGACCCAGACGGCTCCGAAGGAACAGCAATCCTTCGATTCGTTCTACCCGAAGGCAGGGACTCCCGTGTTCAAGCGATTACGTCAAAACGTGGCCATGTTTCAAGCACCTATGATCTCGTGCACCGTGATCGGGAGTTTGATTTGTTTGGGGTATTACGGCGTATTGCGAATAGGTGATGAACGACTGGCGTTGTTAAAGCGCTACTCTACCTGCCATGAGGTGGCGTACGTTACCGTCGAGTTGTTCTTCATCGCGGCATGCGTATTGACCTACAAATGCTTAGAGGTCTTCAAACAGCAGCGATTGCAACGCCAAAACGCAATCGCGGTCGATGAAATGAAGTTGGCGAGATCGGACGAAGACATCGAGGGCTATCTCGATCAACTCCTCTGGCTCGAGGCGGCTTGGAAGTCGCAATCTCGCTCTTTGTATTCCAGTTGGTTTGGACAGCGAATACGCGATTTTCTGCAAACTCAATTACTCCGCAAATCCTTGGAGCAAAGCGACGAGACGAAACTAAAGCTTTCGGAACGTGACGCAGACCTCCAGCATGATAGCTACGCATTGTTGCGCATCTTGGCTTGGGCGATGCCGATGCTCGGATTTTTGGGAACCGTTCTCGGTCTCTCGACCACCCTCGGACAGATGGATGCCTCCGCGCTCGCGAGCGGTTCGCAAGAGGCGATGAACGATATTACCCAAGGTCTTTACGTGGCATTCGATACAACTGCCGTGGGTTTGGTGCTCACGATGGTTGTCATTTTTGCCCAGTACATGGTCGGTAAACAAGAACTCCAAGTTCTCCAGCACATCAACAACCTGTCGGACGATCTGCTCGGTAATACCTTGGTGATTCGATCGCAAAATCACGATTTCACCAAGGTGGAGTCGGCCGTGGAAGCCGTTACGGCCTCGGTGCTGAAATCGGTCGAAAAGCTGGTTAAGAAGCAGTCGGCCCTCTGGCAGGAGGCGTTGCAGCAAGCGGAAGAGAGATGGAAGCTGGCGACCGTTGGCACCAGTGACGCCGTCCAGCAATCGTTGCTGCCTGCCATTTCCATGGCGATGGAAAGCCTGGTCTCCCCGCTTCAAGAACACCAAGAACGGATCGCAAAACTTCACGCGGAAGGTGCGACACTCGTCGATCATCGGATCCAGCAGTGGCAAGTTACGATCTCGGACCAAGCTAGATCGATGGTCGAGCAACAATCCGAAATGCGCAAGCAGACAGACCTTCTGCGTGGATTGATCGAAAAGGCGGAGTTGGTGAAGTCGATGGAAACACCTCTTCAAGCAACGCTGCAACGCCTTACCGATGTCGACCGATTTCATGACGCCGCGGTTTGTCTCGCCGAAGCGGTCGCGGTACTTGGCACTCAAATGGAACGATACGGCTACCTGGGGCGACAGCCTGTGCGTCGTCGATCGAGTGCAGAAGATGCATCTCCCGCAACACCTGTATCGCAAGCCCATTCCGACGAGACACCGATTTCCATTCCTTTCCCGAGGAAAGCAGGATGAGCGGTCGAAAACGCCGCGGCGACCAATTAGCGCCAGCCCTGTTTCCTTTCATGGCTGTTCTCCTTTGCTTGATTGGTGCTCTCGTCCTGATCTTGTCGATCACGGTCACCAACTCGCATGCTTCGGCTCGCAAAGATGCAGAATTGGCGTTCGCGGAAATGGAGGGTCAGGAAAACCTAGCCGAGTCCGTATCCGAAGGGCTCTTGGAGACGCGAGAAGCCTCCAAAGAGGAACTCGAGAAGCGCCGCGAAGCCTTGCAGTACATCGAAGACCATTTGCGCCGCCTCCAGGAAGAGTACGCGGAGATTCGAAGCAAGCTTCGGCGGCTGGAGTCGAACGAGTTGACGGTCCAAAGTGAAAGCGATGCGCTGCAAAACCAATCGGATGCTCTGAAGAAGCAAATCGATGCGAAAAAAGCAGAACTGGCTGCTCAGGTGGAGGCGTTAAAAAGGAAGAAACCTGCCTTCGCCATCATCCCCTATTCCGGCCGAAATGGGACATCGCGACGGCCGATCTATTTGGAATGCCGGGCTGATGGGGTGGTCATCCAACCCGAAGGTGTCCTGATTGCCCCCAAAGACATGTTCCCACCAGGGCCGAGCAACCCGCTCGCATCCGCTCTCCGAATGCTCCGTAATCGTTATGAAGAGTCAGATCGGGCGCAGGGACTGGCGTCTCAGCCACCCTATCCCCTATTGATGGTCCGCCCTGATGGGGTGGAGACCTACGCGGTCGCACGCAAGGCGATTGAAAGTTGGGATGACCAATTTGGCTACGAACTGATCAATGCGGATATGGAACTGGCGTTCCCCCCGAGCGTTCCCGGTACGAAGGAGATGCTCGAGCAAGTCGTCGAATCGTCGAAACAACGGCAGAAAGCTCTGCTCGCCGCCAATCCTAAACTCGCGCGAGAATACGCCATGGCGATGGATAGCTGGCAAGATTTCGATCAAGAACCATCAGACGTGAGTTTGGGGGCAGGCGGGGGAGCCGGTGGAGGGAACAGCTCACTCAATCTGCGGCCTATCGAAGATGCACAAAACTGGAGTATGGTGCAGCCCTTAGTCAATGGATCATCTCCTACGTCCACATCGAGCAGCACCGCCCAACAACCATCCGCTATGGGATCGGCTCATCTTCCAAACGCAGCGGTTGGGGCCGCGAGTAGCGGCGCCCTTGCCGCCATGCAGAGTGGGTCTATTCCGAGCTCCTCATTTGAACAATCGGTTGCACCCAACGGGCAGAGCGATCCCAAGGCAACCAATCAGTCGGGTACTGCGGAAGGGTCCGAGGGCGGTCAAGCCTCCAACACACCACCTCCAACATCCAGTTTGGCGGTGACGAACCAATCTGCCGGCAGTTCCAGCTCTCAACAGAACACATCATCCATGGGGGGCGGAGGGGCTCCTACGACCGGCAGCATGACTCAACCGGTCGATGCGGTGAATCCGGAACAGGGGCAGACGCCGCCCGCTGTACCCTCGGCTTCCATTCAATTAGGCGAGTCGAATCAAAAGTACGTCAAGCCCGAAGGGGACTTGAAACCCATTTCGGTGGGGGCCGGAAAGAATTGGGCCCAAGCGAAGGCAGAAGGAAAAGCGACGCCTGTTTCACGAACCATTCAAATTGTCGCAATCAACAGCAAGTGGCTTATTCGCTCCGAACAGAATCCAAACCAATTCGAGCGGATCATCCTATTGGCAAATGGGCCAAAGCAGGTGTCCGATGAGTTGGCGGAAGCGATCCGAGATCGCGTCGACTCGTGGGGCCTTTCGCTACCAGGTGGGTACTGGGTGCCGATGGTGGTCGTGGAATCGGCTAGCGACGCGCAAACCAGCGTAGGTCGCCTCGAACGATTGCTCGAAGGAAGCGGCGTCGATTTGCGCGTCGTTCCCCTGACCATTCCCAAATAGAGGACAACGCGAGGGAGACGATGGGGCGCAAGCACAGCGAAGAGCAACTGGTCGGCGATGACTGCTTTATGGATACGATCGCGAACTTGATCGGGATCCTCATCATCCTGGTGATGATCGTGGGGGCGAGAAGTTACACGTCGGCTAAGCAAGTTGTCGCCAGCGAGATCGATAAGCGACGCGAAGCTCTCCAGCAGCCTCGTGAACTTTCGAGACGGATCGAGTCGGACATCGACGACCAAGTGGAACAGATGCAGCGATACGAAATCGAACTCGCCAACCGAAGCATGGAACGCATGATGCTCATCGATTCCGTGACGATCGCGAAGCAGGATTTGGAGAAGCGATTGGGAGAGCTGAAAGACGAAAACCGCGAGGATGTTGAATCCAGCTTGGAATTGAACGAGCTGCAGCAGCAACTGGCGGATCTACTCAAACAGGAAGGGGAACTCGTGCAACAACAACGCCCCGCTGCCATCCTGCAACATCTACCCACACCGATGGCAAAGACCGTTTTTGGTCATGAAATCCATCTTATGTTGACCAAGGGCTTGGTGACTGTCATTCCCTGGAATGAATTGGTCGAAACGCTCAAACGCGAAGCCCGTGGGGCTGTGCAACGGAACACGCAAAAGAGCCAAATCACCAACACGCTGGGACCGATCTCAGGATTCTCAATGAAGTACTCTCTGAAGAGTCAATCGGGAATGATGAGCGATGGCTCCACCATGCGCATGGGACGATTGGTCGAGCTCGATAAATTTGTACTTGTCCCCACCGCGGACATCCTGCAGGAATCTCTCGACGAAGCATTATCAACAACGGGACGTTTGAGGGCTGAACTGGCCTCGCACAGCGATAAGAATGTGACGGTGACCGTCTGGGTCTATCCAGATAGCTTTCAGGTGTTCCGAGAACTCAAAGAGCGGCTGTTCCCTGAGGGATATTTGTGCGCCGCTCGGCCACTTCCCTTCGGCGTTCCCATCGGAGCATCCCCCAACGGAGCCTCGAGCACGGCCCAATAAGCTCCTCGGCGCAATCGCTTGCGCGTCTCCTACACACGTGTTGGGAGATCCATTGTCATACATTCAGGACGCGTGAGGTCGTATCGGAACGACGCCTCATTCCGATTTCGCGAAGGAAGCGTCGACGGGCCAGCCGAGGGACCACTGCAGCTGAAGTTGCGCTCGATTGAAGTTGGCAATGGCATTGAGGTATGCTCGTTGTGCGGCCTCCAAAGCTTGGATAGATTGCAGAGCCTCAATAGGTAGCCCCTGTCCATCTCGTATGCGATCCATATTGCGGCGATAGGAGTCGCTGGCGGTCGCGATGGCTTTTTCGGCAACAGCGATCTGCTGCCTTCGCATCGTGACCTGCACATTCGCCTCCGCCACTTGCTGAGCGACAAGGTCCATCCATCGCAGTTTCTCGAATGTCTCTTGCTGTACCTGTGCATTCCGTTCGTTCCGAGCGCCTCGTTCACCAAATCCCAGGTTGCGGGTTTCCCAGACCATCATGGCATCGATGTCGTATCGACCACCAAAGTTCTCGGCGTTGCTTCCGAGACCTCCTCCAAAGCTTGTCGTACTAAATCCGAGCAGAACGCTTGGAACGAATGGTGCGTACTTCTCTCTCTTGAACGCTTCGCATGCTGCGGCGACGAGCGCCTGGGATTCTTTCAGCTCCGGCCGGACCGACAATCCCATCGCAATCAACGATGCTTCTTCGGAAGAGGGAGGGGCTAACTCTAGTGGAACGATGACTGGTTCTTGAGGGAGTAGCTTGCTCGTCATCGTGACGCTCAGCTCCCGAGCCAAGCGGGTGGACGCGACAAGTTGGCGTTCTTGCGCCGACAACAGTCTGGATTGCAAAAGCGCTATCTCGGTCGCTGTCCGATCGGCATCCGATTGAAGCCCCGCGCCAGCGTCGGCATAGTCCCGAGTTACCTTTGCCAAGTCTTCCGTTCGCGTGGCGGATTGAGAAAGTATCTCTTGGTCCTGATAGGCCTCGAGCAACTCCATGTACGCCATGGCACCCTGGAGCAACTGCTGATTCAATGCAGCATGGGCAGCATGGGAACGCGCCCAAGCGGTCTTCTCCGCGGCCTTGGGTAAAAACAATGCATCGGCCAAATGGAATTGGGCCACGATACCGGGTTGGGTTGGAGAGCCCGCTGCGACAGCACCCGCCCCAAGGCCATAGTTCATCGAATTCAAATTGACGTCGACGATCGAGCCGTCAACTGCCTGGTAATTCCCATCTCGGCGACGATAGTTGAACCCGGATTGAATACTGGGCAGCCACATAACCTTCGCACGATCGAGCCGTGCATAGGCCTCTTGCACACGCCAGCGGGCAAAACCGACGACGGGGTGTTGCCCCCCGATCATCGCGAGCGCTGTGGGAAGATTGATCGGTACCACATTCGGTTCACCGATTTGTTCCGAAGTGACATTTGCGGTCGCTAGGGTAGGTGCTTCTTCGATGGCAGACGCTTCGCGAACGAAACCGGTTGTGGATGCCAGGGCAATGGTGCCTTCTGGAATGGAATGCGGTGCATGGTTGACCTCCGCGATACCCGATGCGACGGGTTCCCGCATGGGAGGTAGGGGCAAGGAAGAGACGTCGGGACGAGAGGTTTTGGAGTGGTTTGCCGGAGTTGTCGCGCACCCAGGGAGGGTAAGAACTCCCGATACCCCGAGTGCCCAAGTCAAGTAAGTTCGTTTCATTTCGACAATTCCCTCCAGCTCATCTCATTCCAGCATCCGTCTGGATCGCTTGTACGGAATCTGTTTCGGCCTCCGATAAATCCTGCGCTAGGGTCTGTGAGGAACAAACGGCGAATTCTAGGTTCAAGGATGTGGGGGGAATCGAATGCACGGACTAAAATGATGACCACAATTTGGTAAAGTCTACGGCTTGGCTTAAGGTGAACGACTGCGGAAGCCTTGCGGGCCCTTATTGATTTCGTTGGTCGACTCGGAATTCTTTTGAATGCAACTCATCCTTTCAGCTATGCGCCGTCCAGCAACTGTGATGGTGCTGGTACTGAGCTTGGCCCTCGGTTGCTTCTTGGCCGTTGGACCGTCGATTTTTCAACAGTTCAAATGGTCCTACCCATCGGGCTTGCCGCGGGGGATGGAAGTCGACATCTTCCCGAAACTCAATTTGCCGGTGATCTATGTTTGCCAGCCCTACGGTGGGATGGATCCAGCGCAGATGGAGGGCTTCTTAACCAACTACTACGAATACCATTTTCTGTACATTAGCGGTATTCACCACGTCGAGTCGCGGAATGTCCAGGGCACCGCATTGATGAAGCTGTACTTCCATCCTGAGGCCAATATGGCCCAGGCGATGGCGGAAACGATCAATTACGTCAATCGATCCCAGGCCTTCATGCCGCCGGGGACGGTTTCTCCCTTCGTCATGCGATTCGATACCGGCTCGGTACCCGTCGGTTATCTGGTTCTTTCAAGCGACACGCGAAGCATTGCCGAAATTCAAGACCTCGCGCTCTTCCGCGTCAGACCGATGTTTTCGAGTTTGCCCGGAGTATCCGCACCGCCGCCGTTTGGTGGCAGCGCTCGATCGATCGTCATCACAGTCGATCCGAAGAAACTGCAGTCCTATAGCATGTCTCCGGATGAAGTCATCGTTTCCCTTACAAAAGGGAACACTCTCAGTCCTTCGGGGAACATTCCCATTGGGGATAGTTACCCGATCGTTCCCGTCAACTCGGTCGTGAAAGATCCCCAACAGCTTGGCACTATCCCGATTCGTATGGGTGAGAATCCCGTATTCCTTCGCGATGTGGGAACAATCCAAGATTCCGCCGACGCGCCGGCCGGTTACGCGTTGGTCAACGGCAGACGAGCTGTGTATATCCTCGCTACGAAGCGGGCCGAAGCTTCCACCCTGAGCGTGATCAATAACATCAAGAACGCGCTTCCAAAAATGAAGGAGGCGCTCGGTACGGACGGGGAAGGAATCGATGTGCGCTTCGAATTCGATCAATCTCCATACGTCACGCGGGCTGTAGGAGGGGTGGTCAGCGAAGGCCTACTTGGAGCGTTCTTGGTGGGATTGATGATACTCCTGTTTTTAAGAGATTGGCGCAGCTCGCTGATCGTTGTCCTCAACATCCCTCTCTCCCTCTTCGCGGCTGTACTCGCATTGTGGATTTCAGGTCAAACCATCAATCTGATGACTCTCGGAGGTTTGGCGTTGGCGATTGGGATTCTCGTCGATGAAGCGACAGTGTCGATCGAAAACATCCACTCTCACCTGCAACGAGGTGTTCCGTTAGCACGAGCCGTTCGGGACGGTTCGCTGGAAACGATCCGTCCACGACTTTTGGCAATGCTCTGTATCCTCGCTGTCTTTGTCTCGTCATTCTTCATGCAGGGGGCCGCCAGAGCCTTGTTCGTCCCCCTCTCGCTCGCGGTCGGCTTCTCCATGATCGCATCCTATTTCCTCTCTAGTACCTTCGTACCGGTGATGGCGGTATGGCTTCTCAAAACCCATCATCCTGGTGCAGGTGAACACCCGACAAAGGCGACCCTGTCCTGGTTTGATCGCATGCGTCACGCCTACGAAGGGACTCTCGGCAGTTGGGTTCAACTACACTGGGTTATCGTCCCCGTCTACTTGATCCTCTGTTTTGGAGCCGTGGCGTGGATCACCCCGTCGCTGGGACGAGGCGTGTTTCCTGTGGTGGATGCAGGACAGTTTCGATTGCGTATGCGAGCTCCCGATGGCACCCATATCGAAAAATCGGAGTCGCTCGCCAAACAAGCACTCTCGGTCATCGGTGATGAACTTGGACGGGACAATATCGAACTCACGCTCGGTTACGTTGGAATGATCCATTCCAACTTCCCAGTCAACGCGGTGTATCAATGGTCCCGTGGTCCAGAGGAAGCAATCCTGTACATTGACCTCAACGATGCGATGCATCTTCCAGATGAGATTCTCAAGGAACGAGTCCGAAATCGGCTGGCCAAGGAAATGCCCGACGTGCGATTCTCATTCGAACCATCCGATATCGTCAATGAAGTCATGAGCTTTGGCTCTCCCACACCCATCGAAGTCGTGGTGAGTGGTGCGGACTTTGCCAAGAATCGAATCTTCGCTGATAAAATCAAAACGGAACTGGCTACTATTCCGTCGCTACGCGATATCCAAACGGGACAGTCGATGGACTATCCGACCGTTCAAGTCAATGTGGACCGAGAGAAGGCAGGCATGGCCGGTCTCACACCCGTCGATGTCTCGCGCGCCCTCGTGACTGCGACCTCTTCAAGCCGCTTCGTCGTTCCAAACTATTGGGCCGAACCGAAGAGCGGCGTCGCATACCAAGTCCAAGTGGAAATACCGCGCCCTGTTGTGCGGTCTCCGTACGAAGTCGAGACGATTGGGTCCGTGGAGCAGTTGGGACGTATCCCGCTCCGAAAGACGGACTCTAGCCAAGTCCTGATTCGAGATGTGGCGTCGATCGAACCGGGCACCATGCCCGGGCAATACGATCGCTACAACATGAAACGTCAAGTCTCACTCACCGCGAACATCTCCGGTGCAGACCTTGGTTCGGTTTCTTCGCAGGTTTCCGATGCGATCCGACGCGCTGGGACGCCGCCGACGGGCAGTACGGTAGAAATACGTGGTCAAATCCCACCGATGCAGGAGATGGAGGCGGGGCTTTCGATCGGATTGCTGCTGGCAATCATCGCGGTATTCCTTCTGCTCACTGCGAATTTTCAGTCTATCCGATTGGCATTGGTCACGATCTCGACCATCCCTGCCGTGGTTGCAGGGGTGGTTCTGATGTTGTACGTCACTCGGACGACGATCAATGTCCAATCGTTTATTGGAGCGATCATGGCAGTGGGAGTCGCGATGGCCAACGCGATCCTTTTGGTGACCTTCGCGGAAAAGCGACGGACCGAATTTCGTAATATTTCGCGCGCTGCCGTAACGAGCGCTGGGAGTCGCCTGCGGGCGATTTTGATGACTAGTTTCGCGATGATCGCTGGCATGCTCCCCATGGCGCTCGCTCTCGGCGAGGCGGGGCAGCAAAACGCCCCGCTCGGACGAGCGGTCGTGGGAGGCCTGATCGCCGCAACCTTTTCCACGCTCTTCCTATTACCCTTGTTCTTCACGTTGTTGCAGTCTAAGGCGAGTCTGAAGTCTGCGTCCATGGACCCCGATGATCCTGAGAGTCGATACTATGCCGTCTAATTTGAATCCTCTCCCTAGACGATGGAGTTGGGCGACACTCACCTTGTGCGCGACCCTTGCGGGATGCAGTGCCCCCAAAGGCCGCGATGCGGCTGGGGACGCGCCCAGCGCGAGTCAGTCGGCAATCGATCGTGTCTCCGCTGGCAAACCCGTTAAAAAGACCTTGCAGCTCTTCACGGAACAGCCTGGACGCGTCGACGCTTTTGAGTCGGTTCCCGTCCTCTCAAAGATCTCCGGGTATGTCTCGACCGTTCATTTCGATATCGGCGACCCTGTAAAAAAGGGAGACGTGCTCCTTCGTATTCATGCCCCTGAATATCAGGATCAAGTCAATCAAAAGAAGGGCTTGCTCGCTCAAGCGGAGGCGCAAATCAAGCAAGCAGAAGCTGCGTTCGCGGCCGCTCAAGCTGCAGTAAACTCCGCCAAAGCGATGGTCGCGCAGGCCCAAGCGAGCTTGTCTCGCAATGAAGCGGAGTTCGCACGATGGGAGTCCGAAAGCGAACGCATTCAACAATTGGTGAACAAAGGGTCTGTTACGTCAAAACTCGCAGATGAGACGTTGAGTCAGTTCGAGGCCTCCAAAGCGTCCAAACTCGAGACCCTTGCGGCGATCGAATCGGCGCGGGCATTGGAGCAGGAAGCAATCGCCAAGGTTGGGACTGCAGCCGCAGATGTCGAAGCGGCCAAAGCGAAACGGAACGTTGCCGAGGCGGAGATCCAGCAAGCCGAAACGATGATGACATACACCGAACTCATCAGTCCGCTAGACGGGTTTGTGATCGGACGCAAAGTCGATCCAGGACATTATGTGCAACCAGCCGGCTCCAACAATGCGCAGCCATTGATGACGGTTGCGAATGTGAGCCGAGTACGTGTCTTCGTCAATGTTCCTGAGCAAGAAGCCGCGTGGGTCGACGCCGGTTTTGAGGATCCGACCAAGGGGGATAGTGTGACCATCTTAGGTCAGGCCGTCGCGGGCGGAGCAAAAGAGGCGAGAGTGACCAGGACCAGTCTGCAACTCGACGCGCAGAGCCGGACCCTCGCTGCGGAAATCGATCTAGACAATCCCGATTTGAAATGGCTCCCAGGAGCCTTCGTCACGGTCAAGATCCTACTAGAAGAACGCGCGGATGTTTTCACTCTCCCTGTCGCGGCGATCGTGAAGGATGGGGCCGCGACCGTTTGCTGCGTTGTGGTCAACGGGAAAATCGAACATCGAAAAGTCGAATTAGGACTGCGAGTTGGTAATGACGTGCAGGTGGCATCTGGGCTCGATGGGAGCGAAATGGTCGTGCTGGCCCGCGCTAGCTCCCTCGTTCCCGGTCAAGCCGTCGAGATAATCGTCCAGAAATAGCATCTCCAAACAAACGGTTCCGTCGGCCGCTATCGCAACTGTTCAATCATTTCCCGCGTGGCGGCCTCGACGGCTTGCGTCCAATCGCCTACCGAAGCGTACTGTGGTTTTTCGTGCGCGAAGATGATGCCTCTCGAACTGTTGACCACCGCGCCGAGCCCTCGCGAATCCAATCCGTGCCGGACGTCCTCGGCCGATCCGCCCTGTGCGCCGTAACCTGGGATGAGAATCCAAGCGTTTGGCATTCGCTGCCGCATCGCGATCAACTGCTCGGGATACGTAGCACCCACCACACATCCAACCGAACCATACCCGTTCGGCGAATCTGCCGTCTTCATTGCTTGTTCCTGAACGTAGTCCGCGACTCGATCGGAAATCGTCGCCCCATCAAGCGATAGATCTTGCATGAAACCGCTTCCTGGGTTGGACGTCTTTACCAGAACGAATATTCCTGCATCCGCTTCGATACAGCGATCAACAAAGGGATCCAGCGAGTCTTTGCCCAGAAACGGACTGACGGTGAGAGAATCCGCTCCGAACGGACTATCTGTTCCCAAGTACGCCTTCGCATACGCGGTGGCGGTCGAACCGATATCGTTTCTCTTTCCATCCAAGATGACCAGCAGCCCCTTCGAAGTGGCGTAACGGACTACTTGCTCCAAGACGCTCACACCTGAAGGGCCCAGCTCTTCAAAAAATGCGCTCTGGGGCTTTACGATGGGTACCAGTGGCGCAACGACATCGATGATCGAGTAACAAAATGTTCGATACGCATCTGCGGTAGCTTGCCATCCTCGGGCCCTCGGATCGACCCGCAGTACACCGGGCAACTGCTGCCACCTAGGGTCCAATCCGACGCAGACGGGATTCTTTTTCGTGAGAACGGCGGAAGTCAGTCGTGAGCCAAAACCCATGGATTCAAATCTAATTGGAGAGAGTCGATAGTATGTCGGAATGGACGTCGCAATGGACGTCGACGTGCGAAAAGGAAAAAGGGAACAGCCACTACTTCTTTGCCGGTGCTAGCAAGCGTGACACGGCATCAGGAATTGGCTTGTCGATGTACTCCGGTTTCGCCGTTTCATGTTCGGGTTCGGAACCAAATGCGATTTCGTCGGATAGCTTCAATACCAATCGAATCGGTGTGTTCCGCTTGGGGATGCGATCGGTGTAAGCATCGAATGCAAGGTTCGAATTCGCTTGTTCGCTCCGAACTACCAAGTCCATCGTCGAGGTTCCGAAGTTCGCAACACAAACCAACTCCCCGCTGTCAGCCATGTAGCGGCGTTCTTTGGTAAGTTCGTCAACGTACTCTTTGCTACCGGCGAAAACCCAATCCCATTTGAGCTGGTTCTTCGTACCCATGTGCCGAACCCACTTCTGAGCGATGGTCGCTTTGGCTTCCTCTTTGTCATCAAACCAAAGCACATAGATGCGAATCGTGGAGCCGTGCGCAGGTTTGAATGGCTCGAATTTCGCTGGTGAACCCGGCTTGGCACCGATCGCGAGAAGGGCCGCATGCACCAGTTGCGATCGCGCGAACACAGCGACGACCGACTCGTGTTCCTTCGTACCCGCGGGGCAGGCGAACATTTCGAGCGGTGCCTCACGCTGGGCAATGTATCCGTCGAGCACAACAACCTGCTCGTTTCGATCGATCCATACGCGATCGCTAGGATGGAGCGACTTGCAATCCAGCGGGGGAGCGAACGCTTTGGTTACACTTTCCTTCAACTCTTCCTTGCTCATCCATCGCTCTTGATCGGGCTGCTGCGCGAACAAGCGAGCGGAAAAGAGGAGAGTGGCCATAGCAACCCACAACGCTGATCGAAAAGGTGATATCATCCCGCTTGTGTCCTTGCGTTGTCTGGAACGAAACTTTTTGGCGTGTCTATACCCCAAGGTCGAATTTTGATGAAAACCGACGTGGGGCCAAGAATCATCAACTCGGCGCTTGCAACTTGAAATCCGGCAACAACAATTGGCCTTCGACATCTTATCATCAATCTCGAATCTGGACGAGACACCTATGGACTGGGTAAAACCCAAACACCGCGCGAAACAGCTTCAACGGCAAGAGGTGACGGAGAACGAAATCTCCGCGGGAGCTTGGCTCAAACAGCTTTGCGAAGACAACGTCGCACTCCTCCAAGCTTCGTTGCCAATCGACAACACCAAAAAGGCAAAGCGGACCGATGACTCGGCATCGATCGAATCCTATGTTCGCTCGATCGCGTGGGGAACCGGGGTTTGGGAAACAGAGTCGGACACTGGTCTGGCGATGCTGCAGGATTTAGTCCATTCCTTCGGTGGCGCCGCATCGAGATCCAGTCGCAAAGCATCGACACCTTCTCTCGCTCCGAATCAGATCGCTCACGCGAAGAAGATCGGAACTTGGATCACCCAGCAATTGCCTCGCGCCGGGTACGACCCATATGTGGCACTGACGTGCGCGGGCTGGATCCATGCCCTCCCTCACGTCGGTCGCGAGATCAGTCCTGCTCTTTGGCTCGAAGTCCTGCAGTCGATCATGACGCAAGTCAATCGCGGGTGGGAAGCTGGCCCGGAAGAAGGTCTCTTTCCCTGGATTCTGTGGGCTTGCGAAATTCCACTAGGGCTCGCAAAGCAATTGTCGCACCTTGGTGGCAAGGATCGAATCGTTAGCGATGCATTGAATCGTATCGCGCAGCTCCTCGAGGAATCAGCCGAAGAACCTGCGCCGTTGATGCGTTTGGGAGGGCAAGATCTGCGAGCAACTCTCGCTTCGATTGTCCGCAGCCGTTGGGCCGCCGATTCGGTTGGAGCCAGGAAGTGGTATCCACCCCAACGCAAAGCCATCACCAAACTCGCAACTTATGCGCTCGGTCTCACAGATACCGACGGTCGGCAGCTTCTCTTTGATGAAGCCGATACGAACCTGGATTCGGAGTTTTGGCTCGCCCTGTACGAACTCTCGGATCGCAATACTAAGCTCGCTAATACAATGGCTTGCGCCCTCCCAGACACGGTTGGGAAAGCCCTCCAGCTCAAACCAGCTCGCTTGCGGAAAGACAAATCATTGGATGCGTCGATGCCCAAGTTCAGCCATTATTGGGAGGCGAGCTCGATCGCTACCATGCGGCGTTCCTGGAGAGATCCAGGATGTCGGCTTGCAGTCGATTTCTCGAGCGATGTGATCTGGCTCGATCTTCTGGGCGAAAACGGCGCTCGAATCTTCTCGGGGGATTGGGATGTCGTTGTGGAAAAGGACGGCGTTCCTCAATTGATCGATCACGCGTGGCAAGAGCTTTGCTGGTTCTCCGATGACGATGTCGATTACTTGGAACTCGAATGCACAATCGGGGAAGAGTGCAAAATCCAACGTCAAGTCATGCTGATACGAGACGAAGGCATGGTCTTCTTCGCAGACGCTTTGATTGCTCAGGAATCGGCCCGATGGAAACTTCAATCGACTTGGTCGGTCGCGCATGGACTCCGATTTTCCTACGACGCGAAAGTCACCGAAGCAAGGCTTTGCAGCGATCACATGGATGAGACGGAGGGGGAAAGCGTCGCCCTGCTACTACCGGTCGCCATGCCTGAATGGCGACGCGCAGTCAAAGATGCTTCGCTCGAATGCCGGGACCATACCCTGCTCTTGACCGCGGAATGCAATGCGAAGAGCCTTTACAGTCCTCTCGTTGTAGCGCTCCAATCGCTAGGGAACACCAAAGCCTATACTTGGCGACAACTGACAATCGCGGAAGAACTACGCATCCAGCCTCGCGATATCGCAGAGGCGTATCGTCTACAGATCAACCGCGATCAGTGGGTCTTCTATCGTTCGCTTACGCCATGCACTCGCCGAACCGTCATGGGGCTTCACCTCAATACGGAATTCTATGCAGGACGCTTCTGTCCTGACGATGGCCAATTCGAAGCGATTGTCGAAGTCAATCCAGATGAATGACTTGCATCCATCTTCTCGATAGCCGACTTAACGAACCACTAGGGTTGAGCCTCTAGGGGTTACCTGTTGGTGCTATCCCTTTCCGATCTTTGCGCCTTTGCGAGACCCTTCTTGGTTTTGAGAGTAGGAAGAAGTTGCGCGCCAAGGCGCAACGACGCTAAGGATATAGGGGGCCGGGGATGGGAAGATGATCGAAGAGATAGAACTTCGATTTGGTCATCGATCGAATCACTATTAGGAGACCAACGATCTATATCCTGACCCTTTCCCCCTACCCTTCCATCCCTTTGCGGTCTTTGCGCCTTTGCGAGCCCCTTCTTGTTTTGGGAGTAGGAAGAAGTTGCGCGCCACGGCGCAAAGGCGCTAAGGATATAGGGGGCCGGGTATAGGACGACGATCGAAGAGATAGAACTTCGATTGCGTCGTCTATCGCATCCCTTTTCGAAGCCCGACATTCTCCATGCTCCTCCTCGCTCTTCACTCACTGCCATCCCTTTGCGGTCTTTGCGCCGTTGCGAGCCCCTTCTTGGTTTTCGGCGCAAAGTACTGGGATCAGCTCTGCTTTACTTGCGCGGGCTCTCCCAGCGGGTGTCTTGAATTCCGGCGACGTGATTGGAGTATCGCGCCATCACGAATAGCAGATCGCTCAATCGATTTAAAAACACGATGATGTGCGAAGCATCGCTTACTCGTCCCGAATTGCTAAAACTCACGATTTCTCGCTCCGTTCGCCGGCACACGGTTCGAGCGACGTGCAAGTGAGCGGCTTGAATCGTTCCCCCTGGCAAAATGAAATTGCGCAGCGGCTGCAGTTGGGACTCGAGGTCATCGATCCATTGCTCCATCTGAGTCACATAGTCCTCTGCCGGCCATTTGAGTCCATGCTCCTCGGGATTGGGAGTGGCCAACTCCGCACCAATGGAGAAGAGCTGGTGCTGAATATGAACGATCATTCGATCCATATCCCCGGGCAAGTCACTAGCCCTGGCGAGCCCCAGCACGGCATTGAGCTCATCGATCGAACCGTAGGCGCAGATTCTCGCATCGTTTTTCGCAACGCGCGGGCCTCCGAACAAGCCCGTCGTTCCGGCATCACCGGTCTTGGTATAAATCTTCATCAAACTCTTCCTTCTTCCAAGTTGTCTGCCATGACTCGATACAAGTCCAACGTCTCACGTCCTACGATGAGAGAAAAGACTCGGCGGATTTGCTCAAGCCCCAGTCCGATCCCCACCCCCGCATTCCAGCTTTCGCTCGATGCGTCCCATCTCAAACCGTCCGTTTGCAATCGATAATAACCCGGCTCACAGGTGACAAAAGACCAGTCAGTGGGTTCCGCCGTGGCATGCGATTCGACGGGCTGGGGATGGGTTGCCTGCGATGGAGCCTTCTCTCCGCAATCTTGGATGGGGTAGGTGCGACAGTCGAGTTCCGGCCAACCGGATGTCGACCGCAGGTAAGGGAAACTAGCGATCCCGTCGCAATGGAATTCCACGGTTGTTTCGTCTTCCAATAGCAGTTGCAGGACCCAACGATCCTGATCGCTTTTCGATACTTTTTCGACTCCCAAGACGGGGTAGGTTTGAATCTCCGTTTTCCCCGCTGCTTCGATCCGTTCCAGCGTGCGAGCAACATAAAGGTGATGCGCGGCGGACTCGCATGGAAGAATCCATGTCAACCGCGACGAGGAACTCGGGTCCAGCCATTCCAAAAACTCTTGAACGAACAAGCAAGCTCGATCCGAAGCTCCCACAACGCCGATATGTTTTCCTAGAATTTGTTTGGTCTCAAATTTTCGATCCAGCGGCGAATGTTTGAGAAATGACTCGCGATGCGTGAGCTCGTCGATGGCCAATCCGCCACCTGGCCCCATGCCCGATGTCGTCTCCCAAGCTCCTCGGCAATCGAGAACCAAATCGGCTCTCGATACCCAAGTTCCTCGATGGCGTCCTTCGACGACCAAGCGAAATTGATCTTCGCATCGAGTCTGGGCATCGATCTCCTCGTGGCGATAAGTCCTCAATCGCGACACACTCGAAACCGGACTCAGAAAATGGATGTCATCGAAGAGCAAATCGGTCTTCGCTAACGGAAGCAGATATTGGTCGGCATACTCTTTCCCGGACCACACGGTGTCGGGATTCGGAAGCACATAATCGGGATTCTGCGACTTGATCGCCGCGTGGCCCAAAGGAGACGTGCATGCGGAGACTGGGCAACCCAGAGTGCGTTCATTCCAATCGAGCATGCGATGCGCCACGCGTCGCATATCAAAAATGGATACGAAGTAGCCTAAGAATCGAGCGTAAATTGCTGCTTCAATCCCGATCGGCCCTGCACCGATAATCGCCAACGTAGCAGGGGAATCTAATTCGGGATCCCAAGGAAGCTCGATCATGGTAACGGAATGTCTACGAGTGCAAAGTCGACCTCTTGAACGTGCAAGCTGCCGGGGGCGCGGAAGACAAACTTACAACCTTCGAGCCCTTTTTCTAGTTCAAAAAGAAAGGACATCCCCATTTCCTTGTCGGTCATTCGAGTGGTCGACCAACCGACATTCTCTATTCGCTGATCCTGGCTATCGAGCAAGAAGACATCCTGCAACGTCGACCAAGCCTGCGACGAAACTGGCTTGCCCGAAACCGATGCCCCTCCCCCCTCATGTTGGACCGACACAAGCAGTTCATAGACATCGCGGTTCTTTCGAGCTTGTTCCAATGTGACGTTTAAGGACCCGTTGCTCAACTTTGCCGATCGCTTGTTCGCGAGGTCGGAGAAGGAAACACCCGCCATGCGGCCCGGCACAGCCGCTTGAAAGGCCCCTACGAAGCGATCAATCTTCTTCGCTTGTTTGGACGGCATCGGAAAATCGAGGGATATTTGCAATTGAGATCCGCCGACTGGAATGAAGGTGATGGCTTCCTGGGTACGAGGTCGAAGGATTTCACCGTTATCGCAGATCAATTGAATCTTCTCGGTGCGGAAGGTGATGAGCGAGGGATTGAGGCGCGGCTCCCAAGCGAAAAGGAAATCGAGCGTCAACGTGCTGCGATCCGGAGACTGCAGGTTGCTCGATTGAATGACCTGAATCGGTTCCAGCCTAAAGGCCCCCGAATAGGCCGCCATTTGAATGCGGAGTGGAGCGTCTTCCTGCTGCGGAATCAATCGAATGGATTCCCCATCCCCCGGCATGACGGTCAAGTTGAGTTGATCGAGGACTTCATCGAAGGCTTCCCAGAAAGTGGTCTCGGAAAACCTAGCGTCGATCGTCAAATCGAGGCCAGGCGTTTCCTCCAACGGGATAGTATTCCCTGACAATTCACTGATCTTGCGTAACGCATCGGAACCTGCCATGGACCCAGTCAGTTGGATGCGCGTTGGGAGAAGAATCGACGCTTGCTCCTGGGCCTCGAGGGTCTCGCGGATCCTTTCGATTCGGAGCAATGCCTCGGAACTATCCGAATCGCGAACTGGGGGGAGTTTGTCCAAAATGGCGGGGCCCAGCTTAAGCAATTCCTTCTCTGCATCCTCCCGCTCGCTGGTTCGATTGGAGTCGAGCGAACGGAATAGCTTTGAAACCGCTTCCTCCGCTGGAGGTACAACGGTTCTCACTTCAGGAGGTTCCTGTGATTCAACGATCTGGACCGAAGCAACGATCAAAACGGCGCAACAACAAAGGATTCGGCAGCATCGGGTGAGGCAATCGAGCAAGCTAGAGGTCAACCAAAAAGAGCGGGCCATGATGAGAGCAACGGGTAAGCGTGTGGAACGAAAACGGGGAGCCATCGACTACTTCGTTAGTTTACCACGGCAAGGAAGTGGGCAGGACTTAGTCAGACGTCGAAACGGCCCAAGGGGCAGACAGGCGGGGAGAAAGGAGTGGTAGGGAATCGATCGAATGCAACTTTCGAGTTGCCCCTTTGGCCAAAGAGTGTGTAGAATCCGCAAGAGTCGTACGGGTTGTCGCCGGCCAATTTCCACTGGCGTGTTCTGTGCGTTCGATTGCCACAAATGCTTGCATGGCAAAGCGATACTAAAAACATGGGGTCATAGCTCAGTTGGATAGAGCAACGGATTTCTAATCCGTAGGTCGTAGGTTCGAATCCTACTGGCCCTGTTGATAGAAAACCTTGTGATTCGTTGGTAAAACGAAACCTGCCGGCCTCCGGCAGTGCACATTTTTCAACTTGTTGATTTCAGTAGTTACTGAGAACAAAGGAGTGAGATGTGCGAGTACCGGCTTTAACCAAGCACAAGACCGGCCAAGGCGTCGTCAGAATCGCGGGAAAAGACTATTACTGCGGCAAATATGGTGAACCTGAAACCCAGGCAAAATACGAGAGACTGATCTCGGAATATCTAGCGAATAAGCACTCTTTTTTCGCCGTTAAGAATGAGAATTGCATCGAGGATCTCGTCGTAGCATACGTTGAGTATGCAACGGAGTACTTGGACCTCCGCGAGGTGAACAACATCAAGCTAGTCGCTCGCTCTCTTGTGAAGGAGTACGGAGACCTAAAGGCCGATTGCTTCGGCCCTGTTCAGTTCAAGGCCTTTCGCGAGGCCTTCACCCATGGTGGAAATAACAGGAGCCGCCAGTACGTCAACAAATGCATGAGCATGGTGATTCGAATGTTCAAGTGGTGCACCGGCGAGGGGCTCGTCGATCCCAAGGTGCTCGCGACCATCCGCGAGATCCAATGCCTCAAACGTGGACGCACTACAGCCCCCGAGTCGGCTCCTGTTCACGAAGTCCCCCAGCACATTGTCGAGGCGACTCTTCCTCACCTGCCGCAAGTGGTCGCCGATATGGTGCGGCTGCAGCAGCTCCTCGGCTGCCGGCCTGGCGAGCTCTGCACGATCATCCGTCGCATTCCATCGTTTGCCTTAGCTCGTACGATCGCCGTCGAGCTCCCGTAAGCAGCCGGGAAGCAGATGGTCATCCGCAAGTGTACTACCTCCAGAGGTCCGCTCAACAACGTTTGGTTGTGGGTCATCGAGTCGCGAGAGGGATTCCGCCTCCATGGCGAGCCCCTCACCAAACGCGGCTCCCTTCGCTTCCACGCTCGATTCAAGAGATACGATGCGGTGCCGATCTACTGGCCCGTTGGGGTTTCAATTCCCAGCGATTTGCCGCACAAAAGCGGTAAATTGAACGCGGGTGGAGATGAGATGCAAGACTAGCTGGTTTCGTGCTACAATCCTGCGACGCCAAGATGGGAAATAGCAAACGAGAGCCTTTTACAATGCCAAGCCAAGACGGAATACTGATCGCTATCGAAGGGATTGATGGCACTGGTAAAACAACTCAAGCGAAATTGCTAGCGGATCTATTGTCTGGTGCAGGAGAGGTGGTGAAGCTCTCAAAAGAACCTACTGATGGGCAATGGGGCAGAAAACTTCGAGCCTCAGCTCAGGCCGGCCGACTGCCACTTAAAGAAGAGCTTGAACTCTTCGTGAAGGATCGGAAAGAGCATGTCGAGACGCTAATTCAGCCTGCTTTGGATCGTGGGGGAATCGTGATCCTTGACAGGTACTTCTACTCGACGATTGCCTATCAAGGAGCTCGTGGCGCCAATCCAGGGGACATCGAGGCGATGATGCAGTTCGCCCCGGTTCCAGATGTCGTTTTTCTTTTGGACGCAGATCCAAGAATTACAATTGGTCGCATTTCAGAGGGTAGAAACGAAACGCCAAACGAGTTCGAGGGCTTGGAGAACTTACAAGCTTGCAGATCGGTTTTCCTCGATCTCGCAAAAACACGCGACGAGATACATTCTATCGACGCCACCTTACCAATCGACTTCGTTTCGATGAGTGTTTGTAAAGCGTTGCTGGATACCGTTCTATACGCAAAGCGCTGTAGGAAAGTAAACGGATGCGATGTGTTCGACTGCGGTTTCAGAGCCTTAAACGAATGCCGATGGGCGATTCTTAAGTCGAAACTCAGCCCAGCTCAGTTACGAGCTAGTTTTTCTAAAGCATGAGATTGTCAACGGCGCCGTACTGTATCAACGAGAATCCTCGACGGCATCCCACAAATCGTTTTCATGAACGATCAAAAGCCTAGCACCTTCTTTTCGAAGCTTCATCGCTTGCTCAACCTTCCGGCCGTAACAGGCATAGGCCCAGCAGGGGTTTCCTAAGTCTCCAATAACTAAGTAATCGAGATCGCTTACCACTCGAGGGTGGGCAATGCCGCCAAGATCTCGAATCAACTGCTCGAAACCAGATCGATTCAATCTACTGCTTGACCCCGTGAAGCAGAACTTGTTGTCGTCGAAGTGGATCTCGGGGCACATAGCGCAAACGCCCATCACTGAATGCTGAATCAATCCTCCGGCCGATTCAGGCTTCAATTCGCAGAAGTCGGACATGAACGACATGAGCATGGCGTGTTCTTCATTCGTAATCACGCCATCGGAAAGAACGGATGTTACGAGCGACTGAACTTCGTCAAATGGCCAAATCCTTTGGAGATGCTCATGCTCAAAGGTCCAATCCCTCAGTTTTTCTACTTCCGCTTGATTGATCACTCCATCCGCGATCACACCTTGGAGGATGCCATGCAGAACCTGCATATCCCCTTTGGTCCGTTGCTCAAACTCATCGCCGGCAACCTTCCTCGCGAGCCAAAGAATATCGTCTCGCTCTGCTTCATCGAGCTTACCGTCCTCGAGGGCGTTTGCGATCAAAGGGAAGAATTCATTGAAAGGATGAAGCCGCTCGTAGGGTTGATGGAACAGCATCCATTCGCTTAGCAGTTCGATCTCTGATATATTTACGGAATCATCGAAAGCAATTCCCTCGACGATCCCGATTAGCATGTTCACAGCCTTCGTAAGGACAGCGTGATCGCAAAACTTTGCATAGGGATTCTGATCCGAATGATACATAGATAATCCTTCTAGAATTGTATGGTGGTACTTTCGGTTGAGCCGCATGTGCGAGCTGCGAAAGGGAAATGGTAACTGGCGATAACTATCGATTCGGATTACCAGACGCTGCACCGACGATGCAGCAAACGTGAAGCACCAAACCAGGAACGATAAAGCACACGTAACCAATGGTTGTGAGAAACAGCCATATAATCCCGTTCAACACCTGTCCTTTGTACATCTCTCCCAATCCAGGTATGATGAAGCTTAGGATCGCAGCTACTCCTGGGTTCCATCGGGGTGCATGAGTACTAACAACCGTATTGTGAATAACGTTCTGAATGATCGGCTGCGGACTTGGGAGCGATGGCGGCAAGACCTGGGGGGCAATGGTCGTCGAGAGCTGCTTGTCTAGAAACTCGTTGCAAAAGCGACACTTGATTGCAGTCAACAATATCTGCTCGCCGCAGAACGGGCATGGTGCCTTGTCGACAGGCTTCTCGAGGAGTACTTCCTGCGCGATAACTTGAGTTCTCACTTCGACCGTTCCGTTTCTTGAATCGGTGGTCTTTGTTGATGCTCCAGTCTCGACGACGACTTCCTCGGCAAACAATCCTTTTACTTTTGTTGCTCGGGTCCACTCTCCATCGTTCCTCAATCGAAGCATCGTTTCGGGCGAGATCTTCTGCTCACTTGCGAGCCTTTTTAGATCCTTTGAAGCGATGGGGCCGACAATTTTGCCCTTGTGTTGTACACACCAGTCTTTCACAGAACGACTCCATGGGTCTTCGAGTAGGCGTTCGCCCTAGGAGATGCATCGTTCCAAAATCAAAGGTGGGCTTTTGAAAGAAAGGCGCGTCTGCAGATGGGGCGTAGGCGGGTTCGGGTTGATATCAGGCTCGGGTTATGCAATTGTAACTAACTGCCCCTCGCGTTGTAAATACTTTGAAGAATGCAATGTTCCATCGATCCCTAGCTATCCAAGATCGCGAACGTCAATAATCACTAGGCTCTGTTTGAAAACTGGTGTTTTCGTAACTTTGCGAATTTGCGATAATCGACGGATCGCCAATCAAGGAGGATACGATGGCACGTCACAGATTAACCGATTTGCAATGGGAATGCATCGAGGAACTGTTTCCGTCTCCGAAGACAACGGGGCGGCCTCCTACGAACTACCGCTTAGCGTTTGATGCCATTCTTTGGATTCTGCGCACCGGATCGCCTTGGCGCGATCTCCCTGAAGAATTTGGGAAGTGGAGAACTATCTACGGCCTCTACGATAAATGGAACGGTGATGGAACCCTTGACGCTGTTCTGAATAAGCTTCGTTCAGCTCGCATTGATGATGGTGCAATCGATAGTGATCTATGGTGTGTCGATGGGAGCGTCATCCGTGCCCATCGATGTGCTTCTGGCGGTGGAAAAAGGGGGCGCCAGACGAGCCAGCTGATCATGCACTAGGCCGTTCGCGAGGCGGATATTCAACCAAAATCCATCTTCTCGTGGATGGCATGGGCAATCCTCTGGCATTCACCATTACGGGAGGGCAAGCTCATGAGACCACAGCACTGCTCGAGGTCCTCGAGAAGGCCGACAACGATCTTCATGACAGCGAAGGTCGCCCGGTTGCTTGGCCAGTGAATCTTGCAGGAGATAAAGGTTATCGAGCCGAATGGATCGACGAGACGCTCATCGATCTTGGAATCAATCCGATCATCCCGTCGAAGTCGAATGAAGATCGCGACGCACGAACGGCACAATTCGACGGGGATTGTTATCGACGCCGGAATATTGTCGAACGCTCCATAGGTTGGCTCAAAGAGTGTCGACGCGTCTTTTCGCGATTCGAGAAGACCGCCATTAACTACGCTGGGATGATTAAAATGGCGATGATCGAACGATTCCTCCGAATGATGTGTAGTTAACAGTTTTCAAACAGAGCCTAACATTTTTGCGATTTTAGTTCACTAGGTTAACTGATTACCGTTTGAGCTGTCTCCGTCTAGCAATGGATCTTTAACGTCGATCGAAGCGGAGTGATTCTTTGGGGCAGGTAGTAACGCAACCGATGGAACGATTGGAACTTTGGGGTCTGATATTGTGGTCGTTGGGCGAGTCTTTAGACCATCTTCGAGTAGTTGTTTATCCTGGGGCGCTGAAACTCGGTCGAGTAGAGCTGGTAAATCATGCGACATATCCTTATGGCCTTCAAGATCAGAATCCTTTGACGGTGTATCTGAACGATCAATATCAGGAACGTACTCTGGGTACTTGGCTTTGAGATACGCGAGACCGTCATCCATATTGGCCGCGTATTTCAAATGTTCTTCCAAATACCGAAGCCTCGCACGTGCGGACTCAATTATTTGTCCCCAAGTAAAGGCCCAAACCGTAAGACGATACTCGTCCTGTTCCAAATATTGTCCCTGTGGGCGATTCCTTTGATTATTGACCTGCTTGTCAATTGGCTTGGTCATCCGATTTGAAATGGCGATAAAACGCCAAGTAACACCCGTATACTTAAATCTTTCGTCTTCAGCGACGGCAAACGCATAGTTTCGTACTTGAATCATCACTTGATCATTGATTGACTGTGATGGTCTTTTCAACTCGACAACCAAGTGCTCGACTTGCTTCCTTCCTACTTTCGGGATCGAGCGAGAGAGCATAAGATCCACAATTCCCTTCTTGCCATTCAGATCAACAACATCTAAATCGTAGTCGACATCTCCTGCATCGCTATTGCTATTTAGTAGACCTGAGTGACGCCTAAGAACTTCGTTCAAAGACTGGTCGTCGACAGTCAAATTGAATTCCTCTCCAAAAATCCAGGTGTTGTCAGCCAATATGCGATGTAACTCAGATCGTTCCTTAAGATGCTTTCTGAAATTTGGGTCGAACAAAATCGTCTCTAATCCTTTGAGAAACTCTAGGCGATCAGCAATCAGTTTCGCTGTATTGATGATCGCAGAAAGCGACGTCCGATTCAGAAGATTAGCAAACTCTTCCTGCTTTGACTTAGGTAGTTCGAGGACTTCATGAAGAATCCTGCTTACATCACTTGGCTTTTCCTCCAAGGCATGCTTGAGCAAACGTAGGGCAAATTTTTTGCTTTTTGGATCAGCATTCTCGAAATCAGGTAGATAGTCGTGCAAGCTAAGCGCGACGACATCGAACACCCGCCTTTCCGCTTCCTCGATTACGTTGGTTGGATTCCCAGTGAAGGGGTAAACCTTTTCGTTTTTCCAAGAATCAACCACTTCGCGACCTAAGCTTACCTGCTTTTTCGAGAAGTGTTCCTTGAGTTTCTCTCGAGCTTTTGATTTCAATTCTGCGATTTCCGAGCACAACTCGTAAGCACCCAAAAGGTCTTCGTTTTCGAGGACTTTCACTAAGGAGCTTTTGATGTACGACGTAAAGTTGAAGCCGCTTGCACGAATCCCCGATGGGATTGAGTCAAGTGTCGTACCGTTTTCGTCGCATAGAAGCAATTGGCGATCTGATTTGACCTTCCATTCAATGATGGTCATCGAAACAGGATGCTGAACACCATTGAATTCAATTGGTGGTAACTCCAAGTCGGTCGCTGCGGATTGAACGCTCGCCGGGTTAATTTTCTTACCATCATAGATTATCTGCACATCTGGATACTTACGAAGGTAAAGTGCGAAGCATTCTGTGATCTGCTGGATTGCTGACTTGCCTTGGAGAGATCGGAAATTTTTCTTGATCTGGGTTATTTCGACTCGTGTTCCGCTTCGTTTGTCGGTTTGCGAAATTGGTCCTCTTAGAAACGTTCCCAGCGAAGCACTCTCTCCACAAATTGAATATGTCCTTTGCGAATCTTCGGACCGGAACGTCGTTTTCCAGGTCACTTTCGAGCCGATGCAAAAGGACTTGAATCTACCTTTGCCTGCTTGACCGTGCATTTGCCTTTTCTTCTCGGAAGAGAGGCGCTGAGTTCTCTTCTTAGATCCGCCAAGGCTTTCAAATACATCCTCTGAATCCGAATACCGAATGCCATGTCCATTGTCCTCGACGACAATTCGGTCGATCGCTGACAACCCATTTACGTCGATCGAGACTTTCACCTTTGTCGCATCGGCGTCGACAGCATTCCAAATAAGCTCTTGTATAGCCTCCATCGGCTTGGCTCTAGCAGCAAGTCGCTCAAGATAGTCCCCCTTGACCTTGACCGTGATGCGACTTGAGCCGTCTGGTAGAGTGGGCGGGGTATTCATGGGCGAAGAAATGTTTCGGATTAGTGACCGGTGAAACCAAAGAGCTACTCTTTGGGCTTGGCTCGCTTTTTGGAGGCGGCGATGACGCGATCGGCTTGGGCAAGCTTTTTCTCTGCTGCCTCGACGTCCTTCTTGGATTGTTTCCTTGTAGGCGCGAACCCCTGCCCGGGCATCAGCAGTTCAGAAGGGTCGATCTTTGCAACTCGAACCGGACCAACAAACTTCGCCGATTGGTCTTTAACGAATTGCATCCCTCTTGCAAGCGTGGGCCATCCATCTGTTTCGATAGTGGAAACTTCGATTGATTTCAGGTCTGCAACCGTCTGATCCACCGCCGTTTTCAGCTCGCCAAGCATTTTGGCGAGCAACTCGAGCTTTTCGACGTGGATGGATTCTTTGGACTTTCGCATGAGACCCGGATTGTCGCCCAAATTTTTCGAAAGTCAATAAACGCTTCGTAGATAAGAACTTACGTCCATCTTGACCAAGTAGTTACGAAGTAACGACAAAAATAAGCCGCTGCGATCGTTGCATTGTTTGTACATACTTCGTAAAAACAAAAAGAGAAGAATGCTTGTCTCAATCAACTTTTCATAGGTCTCACCCATCATGTTGGATACCGAAAAGCTCATGCCCCTTGCTGATGCTGCCAAAATCGCTCTCGGCTTCGACAAACACAAAAGCACCATCTACCGATGGGCGACCAAGGGACTTCGCGGCGCGAGCGGCCGTCGCGTCTTCTTGAACGATCGCCGAATCGGGGGCGAACTCATGTGCACCATCCAGGATGTCCGTGAGTTCGACGTGGCTATCAACGCTCGCATCGAAGTTCCTCGCCCCGTCAAACCGACCGCGGGCCAACGCCAATACGTCAAGGATCGCCTCAAGGCGCTCGGCCTGACCTGATTCTCTTCGCGTCCTCCCGACGCTGCCCAACGCGATTCCGACAGGATCTCGGGCGTGACCTGCTCGGAATCGCGAAGGGCTTTTGCTACTCTGCTGGATTCGCTGTCACTCAACCATGGAGGTATTGCAGTGCTCGTTCTCTCTCGTCAACAGGATG
Source organism: Pirellula sp. SH-Sr6A (assembly GCF_001610875.1). Lineage (NCBI taxonomy): Bacteria > Pseudomonadati > Planctomycetota > Planctomycetia > Pirellulales > Pirellulaceae > Pirellula > Pirellula sp. SH-Sr6A. Next base: position 438,158 of record NZ_CP011272.1, on the reverse strand, counting down.
AGCGGAACGTCCTGACCAACGGTTCCGACACGATCGTCGTGGTCGTGTGCAGCAACTCTTCCCACACACGCGCCAATCAACTGGTTGTCGTTATCGGCACGAATCGAAGATCATGGCGTTTGCCAGTGATGCCATGCGTTTCACCAAATGAGCCGATGACTACGAAGCCAAAATCGCTTGCCTCGAGGAAAAGCTACCTTCGCTCACCACGCGAATCGATGAGCTTAACAAGCAATTAAACCAGATCGAACTCGAGTTGCTGGAACCCTAGTTGCGTCGCGCGATCGCCGCACTCAGATCTTTGACAATTAGGTTGACTCATGCATTGAGCCGTCGAGCGCCGCGAACCCGGCGGCCTTTTGTTACGCGCGCTTCACTCTGGGCTTGCCCGTTCGACGTATCTCGTCAACCAATTTTGAAAGGTCGTGATCCAGATGTAGTCGGACATTGGATTCCTCAAGCACCTTGCGAACGATTGGTATTGAGGGATCGGACATACTGGCGAAGCGGCCAATGACATTAAACTTCAATTGTCCATACTCGTCATCGGGGGTGTCTTGAAGTATCTTGCCTTCCATCGAGTACTTTAGCGCGCGATTGAAATTCGATTCTTCCTTATCCGCTGCAAATGTTACTGGCTGCAACAAATGGAATGCACCGTTTTGGAATGCGAAAGGGACTTTGGTTTCTCGTTCGAGAATCGGTACCGATATCGGGACATTCGTCTCAATAAGATCTGCAACTTTGCCCGCTTCGAATCGCGTCTGCAACGACTTAGTAAAGGACTCCCGTTTTTGTGGCTTAGCCTTACCACCCACCAATTGTTCAAATAACTGGTCGATTGTCTCTTGGCATTCTCGAACCTTTACGAACGCTGGTTCGGTTAGCTGAATCTGATTGCCACGAGTGTCAATAAACTTTTGAAACGTTTCTAGCGTGGTTACCCGCCCATGTTCAGCTTCGATTCGAGCGGAAAAGCTTTTCTTAAAATCGCTCAACAGTTTTGCGTCATCACCTGTGGTTCCGAAGAAGTGGCGAACACGTTCATTGTCCGCAACCATCCGCGTTTGCAGAAACGCGCGTTCAGGTACAAGCAGAACAACGCCAATGTTGACCGTCTCCCGCCTAGCGAGATCAGGGCAATACTGAACAATGCTGTAATGGCCTTTAACTGGATTCATGATTTACCTCCATCAGAGAGGTCTATAGTAAGTTGGGGCGGATCAAACAATCTGGATTCGATCGTTTCGGCCACGAAGGTTGCTCGCTGGAACAAATAGCTAGCAAGTGCCGACCAGACCGGTGAATCCAAATGCCACTGAAGCGGGACTAGTCCCACAGCATCCTCAATCTGTGACCGCGACACACCGCCGAGAATCCTAGCGTAGTGCCGGACTGCGTCACGGGACAATCTCTTCCGAAACTCGGGAAACAGCCCGTAGACGTCCTCGTCCTTGATGTTGGCGATGGAACCGACACTAGTGGTCAATTCACCACCGAATTGGATCGCATGGCTGAAATCCATGACTCGCAAGGACAGTTTCCCGTCTTCGGTACTTTCCTTGCTGAAAAATACATTATCCCAGTTTACTCGGTTCTTGGGTAGCTGGTAGCGATCGGTATTGCGTAACCAGGTGTCCACGACAACCAAGCCTGAAATGGCATCGGGATTGTCGATCTTTGCTAGCAGGCGTTTGCTGCCATCCCAAACTGAACCATCTTCGCCCCTGGTCACAAAGGCAGGACCTGGTTCGGCTTTGCCAGCTTTAAAGAACGGCAATTCATCTAAATCAGTCACCTCGATCACTGCATAGTCGAATGTCGGCAAGCCGAGCATTGCCGAAAGATGAGTACCGAGCAGATCCTTCACCAGTGCATGTGGCCCGTCTGGATTACCAAGCGCCTTCAGGTAAGCCAAGCCAGCATCCGTTCGTACGATAAGAGTTCCTGCGCCACTATTCACATGGTTGATGAACTGGGTGACTTCCGTCGGTTGCCAATTAGTAGAAGAATGCCAGGGTATCGAGACGGTCATCACTCGTCCTTGCGCTTGTGCATGCGTGTTGGGGCTAATGCCCGCTGGCCTCTCGAATTAGACACGTTGTCATCTTTCTCTGTTACACACTCTCACAAATGTGCTTACTCGACTAAATCTCCCCCGCAGCGGCTTTTTGCAGTATCTCCTGCAAATGCCCCGTCGCTTGTCGGGAATAGAAGATTGTGTGCGTGATTCTACTCTGCAGGAAGATTGGAGAAGAATCGAACGCGGAGAATTTCGCGAGGTTGGGCGCTAAACGATACGGGGCTGGATGTCCGAAAGGCGTCGAACTGCGAGAGCGACAAGGTCCTTTGGAGAGTATCTCTAACTTACCGGCGTATCGATGGTGCGGGTCTTTTGATTCGTACTGCATCGGGGGGCGAATTCGCGCCAAGGCGCAAAGCCGCTAAGTATTGGGGGGGCCGGGGAGAAGAAGATGATAGAAGCGATAGAATCTTGACTTGGTTATAGATCGGATCACCTTTCGGAGACCAACGATCTGCATCCTGCCCTTTTCCTCTTACCCTGTATTCCCTTTGCGGTCGTGGCGCCTTTGCGAGACCCTTCTTGGTTTGAGGCTGGGAAGAAGTTGCGCGCCAAGGCGCAAAGGCGCGAAGGATAGGGGGGCCGGGGCGAAGAAGAGATTGAATATCGATTTGGTCATCGATCGAATCACTATTCGGAGACCAACGATCTGCATCCTGCCCTTTTCCTCTTACCCTGTATTCCCTTTGCGGTCGTGGCGGCTTTGCGAGACCCTTCTTGGTTTTGAGGCTGGGAAGAAGTTGCGCGCCAAGGCGCAAAGGCGCTAAGAGGTCGGCGTGGTCGCGAGGGGGATGGGAGCAGCGGGCGAGGGGAGTGGCGGGCTACGGGGGGGGGAAGTGTGATACGATTGAGCCCATTACGCAATTGGCTTGATGCTGACTCTCCGTTCACAACGGGCATCTTTGTCCAATACAACTCCCATCGCGAGGATCCACGATGTCCAGAACTTCGGAGAAACCACTTGGCCCTCTTCGGCTCCTCATTCTGTTTGGTGTTGGGATCGGCATCTTGGCAGTCGTCGTTTTTGGCGAAACTCGAAAACTAAATGAACGCTCCGTCGTGATCAAAGAAATACGTGAACAGGGGGGGAGCGTTGTCCTGGGTGAGCCTACCAAGGAACAGTCGCCATGGCAGTTGCGATACTGGATTCAGTCCCTCGTCGATGACAACCATGCGTCCCAAGTATATGCCGTCCAACATCAACTTCAAACCGAAGAGGATCGCACTCGAATTCTTGCACTGGACGAAATGGGAAGCCTCTCTCTCAAGGGGGATTTAGATCCCAACCTGCTGAACAAATTTCAAAAGCTCCCGTTCCTTGAGTATCTTTCTCTTGAACAAGCAACGATTGACGCGCTGACGGTTGAAAATCTTGCGGGTCTGTCGAGCTTGAAAACGCTCTCTCTAAGAGAATGCAACCTTACCGTTCCGTTGTTGGATGCGCTAGCGGCGTTGCCTTTGGAACTTTCCCTCTCCTTCGATAATCAGCCCTTGCCGGATGAATTGCTCCTAGCGCTTTCGAAAACCAATTCCCTTCGAAGACTCCAAATCGATCACTGCAAGATGGACAACAGCAGGCTGCAGTTGCTTTGCGGTTCCAGTGCGGCGGTCGTTTTTTCCTTAGACAGCTCGGAAGTGACGACGCTCGGACTTTCAAAGTTCCTTCCGCTCAATAAAAGATGGAGTATCGAACTGCACTGTAAAAATGCTGATCGAGCGGACTCAACGCTCCCCAATCGATTTCCACCTGCCGATGTGATGGACGCTCAAACCCGATTGGACTTCTCAGGCTCTTGTATCGACGACGCCCTATTTGAGTGCATCGGGCCAGCCAAGAACCTTCAAACACTCGGGTTAGACAATTGTTCGATCAGCGATAAGGGAATGGCTCGGCTCAAGGAGTTTGCGGAGCTAAAGCAATTGTCGATCGCCAGCAAGACTTTGACCGACGAAGGGTTAGAGCCTGTCGGGCATCTCTCCAAACTGGAGCGATTGTTTGTCAATGCAGGTGCTGTGAACGGAAAGTTCCTCGACGCGTTGCCGGTATCGATCCGGTCACTTCACTTGCGCGCTCCTTTGTTGGAACCTTCGTCCGTGGGTGTTTTAACCAGACTCAATCGTCTCGAAGAGTTGACCTTAGAAGGGGCCAATATCACGGATGTCTCGCTTGAGTCACTTCCGGCGTTCCCGTCGCTTCAGAGTCTCACCCTGTACGACACCTCTGTTAGCGAAGAAGCTGTCGCCGGCTTTAAAAGTCGATCCCCTACCTGCAGAATTATCCATGAGTAATCCATCGCATGCAGGAGCGGAACGAGCCAAAGGTGAATGTTTGCTCGACCATGGCTCGCGTCGCTCGGCATCTCGCCTCATTGTTAGGGTGAGGGTGCGACCGGGATCGGGGTGATGGGGAGTACTGGGGTGACTGGCGGCGGTTGCGAGACTGCGATTCCCTGGCTTGATTGCAGTCGCAGTTGCTCTCCGCTGTCGATCAATGCGTCGTTGGTGACGACCGGTTCCGGTGTGAGTTGAACGTCGATGATCCGCTCGTCCCGACGTTCAAATGGCCATAACGATTCGGAAATGAAGTCGAGAGGTGGAATGGCATACCAAGGAGGATTGAATCGCCTCAAGAACCGCTCGGTTCGATAGCCGTCCCGAACGATTTCGAAATTTCGTGTCCCGTAGTAGGTATAGTTTGTGGAGACTGGACTTAGTCCAATCGGTTGCCGATCGACATAGACCATGGCACCGGGTGGATTGGTGCGCACCGTCATCCGCTTGCGAATGCATCCAATTTGCATTGCAATCATCCCTGCCATGCAAACGCATGCGAGTCGAGTGATGCGAGTCAATTCCATGGAAGATGGGATGGTTGGGGGGGCTGCAGTCCGGTCTTCGTTCGGGAAGCAACGGATGAGTGGTTCATTTGCCATCGCGTCCCGTTCAAATTGCTAAGCCAGCAAACGAACGCCCCGCGACTTCTTGGACGATTCCATGGACAGTACCCCAACCGAGGAAATGGACGCAAGTCCGATTGCCGCAGACTTGATTCCGCAGACGAATTGCAAGCACTTCGTCTGCAGGCACCTGCGGGCTTTCCTCACTCCGGCAAGGAGACTTGGCTTTCGTGCATCAAGTAGGAGAGAAGGTCTCGGACTTGATGCTCCGATAGATTTTGCAACAGACCGTCTGGCATCAGCGAAGTAGCCGATAGCTTGGTCGCCGCGATCTCTTGCTTATCGATTGTCACCCGTTCCTGCGCGGTCTGGATCGTTACGGTGCGATCCGTTCGGTCGACGACTGCACCCGTGATCACCCGATCATCGACCAATTGGAAGATGCTGGTTCGAAACTCCGCACCGACACTGGCGCTCGGGTCTCCGATATTCTCAAGGAGATAATCGAGATTGCGTCGATTGGAGCCGGTCAAGTCCGGGCCGATTCTCTTTCCAATCCCATACAAGACATGGCAATTGGAACAATGCTGTTGGAAGAGGGCTCTTCCCGAACTCAAGTCTGCACCTGCGACGAACTCGGATGTCATTTTGTTCCGCCATTGGTCCATCCACGCTTTGCGTTCGGCTGTCGTGGCTTTGATCTCACCCCACACCTCCTGTAATTGCAATGTTAGAGATTCATCTCCAAACGACTGGATCTGCCGAGCATGAAAAGCGGAAATCTCAGAGGGTGAAATCCTGTTGGACCGGACTGCCTCCAGCAATTCCTTGGCCGTGGTTGGGCGTGAAGCGAGCGTATTGATCGCCTCGGTACGTTCAGCGGGTGATAATCCCTTCCATCGATTCAGGAGTTGCTTGGCAGTCTCCGGATGATCGTAAAACGCGAGTCCTCGGATCGCTTCCAGGACCAATGCGCGATCTCCCAGCCACTGGAGCAACCTAGGCGACAAGTCCTGTGGTTTGCTCGCGAGTAGTGAACGGAGCGCCTGCTTTCTCACCTCCGGATCGAGTCCGCCGTTTTGAATCAGGGCAAGCAAATCCTCTTTGGCACGGCCATCGCCGAAAGTCAGTCGCAATGTTTGCAACTCCTTCGTCACTCCGTGCTCTGGTGTGCTCGAGACCAGGTTTGAAAGCTTCTCCCAGCCCTTAGGTGGCTTAGCCTTCTGCCAGCCCTCCAACGCTTTTGCCATCCCGCGAACGACATCCCCGGCCTGGGTGAAGCCATCCACGCACGCCGATTCGACCAAGGAGTCAACGACCGCAGGCTGAGACTCGATCAGGAGCGTCAGCCTTCGCGACACATTCTCTGTTACCAAAGGAATCTGAGAATCAGCGATCAAGCCAATCGCTTCTGCAGGATTGCTTGGTACGGCACCTTCGATCCCGTACCAAAGCATCTTGGGAAAAGATCGGTCGTTGGCCCATTGCCCTTTTCGACTCAACGCCTTCGCGATCGTCCAACGCTGCTCAGCTGGCAGCTTCTGCAGTGCCGACGCGAGATAGAGATGGACAAGACCCGATGGGTCTTTCTCCGCCAATTGCTGCAAATGCCCCAGCGATTGGGAAGATAGAACCGAGTCGCTGGGCTGGCAGGAATCGGTCAGGAATCGAATCGCTGCGACGCGAACATGCTCGCTGTCATGCTGAAGCAGCTGGTGCAAATGAGACTCCACTACGAGCCCTGATTGGAAGGCAGCTTCGACGTGCCGCAGCAATATCGCTGGGGTGTCGGACTGCGCGATGCCATTATGAACAAGCGATTGCACCGAGGTACGCGTCGCTTCGTCGGCGTCCGCCAATCGCTCCGATAAAACACGACGCGCGGTGCGAGCCCACCATGCGTTTGGGTGCGATAGGTACTTCACAAGCTTTTCGTTGGACTCCTTCGTTAAATCGAACGGAGTCATGGCGCGAGGCGATTGATAGGAGAGTCGATAAACGCGACCGCTCGTTCGGTGCACGCCATCGTGATCGTGACATTCACCTGTATCGCTCCAGTCCGCGATCAAAACGCTACCATCGGGAGCCGTGATCAACTCCATGCCGCGGAACCACGTATCGCTGAAAAATGCGAAGTCGGGAGCTCGCCGTCCCACATAAGCGGTCCCTTGCCGTTCCAGGGAATTGCTGTTGATTCGAAGGCCATGGAGGTTGAGCGTAAAGAGCTTGTGACGGTAACTCTCGGGCCAATTGTCACCCTGGTAGATCATCAAACCGATGTGGGCATGTCCGCCCCCTGCTGCATCGGTTTGATTGGACATTCCCTTTTGAATCTCATTCCACTTTTCGCCGGTATCCCAGTGAACATGATCCGCTGTTTGCTCAATCAGTTGATAGGTATGCGGGTTGATGTCGATGCCATACATCCGTTCGACATGGGCGCCGGGGACAACATGCCACAGATGGCCGATCACGGTATTGATGACGAACATTTCGCCATGCTCATCGAAATCGAAACCCCAGGAGTTGGTCATGCCATGGAGCACCGATTCCACACGTTTGGAGATCGGATGAAATCGCCACACGCCGGTGTTGATTTTGATTCGTTGCGAATCAGAGGCTTCGGGGGGGCCGATGCTACTGGTGGCTTGTATGCCATGCCGACCGTAAAGCCATCCGTCATTTCCCCACTTCAATCCGTTGGCTGGAGTGTGACCGACGGCTTCCTCATCGAAACCGTTCAGAACGACAATGGGGGCTGAATCCGGGGAATCGTCGCGATCGCGATCTGGGAAGAAGAGCAGATTGGGAAGTGAAATCGCCCAAACACCTCCATTCCCAATTTCAATGCTGGTAAGTTTATGAACATCGTCCGCAAAGACTTTGCGAGAATCAAAGGAGCCATCTCCATCCGAGTCTTCCAAGATGACGACGCGATCCCTCTGCTTGGGGTCAAAGCCTCCCGCCCCGTTGCCAGACCAGCTGTAATTTTCCGCAATCCAAATCCTGCCCCGTTCATCAGTCGTCATCGCGATCGGGTTTTGAACTTGCGGTTCGGACGCGACTACAGAGAGTTGGAATCCGTCCGGCAATCGTGCTTGGGCAACGGTTTCACTCGGCGAAAGAGGGAGACTCGTCGATTTTTCCGAATTCTGAATCGGAGGGAAGTCGTCGGCAATGCAGGGTATGTTGGCGACCAAATGGAGTAGGGTCGTCCACAACCAAGCCATTGCCAAGGGAGCGAAGACACGAGCTACGGGGAGAGAGATCTGCATAACTGTCAAGTCAATCGGCGGGAGGAATGGAGGAGGGGCGGCTAAGGAAGTGCCGGCCCATCGCAGAGGGCTTTGCTGGGATTAGGGTCCGCGAGCAGATCCGCTAGCGTTGTAGACCCAAACGCTTCTTCGGTTCTGCGCAACGCATCGTCCATCTTACTATGTAGCGAGCAAAGTCGCTTGCCATGAGAGGCCAGATGAAGCGGACAAGATTTGATTCTCGGTATGGGCTCCACCGCGTTGACGACTCGCAAAATTGTCAACTCCGTCGAAGGAATCGCAAGCGTAACTCCACCCCCGATCCCTCGTTGCAGCCGGACGATCCCCTCTCGCTGCAGTCCCTGAAGAACTTTCGTCAAGTAAGCAAGTGGTACTTTCGTCCTCTCGGCAATCACCGCGGTCCGCTGGGGCTCCGCCGGAAACTGGGAAAGGTGCATCACGGCCCGCAAAGCGTACTCAACCGTCTGCGAAAACATAAAACCCTCCAAAAGAGGACATTGACATCTCCTTAAGAGCGGGCTAAGCTCCAAACAAGACCTTCGGGTCTAGTTTTCTGTCGAGCGTGTGAAGCATTGGATTATCGGTGAACCCCAGGGTTATGCGAGGTGTGGAATGAGACGATTTGGAGTTTTCTTGACGGTTGTGGCTGGATTCGGGCTGACCATGTTGGGCGGAAGTCAGCTTGCGACAAAGACTTCCGCACAGGAGGCAAAGAAGCAGGACTATGCTCTTCGCCAGGCCAAAAGAGAATTGGCGATGCTGGACGACATTTACAAAACCAGTATTGTCCTGATCACGACCCACTATGTGGACAACAAGGATTCGATACCCGCAGGTACCGCGTTCAAAAAACTGTTTGATGCGATCCAAGCTAAGAAATGGCACGAAGTTCGATTGATCGATGGCACGGGCGATCCCTACAACCCGGATAATGAGCCAAAGGAAGGCTTCGAAAAACGAGCCATGAAGAAGATCTTGGACGGAGCCCCGCAATACGAAGAGGTTGTCTCGGAAGAGGGGAAACGTTTCTTGTTGGCCGCCACTGCGATCCCTGTTGTGATGGACAAGTGCGTTATCTGCCATCAAGTTTACGCCGATGCTCCCAAAGGGAAGGCGATCGGGGCATTGGGATATAAGATCCCATTGCAAGAAGTCGCTCCGTAACCCAACGCAGAGCGAGTGATCGCGTAGCGACGCCCATTCATTTTCTTGCGAAGGGACACTAACGTTCGGTTCCCTTCATCCAAAACGGCGCTGCGGCGAACCAAGCAACGCAGGAACCGAGCATGACGTGTTGCATCGTTTGATGATCCAAAACATGCACAAGGTAGAGGGCGGGGGGAGCGATGGTTCCAATCAAAGCTCCAATTCCAATCACCATCGCCATGTAGCGTTTCATCGGGTCGATTCCTATTTCGAAAATGGAGTTGGGTTCTGAAACGCCGGTGTTCTCCACTTGCCGAGAACGATATAGAGCAAACCGCAAAGGATCGTCGCCGGTAGGGGCAGGTAGGAGGCAAAGACGCCGTACTGCCGATGCAGAAACAATGCAATCGCGACCGGGATGAGCCATGCCAGGAGCACATTGATGTTGAAGGATAATGCTCCATTCGCCGCCGGCTCCCGAGCGATACCGAATCGCTTTGCCAAGAAGTGATCGACGATGATGACCGCGCCAATCGGAGCGAGAATGGTGCCGTAAATTCCGACAAAGTCGAGCAGGTTCATGGCAAATGCTGGAAACATGCCAGCGAACGTGCAGATCGCTCCTGCAATCAAGGTACTCGAGAGCCGACTGAGCGTAGGCATCACTCCTTGGAAGGCCAATCCCGCTCGATAAATCGTCGGGTTCGCCGTTGTCCATCCGGCAACAATCACGCAGATCAAGCCCGCCGCGCCGACCGCATCATTGACCATTGTGCCAGGATCTTTTCCCTTGGCTGGATCCACGCCATGGACGCGCACCCAGTAGACCAAGAGCAACGCCGCACAAATCCAGGCGATGTAATGACCCAGAAACATACCGGCCGCCGACGCGTATCCCGCGTTGTGGGACTTGGCAAAACGCAAGACACTCAAGTCGGACATCCCCAGGTGCATCGCGGCGTTGCAAAACCAAGAAAAGCACACGACACCGAGGAACGATATTTTTTCAGGGGTGCCTTCTGGTGGGCTCAGCAACTCCCATAAATCGACGCTATCCAGCCTTCCCAAGGTTACCAAAGCACACGCGACAAAAACCAAAAGCATCCATGGCGCCGAGTAGTGCCCAATCCTCGCAACCCAATCGTATCCTTTGGCAGCCACGATCGTCATAGCAAGTCCAATCAACGTACAAGCGAGTATCCACCCGGCCCCTGTGGGAAAACGCGATTCAAAAGTAGGCATATCCATCGACGGAAAAAACGGTCCTACCGCGGTGGCGGAAACCGTGATCATGGCTCCACCCAACATGCAAAAGAGCAATCCGTTTGCCAGGTTATAAAGGATCACCAATTTTCTGCCTGCAATTCGTTCCAACTGGTAATAGAGCGTCAATCGACGCTGGGTCGCGATTTCCGCTGTCAGAAACCGCCACGTGAGGACGGCGAGAAGATTGCCAATCAGCAGCCCCAAAAGCAGACTGCTCGCACTGGCTCCCCACGCCACAAATAGAGGACCGATCATAAATTCGGTGCCTGCCGTATGCTCGCCCGCATACATACCCCAAAAGGACGAAGGTCCCTTGCAGGCATGTTCGGGGATCGGCTCCCGTTCGTACTCGGATCCGAAGTCCGATTGCGATGAGATTTCTAGCTCTGTCCGATCTACTTGTGTTGCGTTCATCTCATTTCCATCTTTCTCGCTGCGACGCTCTATCTACGTTGCGATAGAACATCCGACTCGTACTCCTGAACGTCGCTCCACCACTCAAGGCCTATGGGTACGTTCTGCACTTCGCAGAACTTGTCCCACACGTGAGTCCATGGAAGGGATTTTAATTCTTCCATCCACAATAAACGGGCCGTTAGATCCCCCCGTTCCTCCGCAAGCCGAACCTCTGCCGGCTCCAAAAGCGCAATTAAAAGTGCTTTGAGAATACTTCGTGTTCCTAAAATCCACGCGGCAATCCGGTTGATGCTCGCGTCAAAATAGTCCAGCCCCACATGGGTTCGGTGCAACGCATTGCAACGAACCAGCTCGTGGGCAATCGCCAGTGTAGGATCGTCTAGCAAGACAACGTGGTCGCTGTCCCATCGCATCGGCCGACTGACGTGAAGGAGCAGGCGGGGAACGAACATCAAAACCGAACTGATCTTGTCGGCGATCGATTCCGTCGGATGGAAATGCCCCGCATCCAGGCAAAGCAGCTTCTGGTGCTTGATCGCATATCCCAGATAGAATTCATGGCTCCCCACCACATACGCTTCACTTCCAAGACCAAAGAGTTTGCACTCCAAGGCATCGAGCAAATGCGATTCCGGATGGGGCGATTGAAAAATCTGATCGAGGGAGTCGGAAAGTCGCAGGCGGGGCTCTAAGCGATTCGCAGGAAGGTCCTTGGAACCATCGGGAATCCAGATATTGTTCACCACTGCCGAGCCAAGCTCTGCTCCTATCTGCGATGCGATTGAACGGGTCCGTATGCAGTGCTCGATCCAAAAAGCGCGTACCGATGGATTGGCGTGACTCAGCGTGAACCCATCGGCAGATTGGGGGTGGGAAAAGCAGGTGGGATTGAAATCCAAACCTACCTCTTGCGATCGAGCCCAATCGACCCAGCTTCGAAAGTGCTCGAATTCGATCGCATCGCGATCCACCTTCGCGTCTCCGAAATCGCCATAGATGGCGTGTAGATTGATGCGATGCGAGCCGGGGATGCGATTCAAAGCGACTTCCAGGTCGGCGCGAAGCTCGTCCGCGTTGCGCGCCGCTCCAAAGTGGGAGCCTGTAACAGCAATACCTCCCGATAGGGCATTGGAACTGGTCTCAAAACCCCGGACGTCATCCCCTTGCCAACAGTGAATGGAAATGGGGATCGACGCAAGCCGTTCCAATGCAACCTCCGTATCGACGCCGACCGACGCATAGCGATCGCGCGCCATCCGGTAGGCCAATTCCACGGAGTGGGAAGATTTGGACATAGAAAATCAAAGAAATGGGAGAGGTTGTTCGTTGACCAACATAATGGTAGAAGAATGGAATTGCCAGCACCCCTCATCCATTCGAACCCATGGCTCCTTCGGATTCTTTCAGCCCGCGTCTTGCTCTGTTCCTGTCGATCAGCGGACTTGGTACGAACTTAGTCGGTGCGTATGGCAATAGCGTTGCCCCCACACCCCATCTGGATGCGCTCGCATCGAAAGGAATCGTCCTCGATCAATTCTGGGCAGACTCCATTCGGGCCGATCGCACATTGCAATCTCTTTGGTCGGGTTTGCACTCGGTCTCCCGCGACTCGTGTAACGAAGAGGGCAAACTACCTGCCATCGATGATCCGCACCAAGAGTATTCTCCGTGGAGAGAGCAGATCGCTCGAGGTCTTCTTATTACCGATGACCGGGAGCTAGCAGCAAGCAGTGCGGTGGAATGTTTTGACCGAGTGCTGCTCGTGGAGAACGAGGACGAGGACGAGGACGAGGACGAGGACGAGCAGGAGCAGGAGCAGGAGCAGGAGCAGGAGAGAAAGAGTGCCTCGATGGAGTTCGAGCGACTGATCGAGGCTGCGATCGGGACCTGGAGCGAATGCACGGCCGAGCATCCCCTCCTTTGGATCCATTCCAGGGGGCTTCGAGGTGCCTGGGATGCCCCATATGAATATCGCGAAATGCTTTGTGACGAAGACGACCCCAGCCCTCCGACGGATGTGACGCCGATGGAGTTGCATGTAGATCGTCAAACGGATCCAGATGACATCTTCGGAATCTCGTGCGCGGTAGGGGGGCAAGTCTTCGCGATGGACCAAGTGATCGGTGAAATGCTGGAATCCCTCCGTGAAGCGGGATTTCTTACCAACTGCTTGCTCGGAATCCTAGGCGTTTCCGGTTACTCGCTCGGAGAGCACGACTATGTCGGTGGGAGCACGATGAACTTGTACGCCGAGTCGCTGCATATTCCTTGCTTAATCCTCCCCGGCGAGATGCTCGCTCTCGGGGGGCGTCAAGGCGTCATTATGCAACCCCATGACTTGGGCGAATGGATCGAGGACTGGTTTTATAGCGAGCAAGACTCGGACTTACTTTCACAGTTCCTTGAATCCCTCCTGAATTCGCGTTACGACGGGGAGACTCGGATCGGAGCCGCAGTCGCTTGCGAAAACAATCAAGAATACGTATGCAGTCCGGCTTGGTCCTGCCGGCTAGAACAGATCCCTGGACAGCAGGTAAAAACCGAACTCTTTGCTAAGCCCGACGATCGTTGGGAGCAAAACGAAGTCGCTTCGCGGGCTATCCCCATTGTCGAGAAATTGAACGTTTTAAAGTCCAAGCTAATCGGACATTACCGATCGACTTCATCCGAACAGCAACCCCTCAATTGGATCGACGAGGAATTGATCCATCCCATGCGATGATCAGATCAAAGGGAAAGCCGATGGCCCACCACGACTGAGGTGGATGTCATGAATCTGCGCTAAGAAATCGCAAGTGATCAATCGCAGAATTGGGGAGACCAGAAAAAGTCCAACCAGACACAACAACGTTCCGAGCAAGGTCGCAACCATCGAGATAACAAAAAAGTAGAGTACCGCGAGCAGCATGGTGAACACCATATTCACGCAAAACGCTTTGATGAACGCGACGTCCATTCCTGCCATGAAATCATTTGCCAAGAGACTTTTCAACGTCACGGCAAACAAGACATAGCTCGCGGCTACCATCGCGAGAAATCCTATGGCTCCAGTGGTAACACCGGAGAGGATTGCAAAGAATGGTGGGCCACCGTCGGCGAGCGCGGCGGTCGCAATGGCGCCGATCGATACAGGTACTCCGACGATAACCGAAAGAGCTGCAAACCCAATCATCTGCCACAAAAAGGGCCACAGTCCGCGGAGCAAGTATTCCGTGACTCGCTCTAACTGAAAATCGGGCCAATACCTTGTTCGCCCCCCGCTCCTCGCAATCGCCACTTCTCCCGCATATCCGAGATAGATGATGTTCCCAACGACGAACAATGCGAGGATCTCCATGATGAACATCCAAAACAAATTGACGAGCCAATTTGGACTCTGGAACGGCGATTTGATCATCCGTCCGAAATCGAGCGCATGGATCGGCAGGAATTCCTCGTTCTGAAAAACCGGCGAAGCGACAGGTGGCTGTTCGCTCGCGTAGTAAGGATTGTCGCTGCTCATGGGATTCTTTAGCGATGGATTCTAGCGCCTAGGACTGAACGAACACGGAGTATGGACGGGTTCGTTCGTGGAAGACTACTACTTCGAAAACCACGAGTATATCTTGGGCGAGAAATTTTTGGTGTTCTCTCCGGAAGCTCAAAAGACATCTTCCAGGAGTCGAATCCCTTCACATACCGCGTCGATGTCCGCCTCGCTCGTGGTATGCCCCAAACTGAAACGCAGGGTTCCCCCCGAAGCAATGGTTCCCAAATGTTCGTGAATGCGGCCGGCGCAGTGAAAGCCAGCGCGGCATTCGATCCCGAGCGTACTCTCTAGGACCATCGCCCATTCCTGACAAATGCCTGGTTGAGCCTCTCCGGGATGCGGCGCTATGCTGATTACGGGTAACCTGGTGCGCGACGAAGGGGTGTCGGGTCCGATCAATCGAAGCCGCTTGCTGTCGCGAATCTCGGCCAAAATGCGTTCCACCCACGGCTCCCAGCGCTCTGGTCTATCCATGCGTTCGCATTGCAATGATGCGTGGAGGGAAGCGATCGCAGGCATGTTTCGATTCCCGGATTCCATCGTTTCGAGCCAGCCGAACTCGCCAGTGATCGCGTCGCTTGAAGAACCCGTCCCACCAATCCAAAGAGGAGCCAACTCCGACTGTGCCTTCGGAACAACAGCGAGAAACGCGCATCCGAGAATCGAACCAAGCCCCTTGTGGCAAGGGGCTGCGAGAATGTCGATGCCTGTGGATCGCATGTCCAAGGGCAGCATCCCCGCGCTCTGGGCCGCATCGACCATCAGGCGGATTCCATAGCGATCCGCCAACTCTCGCCATGCCTGAATCGGTTGGATCGCCCCGGTAACATTCGAAACATGGTTCACAATGAGCCATCTCGTCTCCGGTGTAACGGCTTGTTCGACGTCGTCCAAGTCCACGAGACCGGTTTCATCGCAGCGGATCGCATCCCAAGTGAGCCAACCTCGTTGTTCGGCGAGGGCTAAGGGGCGCAGAACGCTGTTGTGTTCCGTAGCGGTGGTTAGCACATGGAGAGGCGATCTGGCTTCATGAGCTCGAAGCGCGATCCCAAAGATAGATGCATTGAGTGCTTGGGTACCATTGCTGCAAAAAGCAATATCGAGCGGGGAGACGGCACCGATCCGCTCTGCCAATGCGACTCGGGTCTGGTGAATGCACTTTTCTGCATCGAGCGCCGATCGATAAGAGCCTCGACCGGCCGCGGCACCGCACTCTCGAAGGTACTGTTCGACAGCCGTTAAGACGCTCGGTGCCTTCGGCCAACTCGTCGCCGCGTGATCGAGATAGTTACGCATGCCTTCAACAACTTCTCCATGCGACGCGGATCATGGAAAGACATAACGAAGGAAATTGCGAAACGGCTGATTGGGCATGTAGGCAGTGGGCTGTCCGTAGAGTCCTCGGCCAACCTGAGCGAGCGATACGTTCTGCCCGAATCCGATCAAACTTCGGTAGCCGGAATTGTAGCCGTTATATGAATAGGGGTAGTAGGTCGGCGGCGCGTAGCTCATAGGGGTGCCGCTCGGCATCGAAGTCATCGGAGCATAGGGACGTGGGGCAGTGCCACATGTGCTGCAGTCAGCCGTCTCGGGTCGAAACAGAGTCGGCGAAACCATGAATCGTGCATCGATTTGCTTCGGAGGGGAACTGACAAAGGGCTCGCTCGTCACGTAAGTCGACTCGTTGGTCGCGTACCGTGGTGGCTGACTCGAAACGGGTATCCCGGGCGTGTAGGGGATGGGTTGTGCCACGGGAGCAGTCGGGTATCCCGGATACGTTGGAAACGTAGGGGTACCAACGACGGGAGTCCCATAGGTCGGTACGGAAGGAATGTAGGTCGCTGGGGGAGCAGGCATCACGACCCCAGTACCCAGCCCGGTGCTCGGCCCTGTCACTGCACCCGAAGTCGGCGGTGGGACGATGCCGGGGACAACCGATGCGCCTGGATCGTAAGGTGCTGGAACGGTCGGTATGGTTGGGACGCTCGGTGTGGAGGGGGGGTAGACCACCGTGGGGGGATACACGCCCGTCGGCGGATAAACCCCTGGAATCGATGGGTTGGTAGTACCCAAATTGGGTATCCCCGATCCAGGAATCGGAGCGACGGGAGTTCCTTGCGAGCCAAACGGGATCTCTTGGAAACGAGAGGTTCGATCGACGCCGCTCACAATCGGAACATTCGCCGACGCATAGGTTACGGAATCGTCGATCTTGGGGATTTGGGTCGCTAGAGTATCGTTTTCGAAGCGAGCGGAGCGAAAACCATCCGATTTGGCAACCGAGCGAGGAGCATTTGCACGCTCCGTCATCGCCGAGCGGTCGGCCCTCTCTTTCCCGGTGCCGACTCCTGCCTCACTTGGCAATCGAGAAAGATCAATGCTCGATTCCCATGCGATCCGAGGAGAACGATACTCACCCCCTTGTTCGCCTTTTAGTTGGGGGGGCTGCTTTGCGTCCAAATCACTCGATTTGGTCTGTTTATCGCTTGCCGGTGCAGCCCTGGTTGGAGAAGGGGAAGCCGCAGGCGACTTCACCGGTGCAGAAGGTTGTTTCGCATAGTCGGCAAGGGGATCGATTGGCCCTCGCGAGTCGTTTGCCTGACTCAACGCATAGCGCAATTGCTCCAGATCCGTAGCCGCTTGCTCGTCGGAGCGAGGAATAAACCTTATACGAGCTTCCTGTTCACTTTCTGCTTTGCTTTTTGGTTCGTCTTCAGCGCGCGCGGGGAGCGAGTCGCCGAAAGGAATGGCCATGCCCAGCAAAAAGAAAGCTCGTGTGAAACGTTGCATTTATCGCTTCTCGGGATTGATACGGACTCCAACTTTCTTGAGCTGATCGATGGCTGCATTCAAATCGCCTGCCACTTTCGCATCGAGATAAAGCCGAAGAAAGGGAGCGAAACGGCGGGCAGTATCCGCCTCGCAGATCTCGACAAGTGGGTCGAGCGATTCGATGGGGTTTTTATCCAGCATGAGCAAGCTCAATTCTTTGACGCCTTTGAGGAATTCAACTTTCTTCAGTCCACAACCATTGAGGTTAAGCGTCTTCAAGCCCCGCAATTCTGCAATTGCTGCCGCGTTTTCAAGTGGGTTTCCGGCTGCTTGAAGCGTCCACAATTTCTTCAGTGCAGCGACATGTTCCAACGATTTGATCTGATTGTCGTTGAGGTAGAGGGAGTTCAGGTTCGTAAGGTCCTTGATGGGGCTCAAGTCCGCGATTTTGTTTTTGGAGACTTGCAGGTATTGGGACTGTTTGAGGCCGGCAATCGGACCGATGTTTTCGATTTGATTCCCGGACAAGTCTATCGATTGCAATTGTTTCAGTTCAGCGATCGGAGCCAAGTCGGAAATCTCGTTATTAGCAAGATCGAGCTTCATGACGGCTTTGCAGTGTTGCAGTCCTTCCAAGCTCTTGATTCCCTTGCCTCGCGCGACGACTTGGGAGATGTTTTTCACATCCTCCGCCTTGATCGGTTCGTTGTTGTAGCGCTTTTCGAAAACCTCCCAGCGAACGGCGGCCTCCAAGGCTTTGTCAGGAAAAATGTCCTGCGCGAGCGAGATCGGGCCCTGGGTTGCCGTCACGACTAGGGCGAGGGAATAGACCGCGTACGCGAGGGCAGAGATTGCTTGCGTGGCGAGTGATCGAGTCATCCTGAAAACGCTTTCGGAGGGAGATGGGAGGTAGGAGGCTGAAAAACCGTGTTATCCAGACTGACACTCACTTTATCTGAACGAAGTGGGCAATTCCAGGGTTGTTCGGGTTGCAGGGGCTGTCTCGACGATTTTTTGACCTAAAACGGGTATAACGTATAGGCAATCTTCCTTTTAAAAATGAGGCCCAAGTGCGAATCCTGCTCACCGCCTTTGAACCCTACGACAGCTGGGATCAAAATTCCAGCTGGGAGGCATTGATTTGCCTCTTGGAGAGTCGAGGGGCGATGGAGGGGGTAACGACCCGCAGATACCCCGTCGATCTCGCTTCGCTGCAGGAGCGATTGTTCAAGGACTTATCGAAGGGGTTCGACGCGGTGCTCCATTTGGGCCAGTCGCCGGGGGCAAGTCGAATCCAACTGGAAGCGATTGCATTGAACGTGGCCGGTATGACGGAATCCCAAGGAGAGTTTTTTGGGCCTATCACCTCCGCAGGGCCAGTCGCCTTTCGCACCGACTTTCCCTTGGACCTTTGGAAAAGAGAATTGCTGCAAAATCGGATCCCCTGTTCGATTTCCTTTCACGCAGGTACCTACCTCTGCAACGCGGTGATGTACCTAAGTCATTTGTGGTACTCCCACCATCAGCTTCGACGCCCAGTCGGTTTCATGCACATCCCTCTCACGCCCGAGCAAGTGCTTCGTTCGCACCGTGAGTTTCCTTCCATGCCGCGAGAGCAAGCGGCTGAGGCTATCGGACTCGTCGTCGATCTTATAAACTCGCACGACTACGAACCCCAGTTTGCTTAGACGAGTGCGATGGCATCCCACAACAATTCCGAAGCTATCTCCGATTGGATTCGACAATACGAACGAGGCGAATTGAGCCCGTTTGAGTTGGGGCAACGCGTGCTCCATGCTTCGATCCCAAGCGATGGCTCCGTCATGATCGATCGAGACCGTCAACGAAGATGCGGATTTCCTGAAGTCGTCTATGGGGCGGGCAAATCGGTCGAAGCCATTCAGACTGCCGTAACTCGTTTGCTCGAATCGCACGGAGGCGCAAATCCTCCTGAAGTGCTGGTGACACGAGTCATCCCGGAACAGGTCCGAAGCTTGAGCGAGCTTTTTCCATGGCACCGCTGGAATCATCGAGCTGGTACGTTTCGAGTTGGACGGGAGTTAACCCCGCCAAGCCCCGATGCCCTGGAGTGCAAGAGCGGCGTGGGGAAAGTCGCTGTCGTCAGCGCGGGAACGACGGACGAGCCTGTCGCTTTAGAAGCGATCGAAACATTGGCTTGGATGGGAGTCCCTTCCAAACTGGTTCAAGATGTCGGAGTGGCGGGGCCCTATCGCCTCTTGGCTCAAATCCCTGAATTGCAAACCATGTCTGCGATTGTGTGTGTGGCAGGGATGGAAGGAGCGTTGCCCAGTGTGCTCGGCGGATATGTCAGTTGTCCCGTCATCGCGGTCCCAACCAGCGTTGGCTATGGCGCCAACTTTGCAGGGCTCTCCGCACTGCTCAGTATGCTCAATGCGTGTGCGTCCAATATCGCTGTGGTGAATATCGATTCGGGCTTCAAAGGCGCTTACATGGCTGGGCTTATCGCCACCCGCTAGTCCTCCGATGAGGCGAGAGGCAACGGATTTAGGCGGCCTTCGTTTGAAGCTTTGGCAATGAGAGTCCAAAAAGACCGAATATCTCTTTTTGACTCAATCCAAGATTTCCTGGCGTACCGGTCTCGGCAAAAAGGGACTGGAACAATTGTCGCTTTTCTTCGAGCACATCGTGAATGCGTTGCTCGATGGTATCGACCGACATCATTCGCGTGACCGTAACGGGTTGCTTCACCCCTAATCGGTGCGCTCGATTGATCGCTTGATCCTCCACTGCCGGATTCCACCATCGATCAAATAAAAAGACATAGTGGCAGAACTGCAAGTTCAGACCGACCGCCCCGGCGCCATAACTCATCAAGATGACTTGGCAGCTAGGATCATTTTTGAATCGATCGATCACTCCATCGCGCTTATGCGATGCAATGCGGCCGTGGTATTGCAGCGGATTGTATTTGGCTAGCTTCTCTGCCAGCACGTCGAGCGTTTCGACCCACTGGCTGAAGATAATCGCCTTCTGTCCACTCGCCCCGACTTCTTCCAAGTCGGCTTCGAGCCTCTCCAGCTTCGCCGACGCACCGGTAGCAGGGTCGAAGTTGCAGATCTGCTTCAACCGCAGTACGAGCTCGAACACATGCTGGATGGTAAGCGAATCGCCCATTTCGTTGAGCTGAATGATCCCTTCCTCCTCGGCGCTCTTGTAGCTGGCTCGTTGCTCGAGAGTAAGGTCAAGATCTGCTGCCCGAAACAGCTTGGGAGGCATATCGGTGAGCACTTTGTCTTTGGTGCGGCGCAACACATAGTCACGCGTTGCCTTACCCATCGATTTGAGATGCATGTCGTCATTTAGATATCCGGGCGAGAGAAACTCGAAGATGCTGACGAGATCTTCGATGGAGTTCTCGATCGGTGTCCCAGTGAGTGCCCAAGATCGAGAACGTGGAATCGACCGCACGATCTCGCTCGTCGTGCTATTTCGGTTCTTGATACGCTGGGCTTCGTCGAGAACAACAAGATCGAATTGGAGAGAACCGCTATCGATCAAATCGCGATCGCGCATCATCAGCTCGTAGTTCGCGATCTTGACCGGCGCTTGCGGGTTATTCCAGATCCATTGCCGTTTATGCGAGTCCCCTTCCAATACGGCGACGGGGATCTCGGGAGCCCATTGACGAAACTCGCGCACCCAATTGGTCACCAGCGGTTTGGGGCATATGAGCAAGACATTGCTTAGCTCGTTGGAAAGGAGCAGCATGCGAATGGTCGTGATGGCCTGCATTGTTTTCCCCAAGCCCATTTCGTCAGCGAGGATCGCGGCCGCGCGGGGGAAAAGGAACGCGATTCCCTCCATTTGGTAGGGGAACGGTTGGAAAGGGAACGTGAGCTTCGCCGATTGAACGATTGTTTCGAGGGGCGGCTGCAGGACGTAGTAAAGGCGATCTTCCAATCGAACCAAATCGCCAGGCGGCCGCATACGGGTGATCTTATGTGGTTGACCTGGTTCTTGGGATACCTGATCGGGAGGCTTGGTTGGCCCGTTGGATACCTTCTCCTTAGGTGCCTCCTTCTTTTCGTCAGGCTTATTCCAGTTCGGCATCTCCGGGAACGCGAATCCGATCGTCTTCGGAAGACTCTGTCCGAGCTGGATGGGGAGCGCCTGGATCGATTTCCAATTTTGAAAACCCTCCAGCGCCGCGCTGGTCGTTACCTCAACCGCCGAGTCAAACTCGATGGTTGCCCCAAAGGGCATGTAAGTACTGGCATCTACTTGATCGAAACCCAGCGACCAAGACTCGCAGAGCTCAACACTGGCCTGATCCTTGGAATTCGCGTCCATATCGGCGGTAGTCCCCATGGATTAAGCTGCTTTAGTCGCTGGATGCGCTTCACGGAGCGCTTCTTCAATCCGTCCAAAAGGTTCGATCAGATCGATGTTGGGTTCGTGCGATCGAAAGATGTTGTCGAAGGATTCCAGATCTTTGCGGTATTCAGGCAAGACCAGCAGTTTCAAGCTCCCCAGTTCGGCAACCTGCAAGTCCGATCGATCCAAGTGGGGCTGGGTGAAGGTAGACGATCCACGGTTCCAACTACCCTCGATGGCCGCAATCGGAAGTGGATGAATATGCCTCAACGACAGCGAAGCAGGAGTGTCCGTAAAGAGGACAGACGGAGCGCTTTTCGCCTTGAGGACGAGAGCCCGGGCGATTTGTTCGCCACACACGAATTCGTCCAACGTCGCACCGTAGAGAATCTGCTGAGCCCGGGTGGTCATCACCGGAAGCGTGCAGTGGAATTCCAGCGGTCGAGCCAAGTGGTTCAGCACCAGCAGGCCACCGAAGTAACCGTGGACTGTATGTTTTCGGACGGTGAGGAATCCGAGCGCCATTCCGTTGGGTTTGGAAACTTCCATGCGATTTCGTCGGAGGTTCATCGAGGAGACAACGAGCCGAAGGGTCGTAGAATGGTTCCTTCGACCTGACTTTAGTAGCACATACAGTCCGATCCGACTTCTCGGAATAACTGAACTAATCCTCAAAGTCCGCGCAATCGTCAAACTCATGAATCATGAGACTAAATGCTCGACGAAGCGGAGGGTTGATAGCTATACTGGGAGCTCGGATCAGCAGAAATTCCAGCCCGTTTGGGTGGGATTGGCTAAAGAACTCTCGAGACCATTGAGTTGAACCATGGCGAATGAACCGACCCCTTTTGCTCCCGTTTTCAGCATTGATGTGACCGCGGCCGAGGCAGCCAATGCACCCGCCGCGACGCCACCAGCACCGAAGGGGAGCGATGTCGGTTCGGCCTTGATCGGGTTGACCCGTCAATTGATCGAGATGCAGAATCGTCAAAATGTTCTTTTGGAACAGCTGCTGCAGATCAACAAACAGGTGCTTCAGGCTAGCAATCAGGCGAATCAGCAAAGGCAATCCGAGATCACCCAATGGCGTAACTCGCATCCCAAATTGGTTCGTTCCTGCAAGAATGCACTGGAATCCTTGTCGCAGGTTCAGATCGATTTTTTGCAGACGTTGGCTGACGAGGTCGAGGATCAAAAAGAGAACTTGGCCGAAAGCGAATACGCCTTCAACGATTTTCTAGATCGCTACGGCCCCCGCATGGCTCACTTGAACGGGATCCTTCAAGTTCTCGGGCATCTCGGCGGCTAACTCCACCCGCCAGCACCGTATCCCCATTTTTATGGCCGCCCGTCTAGTGATCGCCGGACAAGCGGTCGCCCTGTATCTGGCGATCGCCCTGTCTAGCGGTCGCCCTCGACCGTTTTTCCTGTCTTCTAGAAAAGGCAGTTTTCTAAAAGAGACAGTCTTCTAAAAGAGGCTGATTCCACCGAGGAAGTCAGCCTCATCCCTTCTCTTCCGAATCGTCGAATCATCCACGATCGATTGCGACTCCCATTTACCCAATTTGGTCGGGGTGGACAGGGTACGACTCCCTTTCGGTCGTGTGCTTGGATCGCATGAACTGAGGCATGAGAGAGCCGACGAGCATCCCAGTCACGCTGGCGAGCAACCCGCCTAGGGAGCTTGGGAATACATCCTCCATACCATGAACGAAGGTCAAGATACCCCATGCCGTGACGCCAAAGAGAATCGCGAGGAGGGCTCCCTGTGTCGTAGCCCGCCGCCAATATACCCCAAACGCCAAAGGAACAAAGGCACCGGCCAAGGTGATCTGGTAGGCGCTGGAAACATGCTCATAAATCGACGTGCCTTGCATCAAGATCGCGTAGGTTAGTACCAAGCTGGTGAAAACAAAGATCGAGATACGCATCGCGAGCAAGATGTGTTTGTCATCCAGTTTCGGATAGATGTGCCGCAAGATGTTTTCCACGAAGCTCGTCGAGGGAGCGAGCAACGTTGCTGATGAACACGACTTGATCGCCGAGACGAGCGCCCCAAAAAAGAGGACTTGCGCGAAGAACGGCATCTTCTCAAGAATGAGTGTTGGTAGGACCTTTTGCGAGTCCGATTCGAGCAGCTCGCTGGCTTTCTCCGGCATGATCAAAAGCGATGAAGTCACAATGAACATCGGAACGAACGCGAAAAGGAGATAGCAGACCCCTCCAATGACAGCGCCGTTGCGAGCCGTCTTGCCGTCGTTTGCCGACATGACGCGTTGGAAAACATCCTGCTGCGGGATCGATCCGAGCATCATGGTGATCGCCGAGCCTATAAAGAAGAGCCAAGCGTGGAAGTTCGATTCGGGGAGGATGCGGAACCAATCCTTTTCGCTCGCTAATGCAAAAACCTTGTCCGCTCCGCCAGCCAAACCGGCCGAGTACCAAGCGATATAAGAAAGGCCGATCACCAGCACGATCATCTGGATGAAGTCGGTGTAGGCGACCGCCAACATCCCACCCATCATGACGTAAACAAGGACTAGCACCGTGCCAACTACCATGCCGACCGGAAGGGAGATTGCTCCACCTGACAAGATCGTGAAGACCAATCCCAGTGCAGTAATCTGAGCGGCGACCCATCCGAGATAGCTCAAAATAATCAAGATCGAAGAGAGGATCTCGATGAGGACCCCATAGCGGTTGCGATAAAAGTCACCGATCGTCAGCAGATTCATCTTGTAGAGACGCTGGGCGAAAAAAAGTCCGACGAGAACGAGACACATCGATGCACCGAAGGGATCTTCGACGACCTCTCGCAGTCCACCTTCGGTGAATTTGGCAGGGATTCCCATAACGGTCTCGGCTCCAAACCAAGTCGCAAAACTGGTCGTGATCACCATGTAGAGTGGGAGCGAATGCCCAGCGACTGCGAAGTCGGAGGTGTTTTTAACGCGAGAGCCCGCCCAAGCTCCGATGAGCAATGTGCCCACCAGATAGAGAATCACGAGAATCAGTAACGCCAAATTCATTCTGGAAAGATACCTCCGAAAGCATCGTTAAGACGGATTCCACGCCAAGCTCTGACCATCACGTGGGTAGGCCGAGCATCAAGGCGCCATAGGACGGGCCGGGGAGAGAATGCAAGGCTGCAAAAACCCAAAAAACGGTCAAGAGCGGACTCCTAGCTTTTCGGGTTCTTGCTAAGATCCTAGGGCCCGTATGATAGATCAAATTTGTCTTTTGGAGCCAGATCCCTAATGTCAAACAGTCAGCTTTTTCGGAAAAAGTCGTTGGACGCAATGGTCAGCGAAATGGAACGGGGAGAAAGCTTAAAACGTACCCTGGGACCGGTCGCTTTGACCTCCCTCGGCGTGGGTGCCATCATCGGAACGGGGATCTTTGTTCTGGTTGGAAAGGCCGCCTCGGATCAAGCAGGTCCGGCGATCATGCTTTCGTTTGTCGTCGCGGGTCTCGCATGCGTTTTCGCTGCCCTTTGCTACGCCGAGTTTGCTTCCATGGCTCCGGTCGCCGGCTCTGCTTACAACTACGCGTACGCGACGCTCGGGGAGTTGATGGCTTGGATCATCGGATGGGATTTGATCCTCGAGTATGCGGTCGCTTCCTCGACGGTGGCACATGGTTGGTCCAAATACTTTCAGAAGCTATTAGACCAATTGGGCATCAACGTGTTCGGGCCTGGCTCGGCACTCCATCGCTTTACCGATGCACCCTTCGATTTCAATCCGGCCGATGAAACCGTGACCAAAATAAGGGCCACAGGCGATTCGATTACGGTCGCTGCCGACACGTTTTTCACGACTGGCTATTTCTTCGATTTGCCCGCCGTGTTGATTACAGCGATCATCACCTTCATCCTGGTGCGGGGTGTGAAGGAAAGCGCGTTCACTAACGGGATCATGGTGGTGGTCAAGGTTGCCGTTGTGCTTTTCGTCATCATCGCCGGTATGCGATACGTCAAGATCTCGAATTGGACCGACGACTTCGCCCCCTACGGCTACGGCGGAGTTACATTTTTCGGCTCCCCCATCTTTGGTTGGTCAGACAAAGGAATGCTCGCTGGAGCCGCTGGTGTGATCTTCGCCTATCTCGGTTTCGATGCGGTTTCGACTCAGGCCGAGGAGGCCAAAAACCCAAAACGAGATTTGCCGATTGGGATTATCGGGTCGCTGGTGATCTGTACCCTGCTTTATGTACTCGTCTCTGGTGTGTTGACGGGCATGGTTCCCTACAGACAAATCGACAAAGACGCACCCGTCGCGACGGCCTTTGAGCAAGTCGGTTTCGAATCGGCTCAATTCATCGTAACCGTCGGGGCGATCGCAGGAATCACTTCGGTACTCCTCGTGATGATGATGGGACAACCGCGAATCTTTTTGGCGATGGCACGCGACGGACTGTTGCCTCATGGATTTTTTGGCGCGATTCACCCGACCTTCCGCACTCCCTACAAGTCAACCATGCTGACGGGATTGATGGTCGCGGCGGCCGCCAGTCTTTTGCCCCTCAACATCCTGGCCGACTTGACCAGTATCGGCACCCTGTTCGCCTTCGCACTCGTGTGCGGGTCTGTGTTGGTATTGCGAGTCACCGACCCCCATCGACCCCGACCTTTCCGATGTCCATTCTCACCCTGGTTTCCAGGAATGGGAATCTTTCTATGTGTGTTGTTGATGCTTTCCCTGCCAGGCGAGAACTGGCTGCGGCTGGTGCTATGGCTGTTGGCTGGGCTCGCGATTTACTTCGGCTACGGGTATTGGCGCAGCAAACTACGAACTGCCACCTAAAGGTGCACCGGCATGCGGATCTCGTTTACGCCCCTGGAATCGACTTGCAACCAAGCGAAGTGAAATGGCTTTCGGACAACTACCCAACGATCGCTACCTACTCGCTATCGAGTCGACATGCGATGAGACCGCCGCTGCGGTTTTGACTCGCGACGGAAAGATCTTGGGTGAGTGCATCGCTACCCAGGAGGAGCTTCATGAAGCCTTCGCCGGCGTCGTCCCTGAGATTGCCGCGAGGGCTCACCTGGAACGCATCTTGCCAGTGATCGATTTCGCGATGAAGCAATCCGGAATCGAGCCAAAGAGCCTGGAAGCGATCGCTGTTGCCACGCACCCTGGGCTACCTGGTTCGCTCCTGGTCGGGTTAGCCGCCGCGAAGGGACTCGCTTTGGCCTGGAACAAACCACTTGTTGGGATCAATCATGTTCAAGCCCACATCTACGCATGCGGTTTAGGGCGAGAAAGTTCGATTTTCCCGTGTGTGGGGTTTGTCGTCAGCGGAGGTCACACAACTCTCTATCGCTGCGAGTCGGCGACTCAATGGCACTATCTTGGCGGCACCATCGACGATGCTGCGGGGGAGTGCTTCGATAAAGTAGCGGTCATGTTGGGACTTCCCTTTCCCGGTGGTCCACAGCTATCGAAGCTAGCGGAAACCGGAGACCCGACCGCTATCTCTTTCCCTCGCCCATTGCTGGATCAACCGACAAGGCTCGAGTTCAGTTTTTCCGGATTGAAGACGGCTGTTCGATATCACATCGGTGGGACGGGAAAACAGGATTGGAGCACCTGCGATCTAAGCGAAACGCAGAAAGCCGATGTTGCTGCATCCTTTGAGCAATCCGTCATCGACTGTTTGGTAGGCAAGAGCCTGCAAGCGATGGAGCGGACCCAACTACGACGCCTTTGCGTGGGAGGAGGAGTCGCCGCCAACCGACGCTTTCGAACCCAGCTCGAAACCGCCTGTGCCTCGCGAGGTATTGAACTGATCGTTGCGCAGAAGGAGCTCTGCACCGACAATGCAGTGATGGGAGCTCTGGCTTGGGAACGTATCGATCAGAACGATTTCGATGGTCTCGAGCTCGATGTGCAGCCTGGTCTACTCCGTTACCGCGATGGGGCGGTCCCGACTTGAGCCTCGAATAGGACTTTGAATGGATTCACCGGTGCGAGTGGCACATCTTCGTTTACCATATTTGGACGCGCTTCAGACCACCATCGATCGAAAGCCTTCGAAAGGGACTCAACGATCTCAGGATGTTGGCTAGCGATATTCGTCTTCTGCGCGGGGTCTTCCCGAAGATCGAAGAGCTGCCATACTGGTTTCGTCCCACCCGCAACGCTGACCAACCCGTAACGATCGTTGCGGATCGACGCATTTCGGTATTGGCATGAATCGGGTGACGCTCCCTTTTCCCACCGTCCCACATGGGCGACCAAGGTCCGATCGGTCCATTCTGCTGACACTCGCTTCTCAGAAGCTTCCAAGAATCTTCGAAGCGATCTGCCTTGAACCTGCTCGGAAAACTTTTGGCTCGAAGGTATTTCTAAGAAGTCGAGCATCGTCGTCGCGACGTCGATTCCGCCCGCCAGCACGTCGCAGTCCCCCGGTTCAATCTTGCCTGGCATCGACCAGTAGCTGAGCGCTCGTGTTCCACCGACCCATGCAGTCCCCTTGAGGCCTCGCATTCCCGAGTTGAAGGTCTTTCCCCCCTCGGTGCCTCCATTGTCATTCATGAACACGACCAACGTTTCCTGATCGATCGCGAGAGACCGCAGCATATCCAACGTTTTGCCAATGTTGACGTCGATGTTATGGACCATTCCGAAGAAGTTAGCTTCTTTCTCGCTGAGACCCTTCCCTTCATAAAGGGCTCGATCCTCAGGCCTCGCGATGTAGGGGGCGTGGGGGGCATTGGTAGCGATCCACGCAAACCATGGCTTCTCTTGGGCGGAGCGTTCATTGATCCACTGTCTCGCTTGCTGAAAGAAGACATCGGTGCAGTAACCCTTGGTCTTTTCAAACTTGCCGTTGTGGAGAATCCAAGGATCGAAGTACTGATTACCCGGTGCGTCTCCGCAGCTCCCCGGGTAAGACTGGCCGATTCCCCCAGCGCCGTGGATGAACACCTCCTCAAATCCCCGATTGCCCGGTTGATAATCGGATTCGTCCCCCAAGTGCCATTTTCCAAATATTCCCGTCTGGTACCCCGCGGACCGAAGGACTTGCGGGAGCGTCTCAGCGTCCAGGCGCAATCGTTCTCGCTCCAAAATGGTGTGGGTGATTCCATTGAAGAACTCATGACGGCCCGTCATCAGCTGCGATCTCGTGGGCGCGCACGTGGGTGCGACCATCATCCGTGTGAAGCGACAGCTGGCGTCGTGCAATCGATCCATATTCGGCGTTTTCAGCAAAGGGTTGCCATGAGCCGATACATCCCCGTACCCTTGGTCGTCTGTCAAGATAAAGAGAACGTTCGGCTTCTTTGCATTCGCTTCGCTGACGAACGCTTCCGCCATTCGAGGGGCAAAGGAAAAACAAACGGCTGCACCTAAAATCGCTTGGTATACAGCACGTATCGATCGTGAAAAAAGGAACACAGAACGGATTACCATGGTACCGACCATCCAGCGTGAGAGGTTAGGAAGGGGAATCGCTCAGGAATTGTTCGATAAATTCCGTCTCAGTCAAAACAGGAATGCCGAGCGACTGAGCCTTTTCAAGCTTGCTGCCCGCAGCTTCCCCAGCGACGACGAAATGGGTTTTTTTGGAAACACTGCTCGCAGCTTTGCCACCGAGCTTGATGATCCGACGTTCGATCTCGTCTCTTGAAAAGCGGCTCAGTGTACCCGTTACGACGATCGTTTTGTCGGCGAGTAGACCAGACGCGTCAATGGTGTCCTCCTCCGTGGTTGCCAATGAGACGCCAGCTTCGCGTAGTTGATCGATGAGCTCGGTTCCTTCTGGGCTACGTAGAAACTCATAAACACTCGCAGCGATGATCGGGCCGATTTCGGGTGTGGAGGAGATGGTGGTCAATTCCGCTGCGATGAGGGCATCGATCGTGCCAAAACGTCTAGCGAGGACTTGCGCGACTCGTTGTCCGACATGCCGAATAGAAATTGCATTCAGGACGCGACTGAGCCCTCGCGTCTTGCTTGTTGCGATTCCCGCTAGCAAACTCTCAGCCGATTTCTTGCCCATTCGCTCTAGTTGGAGAAGATCATCGAGCTTCAGTCGATACAGGTCACCGAGACTGAGCACCAATCCGGTGTCGACCAATTGGTTGACCAGCTTCTCCCCCAAGCCTTCAATGTCCATGCAATCCCGGCTCGCAAAGTATCGCAATCGTTGACGCCACTGCGCCGGGCATTGTTTCGAGACGCAACGGATATAGACCCCGGCAGGATCCTTTTGAAGAACCGACCCGCACTCAGGACAGTGGGTTGGAAATTGAAACAGAGGTAGCTCATGCTCACGACGATGACGTTCGACTCTCACGATGTGAGGGATGATCTTGCCAGCCTTTTCGACGACGACCCAATCGCCAACCCGAACGTCTTTTCTCTCGATCTCTTCCGCATTGTGGAGGGACGCACGCGCGACGGTGGTGCCTGCCAGTTGTACCGGTTCCAATTCGGCGACAGGCGTAATCGTCCCTGTTTTTCCGATCTGGGTTCTGATCTCTAGCAACCTTGTAACAGCTTCGTACTTCTCAATTTTGTAAGCGATCACCCATCGAGGCGATTTGCTCGTAGCTCCAAGTGTTTCGCGTTGTTCAAGCGAATTCACTTTGATGACGATCCCGTCGACCTCGAAGTCGAGTTCATGCAGCGTTTCGACAATGCTGTTGCAATGTTGGATCAGCTCGTCTTTGTCTGTAAAAACCTTCACGCCTGGAGTGATGGGAATTCCCATCAAGCGGACTCGCTCCAAAAACGCCATGTGTTCCTGCTCCTGGATACCGTCGCAATAGCCGATACCATGACAAAGGAATCGCAGCTTCCGCTGAGCGCAAAGTTTGGGATCCAAGAGCCGAATCGACCCAGCGGTCACGTTGCGAGGATTTTTGAACTCCGGTTCGCCCGCTTTGACTCTCTCTTCATTGAGTGCGACCAGATCGGAGTTGCGCATGTAGACTTCGCCCCGCACCTCCAACCATTCCGGGATGGACTCTCCGACGAGACGTTGGGGCAGGCCACGAATGGTTCTAATGTTGTGCGTGATATCGTCCCCGACTTCGCCGTTTCCTCGCGTGACGGCTTGGGTGAGGAGTCCCTTGTCGTACCGTATCGATGCCGCGACGCCATCCACCTTGAGCTCTACGACCCATTCGATTCGTTCGTCAGGTAGAAGCTTTTCGGTCCTTTGAAAAAAGTCACGAAGCTCTTGTTCGGTGTAGGTGTTCTCAATGGAGAGCATCGGTATTCGATGTGCGACCTGCATCAAGCCATCGACGGGACGGTCTCCCAATCGTTTGGTCGGGCTGTCGGGACTGGCCATCTCTGGATAGAGGGCCTCCAACTCCTGCAGTTCGCGAAGGAGTCGGTCGTACTCCAGGTCCGTAATGGTCGGTGCCGCGAGAACGTAATAGTAGTAATCGTGCTGGCGGATTTGATCGCTCAGCCACTCTATGCGTTCAGCAGCTTTTAGATGGACCATAGGGAAGACGTCGATAAGAGGGCAACTCAAAACAAAAGATCAGGGATTCGGCGTCACATCCAGTTCATCGATCGGAGGAGATATATCCGGAGACTGAGGCGTATCGGAAACAAATCGATAGCCCGCGTCCCGAACGGTTAGGAAATGCTTCGGCTTGGCCGGATCGAGCTCGAAAATTCTCCGTAAACGGAGCATGAATTGATCGACGCTGCGGGTCTGCATGTCGCCGCTCATATCCCAAACTTCTGCCAACAGCTCTTGGCGACTGATAACGCGTCCTTCGTTTTCAGCAAAGTACCGTAACAGCTGTAACTCCTTATGCGTCATCTTGACATCTTTATCATCCACGACGACTTCATATGTGTCGAAGTTAATGGTCGCTCTTCCGAATCGGATGGCGTTGAGTTTCGTTCCCGCCGTCTCCATCGGCTTGGTCGATTGCTGCGGATAAAGACGCATTAGATTCTTGGCCCGTGCCAGAAGCTCGTCCAGATCGAACGGTTTGGTGAGATACTGATTAGCTCCGCAATCGAATCCACGCGTGCGATCTTCGGACAAGCTTCGAGCGCTCAGAATCAAAACGGGGACCATCACCTTCTCGTTTCGCAATGTTTCGCATACTGCATATCCGCTCATCCCTGGCAACATGAGATCGAGGATGATCAAATCAAACGCATAAGGGTCCGCGCGAAGCAGCTTCAATGCCGTGGGACCGTCTTCGACGAGAGTTACCCGATAGCCTTCGGCCTCCAAGTTGTACTTGACCAAAGTGCCGATATGCTTCTCATCTTCCACAACCAAAATTTGTTTGCGGCCTTTCATCCTGCTCTCGCTCACTTGCTTTTTCCGGAGAGCAGATTTTCCATCGCTCCGATCAAGATCGGTTCTGCTTCGGCTGAAACGCTCGAAGAGGTGGGAGCGACTTCGTATCCCCCCTCTTCATACGCCTTGGCGGTTCCAATGTATCCGGGACCGTAGTCTCCATAGGCTGCCATCATGACGTGAAGATCGGGACGCATTGTTTTGGCTTTCAATTGATATTCGACGAATAGCTCTCCCGGCATGGTGAGCATGCGAACATCCCCCACATGCAAACAACCAATATCGATTGCATGTTCTTTCTTGACTCGTTCCAGCCATGCTAGTTGATCGGCGAGCGAGATATAACCGCGTGCAGGAATCGATTTGAGTTTGGCGATTAGGTCCTTCTCGTCCAGATGGGGAGCGGCGGGCAGGTGAACCGGAGTCGTCTCGAACCGAATCTCCAGTCCGTCCACAGCGATTCGCTTCGCGTTCTCATATGCCTCCTTCATACCAGCGGCCAATCGATGGGCCAAAATCATTCGATTTGGATGTGAGCCGTCATTGTATTTTCCTGCAGCAATGTTTCCCCCTGCGCCATTGAAATGAACGTGCAAGGCTGCGTTGACGTCCTGACCTCGCATAAATCTGGCAATCCCTGGAAAGTCAGGGCTTGGAATACCCAGCCGATAGTAGCTCTGAGGATGGCAAGCATACGAACTAAGGACCGCAATCGGTTTGTCTTCATTCCAAAACGCCAAAACCGAGACAATGGGATCGATCGTTCCTTCGGGCAAGCGAATCAACTCGGGGATTTTGCAGCTGCTTCCTCGCATTCGCCCGACTTTTCCATCGTCATTCACCTCGACTCGACGATTCGAAGCTACCTCGCGGACCTCCGATTCGCCATAACCGTAATGGGTAACCTCTTGCGCTTGCGCGATTCCGATCGATAACGCCTTCGATGCCCGCTCGATGACGTCCCGATGAAAATCGCCCTCGAATCTCGAATACCCCTCAATCTGGAGATCGTGGACAATTCGTTCTGCCGTAAAGTCGCAGCCGGGCGCGTCGTGTTGGTGCAACGCATGCACCGCAACGCGATCGCGAGTCGTATTCGCGGCTTTGGCCAATGAATCACGGAATGCGTCATGCCCCTCGTTCGCGATTCCAATCCAATCCACCGCGCACAGAACAATCGGTTTTTCAGCGCCCAGGATAGCGATGCCGCGGCAGCGGAGCGTCAACTCGTCAACCCGTTTCACCGGGTCATACGCCATAGGGGTTCCGAGAGGAGGCGTCGCGTCGACATCGAATGTCGCAATGCGAAGCCCTTGTCCCAACGCGCTACCGGTAACCGCACAAGCGACCAATACGACGGCGATGATGCTTCGCATGCCTTTCACCTACTTTCTTTCGGATCGGAGATAAGCGATCAACGATTGGATTTCGACCTCCGAAAGGGGAGTCAGCAAATCGCTTGGCATCATCGATGTCTTGCTTTGCTTCTTCTGTGCGATGTCATCGTTGTAAATGACAACTTCATCGGTCGCGGTTTGTAATTTGAGGGAGTTTGCGTTGCTCTGCTTCAGGAGGCCCGTGACGACCTGATCGTCGATCGTCTGAACGATCCATGGCTGATATTCCTTCGCCATGACCGCACTAGGGTCCATAATGTTTTCGAGTAAGTAATTGAGGTCGCGACGATTGGAACCCGTTAGCTCAGGACCGATCTTTCCGCCCTCGCCGAATAGAATATGGCACTGGCCGCAAACTTTTGCAAAAACCGCTTTGCCCCGGCTCAAATCCACTTGGTCATTCGTGGTCTCGACCAATGCCCTAATCTTCGCAACGGCTTTCTGCTTGTCCGCGTCCAGACTTCGTACGTCCCCCCAAACTCGAACGATCATTTCATTGAGCGGTTCGGACTCGAGTCTCTGGATCTGCTGAACCATGTCTGCAGACAGCTCACCCGCGGGAAGCTGCTTTTTCTCCAGCGCCGTCAAGAGAACTTCCGCAGTTGCAGTCCGACGAAGCATCGCATACCAAGCAGCGCGACGATCGGTCAGTTCGGGCCACTGGATGGCCGTTCGGAGAACTTGATTGGCGCCTTCGGCATCGAGCGTATCGGCGATCGCTGAAAGGGCTGCCGCTCGGAGGCTGGACTTCTCGAGCAGTGCAAACGCCAACTGCGAGGCTCCCTCGGCCTTGACCTGCTTGAGCACGTTCAGTGCTGCAATGCGATCTGCATCTTGCGCTTTCGAATCCCCAACGACTCGTCGCAGCATCTCCAGCGCGGCCGTATCATTGAGTTTGCTGGCCAACTGCGCACCACGCTGACGAACCGACGCATCGGCGTGCAACAGGAACTTCGAGGACAGATCACTCCAACCCTTCGGGGCCCCCACGGTCCGTTTGCTCTCGAGCCCTACCAAAACTGCGTCAAGGAGTCGCGAAGCCCGCGACGGATCCTTTTGGGCGAGGACGCCTTGAAGTAATTGAACCAGGGCCGCTTCCACTTCCGGATTCGATGCTGCAACATAAGTCTGTGCAACTTGCCGCATGGCGAACTCTTGCACCAAGGAGAGGGAACTCGCGGACGCGAGCTTTGCACCGACACTAGGTGCCGCTTCGATCTGCCGCGAAACCGCATACCAAACCATCAACGGGAGATTGTGGTCGTCACGATCTTCGCCATGCTTCACCAATTCTTCAACCAATGGTGCCGAAAGGCCCACTGGCCACTTTTGGCAGGCCGCGGCCAACTCCAGCCGAACAACAGGCGAAGGATCATTCTTGGCCAATGCCACTAATGCAGACCCATGCTCCATTGGGGCCGCGTTTTTCGAATCGACGAAGGATTCGGGTTGCGTCAACATGCGAATCCCCCAGCTACGGACATGCTCGTCGGAATCGCTCAAAAGTTTTTCGATATCGCGATGTTCGACGGCACGACATGCGGCCAACGCCCACAGCGCTCGTAGTCGAATCCTCGCCTCAGGGTGTGAAAGTTGGCTTCGAATCGAACCGATGGTTCCCGCAGCAAGCTTTTTGTGATGGGATCGCTCCATCAGAATCCGGCGAGCGGTGCGAACGTACCAATCGTTGGAATGGAGTTGATGCGCGACCAGTTCTTCGTCGCTCGCCGTCTCCAAATTGACCATGACCGGCTTTGCATTGTTGTAGGCGATGCGATAAACACGGCCGTTGCTTTGATCGTGCTTGGCAGGGTCGGTGACGTGGCATTGTTGCGCATCGTACCAATCGATCGCGATCACTTGGCCATCCGGTCCTGAACGGAAATACAAAATCTGACTGCTCTGGTCGTTTGCAAACAGAAAGTCTGGCGCGCGGTTGCCAACGTAACCACTTCCTCGCTTGGAGATCTTGTCCTGGTTCAATCGGGCACCGTGAATGTTGTTCATGAACAACTGATCGCGATACTGCTCTGGCCAGCTTCCTCCGAGATAAAACATAGCTCCGCTGTGGGCATGTCCACCCCCGGCGCTATCGCTCCGATTATTCCCCGAGTGAGGTGTATCGCCGATCCAATGCCGATGGAGCGCGATGGTCTGAATGTCCGCGTAAGTGAAAGGGTTGAAATGCTGCCCAGCTTGGCGCTGGTATCTCGCCTGCGGGATAATGTGGTAGAGGTGAGGAATGACGCACGCCGTTAGAAACGCATCGCCTCGGTCGTTGAAATCGACGCCCCATGGATTACTAGTCCCGTGAGCGAAGACTTCAAATCGCTCGGTCTGAGGATGATATCGCCAAATCCCAGCATTGATTTTGGTCCCAGGTCCCGCTTGAGTTTCCTCGGTCGTCTTTTTGACAACGCGGACATCGGAATGGGTGAAAACGCCATGGCATCCGTAAAGCCATCCGTCAGGTCCCCAAATGAAACTGTTCAATGTTTCGTGGGTGTCCTGGTACCCCCAGCCTTCCAACTTCTTGACCGCGGGGCCATCAGGAATGTCATCTCCATTCGCATCCGGAATGAATAGGAGATAGGGAGCTGCTCCAACCCAAAGCCCACCAAATCCGACTTCGATTCCGCTCACCAAATTGAGCTTGTCGGCAAAGACTTTGTTCTTGTCGAGTATCCCGTCGCCGTTGGTGTCTTCGAAGATCAAAACGCGATCTTTTCCTTCGTCACCCTTCGCTCGGTTCGGGTACTGATAAGCCTCCGCGATCCAAACTCTACCCTTCGCGTCGATCGTCATCGCAATAGGCTGACGGACATCGGGTTCCGATGCGATGACTTGCACCGAGAATCCTTCCGGCAATGACATCGCCGAAGCGACTTGATCGGGCGGTAGGGACGTGTGAGCCAACTTGTCGATTACTGGCAATCGTTGTGCATTGGCGACCTTGGGCTCTTCGGCATGCATCCGGAAATCGTCGAAGTTGATATGCCCCCAACCATCCTTGCTGTTATCGATCAATCGGATCTGCACCGTCTTTCCAACGGAGTCTTTTACCGAGAGAACCGCACGCTTCATCGCTTCCGCGTTCACTCCCACCGATTGAACGATGACTTTTTGATTCTCTGCATCGACCAATTCGAAGCGGGTTTCTTGAGAACCGCCTCCCCCGAGCAAGAACGAAATCCAGGGATGGGTCAATCGGAACGGCTTGCTGGTTAACGTCCCAAAGGCAACGTCGCCTGTCACTTCAAACGAACCAATCCAGTACTCGCCTTGATGGTCGCTCTTCATGTCGTTACGACGTCTGGCTACCGCGTCCCCCTGAATGGGTTGATTGAAGAACGCCGCACCGGTCGCCGTCCAATCGCGCAAGTCTCCCTTTTCGAAGTCGACATTCATCACCTGTTCTTTGCCCCATCCAGGACGAAATCCTCCCAGAACATCCGCGACCGCGATGGCTTGGTCTGCAACCGGAGTCGGTTTCTCCGTCGGTTCGATACCGGCCACTTGGGTCACGACATGGATGCCTCGCTTGCTCACCGAGACGATGTCCATCCGCCCATCTTTGTTGACGTCCTTTGCAACGATTTGTGTTCCCACTCCGGAATCGGCGTCGATAATGTTGGGCTGGAATCGCAATCCGCCAGGACCAACAGTGGGCTTGAACCACACGAGCAGCGGTGGCTCGTTTTCGCCTCGATCGCTGCCGTTGTGCGCCCAAAATCGCTTGCCCGTGACAATATCCGGCCGGCCATCCCGGTCCATGTCTGCGATGTCGACCGCATGCAATTGCGAGATCGCCAATCCAGTGGGTGATGTCTCTGCTTTCTCGGTCATGACGTCGATCTTGTCCCAAACCTCCGCGGACTTCGGATCCTTCTTTTTGTAAACTGCCAACCCGTAACCATGGGCCGCAAGCGAGGTGACAACTTCGTTCTTGCCATCGCCATCTAAATCGACGGCATACATCTGAGCCCCACCAGGGCCGGAAAAGGGGACGGGATGGAACGTCCAAGCTCCCGTGTTCGGTGCAGCGGGTTGTTCCCACCATCCGTCTTTGGACAGGATATCCAGACGACCATCGTCATTGACATCGCCGACTCCTAATCCGTGGGTGAAGCGTTGATGCTTACCACCCTCGCTCACTGGTCGGAACGTCCATGGATCGGTTGGCTTCGCGGACATCTCGGCGTATCCGAAATTACCGCCGTGACAGCATACTAACTCCGGTTTGCCATCTCCGGTAACATCAGTAAAGGTCGGAGATTCGTTGTCAACCGTCTCCAAAATCGTGTGCTGGGCCCACATTCCGTCTCGGGCTTTTTCTTTGCCTGGATTCTTGTACCAATGGGCAGCTTCACCAGGAAAGCCAATGATGATGACATCGGTCAACCCATCTCGATCGACGTCATAGTCGTACCCAAAGAAGTACTTGGAATAGCCGATGATCGAAAAGGGTTTTGCGTCCGTGAGGGACACTTCCTCGTCAAACGCTGGCCCGAAGTAAAGCTTGGGACCGGCGATAATATCGAGATGCCCATCGCCATCGAGATCGGCTGCGTTTCCCCCCTCCGAGTAGAAAAGCGGCGAAAGCTTCTGAGACTTCCAATGGTGAGCCTCCGACTGCGCGAGAACCGGAGTCAACCAGTGGAAAGTGGTCCAAGCAACCGCGGCGGAAAAGCAAACGGCGCGTATCGCCGATCGCGAGAGAACTCGTTTCATCGAGCTGCTTCCTGATCAAGAATTGGAGGGATTGTGGTGGGGAATAAGCCGCTATTGTAGACCAATAGCATACGGCTCGCCATTGGTGGTTGACGGTTCGAATCGCTCGTCGGCCTCCAACGGCCGAAGTGTTGGAGTAACAATCCAAATGGAAAAAGGACTACTTGGCAATGGCGTAGAGGGCTTCGTAGGACCGGAGGTAAAGCGTTCCGTTGACAATCACTGGCGACGCTGTGGTCGCTTCACCAAGCTCGTTTTTGGACAAAAGCTCAAACTGTCGGCCGGCTTTGACAACCGATCCCACTCCGTCGTTGGATGTGAAGTAAATCAACCCATCGGCATAGACGGGACTGCTGCGATGTTGCGCGGTGTGGGTCCGCTCCATATAAACTTCCTTGCCTGTCGCCAATTCCAAGCACTGAAGCTTTCCATCCTTGTGCAGTACATACACGAGGTCATCGACGATCAGAGGAATCGACACGTCCGGAGTGCGTGGACAAACCCACGCGACTGCAGAGGCTTTCGCAGAGCAATCTCCTTTCAACTCCGCGACCTTCAACGCAACCATGGGGCCCTCTTTTGCCGTCGGCAACAAGATGCGACCCGGAACGAAAGCTGGGGATGCCACAAATCGGAAGGTTGGATCCTTCTTTTTCGGATTCCACTCAGTCGGGCCATTGAGATTTCCAAAACGCCACAGCTCGTCGCCGTTCGATAAATCATGGCCTGTCGTGCAATCTGCACCATGTACGATCAAAAATTCCGTCTTTCCATCTCGATAGAGAAATGGGGACGCATAGGAATGTTTGCATTCGAAATAGGCGTCGGTATCCCGATTGTGCACCCATACGGTTTTACCTGTCGCTTTGTCCAACTTGATGACTTGGCCGGTCCGCGTATTGTCATCCATCTTCATCCGGCCGTGTATCAATTGCAGATAAAGCGAGTCACCGTCGAGTACTGGAGTGGAGGTCATTCCAAACTGGATATCGATCGCGCCGAACCGTTCTCCGACATCGAACTTCCAAACCTCTTTACCATCCATGTCCAAACAAGCGAGTACACCGGTGCCGAAAAAGACCCATACATGCTTGCCATCTGTACAAGGAGTAGGGGACGCCGAATTGCCTTCGCCCGCCCGTGCATCTTGATTTCCCGTCCCGATCTTTGTCTTCCATACAATCTTCCCATCCGCGGCGGATACGCATACCGCGACGAGATCGCTCCCCTCCGAGCTTGTCAAATACAAGCGGTCTCCCCAAAAAACCGGTGTCGCGCCCGCTTGGCCTGGCAAAGGACAGCGCCAACGCACATTCTCGGTTTTGCTCCAGCGTGTCGGAATCCCTTTCTCATTCGCAATGCCATTTCCATGAGGGCCTCTCCACTGAGCCCACGAAGCTTGTTTACCCGCTTCATCCGGCCTGTTCTCTGCTGTAGCGACCGTAGAGAAGTGGAAGGATACGCACCAAAGGGCGACGCTCAATACGGAATGGCGAAAGGAAGCTCGCATGAAAAACTCCAACGTTGGGGAGGGGGGGGGTAGTGGTTGGATAAGTCCGAAACGCGATGAATCGCACTACGCCTCGGCCGTCGCGTCGATGGTCTTCTTCGCTGTCGAATCGTTCCGTCGTAGGGCGGCGAATACGAAAAACCCTATGAAAACGATCAATCCCGCCGCGGTCCAATGGACTGGACTTAGTAGCCAATGAAGCAGTCCCTGCTGGGGGGCGTGCGCGTCATGCCCCGGGTGAGCGAAAACGCGAGGCGCAAATGTCGCCAACGCGGCCAAAGAAACGGTGAAGATGGATAGTCGATGGCGCATAGATGGTAGCAGTAATGGGAGACAAGAACCAAATCGGGCCCTCCACTATACCAGATTTACCATCGAGAGCTCGAGTGGTATTGCGCGAACCGGACTCGGTCTCCCCCATGCGATTCGTACCTGTGTTATGGTAAGAAGAAAATCCCCTCCGTTCTAACTATCCCCTTCCTTCGCAAGGCATTCGGCGATGCAGAGCCCCTCAATCAGCCTCCCTTCCTCCCCTTACCTGTACTCCCAATTACTTTCGGCATTAGCGGTCCTGTTTTCGAGTCCCGCTGCAGTCCAAGCCACCGAAAACGGGATTCAGGTCTTTCACAATGGAAAAGTGTTCACGGCGAATGCTCAAGGCACCATCGCCGATTCCTTCGCCGTCAAAGATGGCAAGTTTTTAGCGGTCGGGACGTTTGAATCCGTATCGGCTGCAGCCCAACAACAATCGACCTTGAGTGGGAAGCACCTCTCGAAGGAGGATCTTCGAGGACGCATGGTACTCCCCGGTCTATCGGATTCCCATGTCCATGCGGTCGACGCGTCCCTCTTTGAGTGGAACCATACCATTCCCGACATGAAGTCCCTCGACGATGTTTTTCGATACATCCAATCGAGAACCGCGGTGGTGCCGCAGGGGGAATGGATCATGTTGAGTCAGATCTTCGTCACACGCTTGGAAGAACAACGTTTCCCTACCCGTGAGGAACTGGACCGTGTCGCTCCCGACCACCCTGTTTTCTTTCGCACGGGGCCCGATGGGGCCTTGAATAGCCTCGCGTTAAAACGGAGCGAAATCGGCGAGGATTTCACGATCACTGACGGCCAGTCGGGGTATCTCGAACGAGATCCCAAAACGGGGAAACTCAATGGGATCCTTCGTAGCTGCACACGACTGGTACGAATGGACAATAGTCAAGAGAAAGTCGGGCGCGATGCGAAATTAGAATCGCTCTCGAAACTGCTGGCCGATTACAACCAAGTCGGGATCACGAGCGTTTGCGATCGCAACGTCTCTCGCGAAGGGTTGGAGCTTTACAATGAACTGCACCAAAGCTCCCGGCTGACGTGTCGCGTCTTCATGTCGTTTGCCATCAATGCCCAAGATTCACTCGCCAAAATCCAAGAGGATATTCGCTTCGCGTCCGAACATCCTTTGCACCGACACAATCCCAACCTCTGGCTGCGCGGTACCAAAATATTCCTAGACGGAGGGATGTTGACCGGAAGCGCCTTCATGAAGGAACCATGGGGCGTGAGCTCCATCTACGGGATCAACGACCCGAACTACCGGGGACTCCTTTACGTGCAACCGGACAAACTCTACGCCATCGCCAAGGATTCCTTGAGCCATGGTTTGCAAATGACCGCGCACTCGGTGGGTGATGGCGCGATCGAGGCATTGCTGGACGCCTATGAGCAAGTCGATCGGGATACACCGGTTCGAGAGATGCGTCCCTGTATCACGCATTGCAATTTCCTAACGGAAAACGCCATCGCGAGGATGAAGAAACTTGGGGTGGTCGCCGATCTGCAGCCAGCTTGGTTATGGCTGGATGGCCGCACGCTTCACCGACAATTTGGAGAACAACGACTGAGATGGTTCCAGCCCTACCAATCCCTGTTTCGTGAAGGGGTTATTGTTGGAGGAGGCTCCGATCATATGCAAAAGGTCGGGTCGCTTCGATCGGTGAACCCTTACAATCCATTCCTCGGCATGTGGATCACGTTATCCCGAACACCGCGAGGAATGAACAACGCATTGCACCCGATCGAGCGCATCGCCCGAGAAGAAGCCATCCGACTTTACACGATCAACAACGCTCATTTGACGTTTGAAGAGAAAGAAAAGGGCTCCATCGAAACGTCCAAACACGCCGATTGGATCATCCTGGATCGCGATGTCCTGGAATGCCCCCTCGATGACATCGCACAAACCCAAGTTCTCAAAACCTATCTATCTGGAAATTGCATCTACACCGCGCCGTAGAGTCCCTCGAACGAGCGTTGAACCGCCTCTCGTAACCGACAGCAGCTTGAGTGACGTGAATACCAGTCTTCATCGACCTACTACACTTCCACAGCCCCATAAACGAGGTTGGAGATAGGCTTGAAACTTCGCTCGCTCGATTTGTTGGTTTTGATTTTATCGGTTGGGTTTTATTTCATTCTACGAGCCCGAAGCGTTACGTTGTCCTCAGAAGCCCATCTGCAATGGGCTCCATTCGCCATATCGGCGATATTGAGCGCTTATTTTAGCCTCAGCAGACGAAATTATATCGTGATGTACGTCGCTTCGTTTTTGGGCTCCTTTGCGGCATCGACTGCTTGGGGTATTGAACGAGTCTATCACCTATCGGGTACATCCTTTATGCAAGAGGATTGGTATTTCAACCAATATGGAGATGACCCGGCTATTGTGTCCATAGAAGTGATCATAAAGTCGCTCTTCGCGATGATCACATGCGGGTCTCTCGGCCCCGCGTTTACCTTTTTTTGCCGCGAGACAGTCCAGGAGCAGGCTTGAGTCAAAAACGAAATTCGATTCTTTGCTCATTCGACACGAACACTGGTAGGCGAAGCAATATCTTTTGTTCTTACTATTCGGCCCAAATAGGTGACGACTGCAGCGTAGATGCACCAGAGGAGTAAGGGGACAATCCACGCATCCATCCGCGTCATCAGTCCAGGGAAGGTCAATGCGCCAATAGCCATGTTCATTGCTAAATAAAGCGGCCACGAAAAATATGACGCCGCGCAAACTACCATCAACAAAGCTCCGCCTAGCAACGCTCCGGCGTCGAAAAGTTGGGCGTTGAACCGCGACGTGCTCGGTCTCAGCACCAGCATGGTCACGATATAGAGACAGGGTAGTAGAACAACCCACATCCTCTTCCACGAAAACATAGACTTTTCCATGCGGATACTCTTCCTCCATGGGCTCTTCGAGAATTCGATTCGTGTTGGGAGTATACTCTCTCAAAACGCCGTGTATGCAAGTCGAGTTGACCAAGGGAAAGATTTTGGAACCAACCCTACATCCGAGAGTGAAAGTCTGCTGCATCGGGAGCATGAGCGAGGCTCGCATGGCCCTTCGACATGGTGCGGATGCCCTCGGCCTTGTGGCTAAAATGCCAAGTGGTCCTGGTGTGATTTCCGATTCCCTCATCACAGAAATAGCTTCCATCACACCGCCGTCTATCGGTTCTTTTCTCCTCACCAGTGAAACCGATGCCGATGCCATCATCGAACTACAGCAGCGTTGTGGCGTGAATACCGTCCAAATCGTCGATCGTTTGGAACGCGGCAGTTATCGAGATCTTCGATTGGCTCT
This sequence comes from Pirellula sp. SH-Sr6A, assembly GCF_001610875.1. NCBI lineage: Bacteria > Pseudomonadati > Planctomycetota > Planctomycetia > Pirellulales > Pirellulaceae > Pirellula > Pirellula sp. SH-Sr6A. The sequence goes on along the minus strand of NZ_CP011272.1, from coordinate 394,855 downwards.
GCCGGGCGTGGCGCTCGTGCAAGTGATCCATGTTACGGGACATGAGTCGATCGATGAGGCATGTCGCGTTGCCGAGTCAGGGGTCGATGCACTATTGCTCGACTCCGGCGATCAGCGTTTGCCCGTCAAACTGCTTGGGGGAACCGGTCGGACACACGACTGGTCGATCAGTCGGAGCATACGCGAACTGGTTGAAGTTCCGCTATTCCTTGCGGGGGGACTGAGTTCGGAAAACGTCGCACGAGCGATCGACGAAGTTCAACCTTTCGGGCTCGATGTCTGCTCGGGCCTTCGCAGCCATGGAAAGCTCGACGAATCCAAACTCACGTTGTTTATGTCGAAAGTCCGCAATGCGAGTCAGTCGGCTTGATGGCGCAGTGTATAGAGGACGCTGGGGTGCGGAAAGCCAAGGCGTTTGTCGACAATGTTGTAGAGATCTTGTCCAGCAAAGTAACGCTGAAGATTCTCACAGATCAGTCGCGTCGTGTCGTCCGTACGTGTTCCCGCTTGCGCTCCGACATGCGGAGTGATCAACACATTGTCGAATCCCCACAGAGGACTAGTCTCGGGCAAGGGTTCGACTTGCGTTACGTCCAATCCAGCCCCGGCGAGATGGCCATCCGCTAGTGCCTCGCACAGATCGGACTCTTTGACACATGCACCGCGAGCGACGTTCACCAAGTAAGACCCTTTTGGCATGGCGCGAAGGATCGTCTTGTCCACCACACCGCGCGTCGAAGCATTGAGGGGCAGGGTAAGGATGAGGATCTCCGACCAAGCCGCTAATTCCTCCAGTCGCGTATGCGGCCAAAGCTCTTCCAACGCTGCAGGCTTGCGGTCGGGGAAGAAATCGGTCGCTCGCATGGTTACTCGAAACGGAGCGAGTACGTCGACGAGCCGGCGACCATTTCCCCCCATTCCAACAATCCCTACTCGCTTTCCGTGAAGATCGTCGGTCGGTCTGCGAACGAATTCTTTGCGCTGCCACTGTCGATAGAAAATCGGAATCCCCCGAAGCAGCCCAAGAAGTAACGCCAAGGTTTGCTCGGCGACTTGATCGGCAAACAATCCTGAGGCGCTGCACACCACGATATCCGACTCGATAACCGAGGGAGCCAAGCAGTGATCCAGCCCGGCGGCAGAGGATTGAATGAAACGCAATTTTCCTTGCTCGACTACGCGGTCCCAATCTACCGGAACCTTGGCATGCCCCACAAAGATCTCGGCATCCATGATCCGCTCGGGAATCGTCTCCTGGGTCGCTTCAATAAATTCACAGTTCGGAGCAGCAGCTCGCATCCAATCCACATGATGGGGCTGCGTCGGGAAACAATAAACAAGCGATTTCACGTTACGCCAAATCTCGTTCTTCAAAAAGGAGGAGACCGAGCAAGGTGGCTCCGATTCCATAGATTGTCGTGTAAACAAACACGCTGGCGATCACCGACCAAGGCACTCCGACATCCGCATCGATCGCGGACTCCATCGAGAAGTGATTCAAGTTGGGGACGATTGCTGAAATCAACTGCGAAAAGAATTCGACCAACGGCAACCCACCTGCTGCGGATTCCATAATCACGGGAGTTAGGTGCCCGAGAACATAGATCGAGAAGCAAATCGCGAAATTGGCGACCATCGAGACGCGAGTCCCGATCGCGACCGAGATCGAGCCTAAAATGACGGCTTCCATGAATGCCAGAGCGAGACCTGGGATGGTTTGGAACATTTCCAAATGGCACTGCTGCCACATGGGGATATCCAATGAGTTCTCGCGAGCTTCCACAATCGGTTTGTAGGCCACCGCAAAGAGTTCGAAGGAGCCCATGACCAAGAACATGAACATCAAAATCCAGAACACACCTAGGATTTTTCCGATGATGAACGAACGTCGGTGAATCGGCTTGCTCAGAAGCGTTAACGCCGTGCGACCTTCAATTTCATCGCTAACTGACGTGCTCGCCGACCACACACCTTGGAAGATTGCGGCGATAAGAGCTAACGTGATTCCGCAGTCTTTCAACAGTTTGATATCTTCCCCGAATGTGTGAAACGGCAGGAATACAAACAGGAGAATCGCAAGCCCCACAATGGTGATCAAGATTTTGGGCAACGGCTGGGAAAGCTCGCTCTTCGCTGCCGAAAGGGCGATCGCAGCGATCTTCGGTGCAGCGGATTGCATCAGGAAAAAGAGCAACCCAAACACCGTCACAAAAGCGGCGACGAGCAAAATCGAGATGGCTTGAGGAACCGGTGGGTACGAAACGAGCGTAAACGTCACTTCCGCATCGTCGATTTCTTCGTTCTGAGCAAAAACTTCGGCACCGCCGACCATCGGAAGCGGGCTCTTATTCGGTCCCATCGATCGCTCCCAAACCTTAGGAGCATCGGCATCGATGTTCACGGCGGCAAAACGCAGTTGGTCGACTTCGGATGCGTCCGCGATCAGGATTCGTCGGTTGGATTCGATCTTCGTAAAGCCGAGCGTGGATGGATCGTATTGCACCTCCAGCTTTTGCAGCTTGCCACCCTCTGGTGACGTGGAACCAGGGAGGGTAAAGCTGAGTGTCCTTGTTGAGGGGGCAAACATTTGCGGAATACTGCTAGCGACGCTTCGAGGGTCATCCACCCAAGGAGTTGCAGCAAGGCCGATCGCTCCAACAGTCCCTAAAGTTACCAACATGGCGAAGCCGACCCCTTCAAACAAAAGGGCTCGCAGCTCGCCGAAGAACCTAGTCGAAGAGCAGAAGAGCAGCGCCCAAACCATCGAACCCAACATGGCAGTGAGGGCAACGCTTACCAAGAGCCATTCCTCGGTGGCGAACTCGCCCTTCACAAAGAAAGCTCGACGGAAGTCTCCTGAGTTGAGAAAGCCCCCAATTCCAATTCCGAGCAATACCGTCAGAGCGAGGGCCACCCAATGGAGCGTCCCACTCTTTCGAGCAGGCTCCAAACCGCGCGTCGGTACAATCAGGAGGAATGCGAGCGCCAAAAATAAGGAGAGCACGACCAAGCCCAAAAGAATGCCGACTCCGACAAACCAAAATGGCGTAAGCCATTTGGCCATCCAAAAGTCCGAAGCGGCAAACATCGGCGAAATGGTATCCAAGACCATAGGGACGACTTTCAAGAAGGGAAATAGACCCGTGCGAGTACGCTGCTCAGCATAACCAGGTTCGCAGAAACGCCAAGAGATTCTTCGATAACCCTTTCCATGCTTCGTTGCCCCTAGTGAAACCATCCGTTCTGCGATATCATTTTTGAAATTTTATTGAAAAGGGGTTGGGCGAAGGGATACGGGGCTCATTCCCTGCAAATTCGTTGGTCTGTACTAGGCCAATCAACTCGAAACTCGGGGGGATCCCAACGTTGTATCGCCAACAGAAACCTGGCTTCTTGGCATTGGAAGACGGTACCGTTTATGAGGGATTTTCCATTGGTGCCGAAGGGGAGCGGGATGGCGAAGTGGTCTTCAACACGTCCCTAACCGGATATCAAGAAATCTTGACCGACCCCTCCTATCGCGGTCAGATTGTCACCATGACCTACCCCATGATTGGGAATGTGGGAGTCAATCTGGAGGATCTCGAGTCGAGCCACCCTCGCATCGCAGGATTTGTCGTACGCGAAAATAGCCGCATCCATAGCAACTTCCGCGCAAATGGGTCGCTATCGGATTACTTGATCAAGCACAACATTGTCGCTATCTCGGGAATCGATACACGGGCCTTGGTGCGACGCATTCGAGATCGTGGCGCTCAAAAAGGGATCATCTCCACCATCGACTCCGATCGCGCATCGCTCGTTGAAAAAGCGAGAAAGAGTCCTGGTTTGATCGGACGCGATTTGGTTCGCGAGGTAATGCCAGGCTCTGCAAACGAATGGGGCAGTGTGTTGCACCCCTATTCTTCTCTGGGCGGGGAAACGCATACCGAAGGGAATCGAGTACCTCACGTTGTATGCCTAGATTTCGGCATGAAGTGGAACATTCCCAGGCACTTGGCCCATCGCGGAAACCGGGTCACGATTCTGCCGGGGACTTCTTCCGCCCAGGACGTTCTCAATCAGAATCCCGATGGCGTCTTTCTGAGCAACGGCCCGGGGGACCCCGAACCTCTTACCTACGCGATCGAGTCGATTCGCGAGTTGTTGGGGCAGAAACCTGTGTTCGGAATCTGTTTAGGGCATCAGCTTCTGTCCTTGGCGGCAGGTGCGAAGACATTCAAACTGAAGTTCGGGCACCGAGGAGCCAACCAACCGGTCTTGAATTGCTTGACGGGGCAGGTGGAAATCACTTCACAGAACCACGGATTTGCGGTCGAAGAAGCCTCTCTCCCTGAATGCTTGGAGGTGACGCATCGCAATCTCAACGACAATACGATCGCTGGGGTTCGGCACCGAAAGCACAATGCTTTCAGCGTCCAATACCACCCCGAGGCATCGGCAGGCCCTCACGACAGCAGCTATTTGTTCGATCAGTTTCAAAAGTCCCTTAACGCATCGATCGCAGGTGGGACCCCCACCGCGAGCACAAGGTAATCACGGCAGATGCTTGCGAAAAGAGTCATCCCCTGTCTCGACGTCCATGGCGGAAGGGTCGTCAAAGGGACCAATTTTCTCAATCTTCGCGATGCCGGAGATCCAGTCCAGATCGCCCAACGTTATGAGTCCGAAGGGGCTGATGAGCTTGTATTTCTCGATATCACCGCGAGCCACGAAGATCGCGGAATCATGCTCGATGTCGTGCGACGCACGGCCGAGCAAGTCTTCATGCCCCTCACGGTCGGAGGGGGGATTCGCACGGTTGACGACATTCGACAACTGCTTCAGGCAGGATGCGACAAAGTCAGTATCAACTCGACGGCCTGCAAGAATCCGGAGCTCGTTCGTCAAGCATCCGAGCGGTTCGGTGCTCAATGCATTGTCGTCAACATCGATCCCAAACGTGTTCTGCGCGATGGCAAGGAGTTTTGGGAGGTCCATATTCACGGCGGACGAACCCCGACCGGTCTCGAAGCCGTCGCGTGGGCGAAGGAAGTCGAACGCCTGGGGGCGGGCGAAATTGTCCTCACCAGCATGGACCGGGATGGAACCAAGGACGGATACGACCTGCCGATCACCGCGGCTGTGAGCGAGGCGGTCGATATTCCTGTTGTCGCGAGCGGTGGAGCCGGCCACCCAATCCATATGGTGGACGCCATCCGAATCGGAAGAGCGGACGCGGTTTTGGCTGCGAGTATCTTCCACTTCGGCGAGTTCACCATCGAGGAAACCAAGCGTCTGATGGCACAAAATGGAATTCCGGTGCGTCTAGGCTCCTCGCATTAGGGATTTGGATCGTTGTAGACTAGAATGGAGCGGAGGCACCGAGGCCCTTCTCGCGATTTCTAATTCTCTTCGTTTCCCCAAACTGCTCGAACCTTATGGCAACAGCTGAAGCCCGTCCGCAGACCAACAAGTCGACTCCTGCCGCCGACGAATTGGCAGCATCCCTTTTGCAGACCAAATCGGAGCTGGAGGTCGATAAACTCTTCAAAGCCTGCGTGAAATTGGAAGGTAGCGACTTACACCTCAAAGTCGGTACACCCCCGATCGTCCGGGTCAAAGGGGATTTGAAACCGCTCAACCGTCCTCCCATTGAAGTCGAGGAAATGGTCCGGCTTTTGATCCCGATGCTGGACGATCGAAACCGTCGCATTTTTGAAGAGGAGGGGGGCGCTGACTTCTCCTATACCGTCAATGTCGACGGCGAGAACTGGCGATTCCGGGTGAACATGTTGAAGCAGCTCGGCAGACCAGGTTTGGTCGCGCGGCGAATCAATAATTTCATTCCCAACTTCGAAGGATTGTTCCTTCCCCCTATCCTCGAAGAGCTCTGCAAATTCGACCAAGGAATGGTTTTGCTTGCCGGGGTTACGGGGTCGGGAAAAAGTACAACCATCGCTTCGATGTTGAACTGGATCAATCGCACCTACCGCAAACACATCTTGACCCTCGAAGATCCGATCGAGTTCGTGTACACGGAGGACAAGTGTCTGATCAACCAACGCGAAGTAGGTACCGATGTCAAGAATTTTGAAATCGCGATGAAACACGCGGTTCGGGAAGACCCGGACATCATCCTCGTCGGTGAAATGCGGGACCAAGAAACGTTTATGACGGCGATCCACGCAGCCGAAACCGGGCACTTGGTGTTTGGAACCATTCACGCGTCGACCGCCCCCTCGACCATCGGCCGTATTCTCGACTTGTTTCCAGAGGAATTGCACGGAGCCATTCGTAACGCCATGGCGTTCAACATGAAGGGGATCATCGCACAAAAGCTGCTTCGATCGATCCGTCAAGGCGTTAGCCGTGTACCCACCTGCGAAGTCATGACCTTTAGTCCCATGATCCGAAAACTGATCTTGGAAGGTAAAGATCAAAAGCTTTCCGATGCAATTCGAATCGGTGCAGAAGATGGGATGCAGGACTTCACCATGAGCCTCAAGCAACTTATCGACGACGGGTTGATCGATCGACCGACCGCGTTCGAAGTGGCTCCTAACCCGGATGCGCTCAAAATGGCTCTCAAGGGGATCAACGTTAGCCAGCCTGGTATCATTTAAGCCCGACGCAGCTTTGTGCGGCCGCATTCGAAACTGGATGCGGCCGAACTTATTCTTTTCCTCCACTACTCCTAACTCGGTGTCCCCCAATCTCCTCCCCGGGGACCCCTTCCCTAGAGCTTCCTTACTATGATTTTTGGCAAGAAAAAACCCAAGCCTGCTACCTCCGATCCAATGGCCGTGGCTGCTGGAGGTGAGATCACGTTGCCGGCATTGGAAATCAAGCAAATCGGGATCCCCAAAGACGAAGCTCAAGGGCTGTCGATCGCCGCGAGGCAACTGCCCGGATATCCCGTCGCGTTGATCGTGATTGCCAATGCCATTGCAGGGCGTGCTGACCGCATCCACATGGATTTTTCCACCAAGGGGGCAATTGTTCGCTATCGAATCGATGGTGTCTGGGAGACCTTGCCCCCTATGGACCGCGCTACCGGCGATGGCGCTCTCGTTGCCATCAAAAAAATACTCGGATTGAATCCCGCCGAACGACGTGCAAAGCAAGAAGCGAAGTTCGCTACCAACTTCAAGGAGATCGACTGGGTCATCTCGTTTATGAGCGCGGGGGTACCGACAGGAGAACGCGTCCTTTTCACGATTGATACCAAGAAACCAACTCTTAAGACACTGTCCGATCTTGGAATGCGCGACTCGATGATCGAGTCGTTTCGAAGCATGCTCAATGGCGATCGTGGTTTGATCGTCGTGAGCGCTCCCCCTACCCACGGCTTGCCATCCCTTTGGCGCGTTGCTTTAGAAAATGCCGACAAATACGTTCGGGATTGGGTCTCTCTGGAGAATAAAGCCGATGCGGATCCAGAGATCATCAACGTGACTCAGAACTTCTTCGAACCCGGGGTAGGAGACCCGCCCCTTGGGCATTTTGCGAAATTGATGCTCCGGCAACCCGATGTCCTTGTCATGCCGTCACTGATCGATGACGACATTGTCGAGGCTGTCTACGAACAATTGATGACCCATGGAAAACATGCTGTCACCCGCGTTGTCGCGACCGACGCCGTAGATGCGGTCCTCCAACTCATGCTCAAACACCGAGCGCAAGCCAAAAACATCGTGAAGATGTTGTCCGGCGTTATCAATGCTCGCTTGGTGCGACGGCTCTGTGATCGTTGCAAACAACCGTATCAACCCAATCCACAACTCCTCCAAAAACTCGGTGTTCCGCCTGGAAGAATTCAAAAGCTTTGGAACCCCACGATCCCACCACCGCCGGAACAACGCGTGGATGCGAACGGCAAACCCATTGAGATTGAGATCTGCAAAAAGTGCAACGGTCGCGGCTACTTCGGACGTATGGCCATCTTCGAACTGCTCACCGTCGACGATGTCATGAAGCAAGCGTTCTTGAAATACGCTGCGAATCCCGATGAAATCCGGAAGATCGCTAAACAGCGAAACCATCTCGGGTTTCAAGAAGAAGGGATCGCGGCATGTGCGTTAGGACACACATCGCTCCAAGAAGTCCAAAAGATGTTGGCTGCCAAACAAGCTCCACAAGGATAGTCGATGCCGTCGAGACGATCACGCATCGATCACGCATCGCGCACGCCATCGCACATTCGAACGTCCCATAGAACCAGCGTGTGAGCCTACGGGATCATCAAGTCCACGAGTCGGCTCTGCGCTTTGATGGCACGGATCAAAATCCAGATTTGATTCGGCTCGAATTCACATGGCGAACCCGTCGCGAGTTCACCCAATTCTTGCGCGACCGCACTCTGCTGATCGATCAAGGACTGAAGTCTCAAATAAGCGCTCTGGATTTGATGTCCAGACAGCTCATCCTGCATCGTATCGGCCGCACCGCTTTGTCCGAGCGTCTCTTGACGTAGGATCATTGCTACTGCCAATTGAAGCTGTGGCTCCAATGCCGGCAATTCGGCCGAGATAGCTTGCAGGATCATCTCGTTGGAATAGTTATGGACGGTTTCAATCATGCGTGATGACTCTCTTCTTCGCGAAGCCAATCTGCAAGAGATCTTTCGGGAACTGGCAATTTAAGAATCGGTGCGAATTCGGTAAAGGATGCATCGACCGCACCGATGAGTTCGTCCAAATCGACTTCGATCTCGCCGGTAATCTGATCCAGTTTTTCTAAGAAGGAATCGTGCTCAAGCCATTGCTGATCCCTGCATGACGGGAGCAAGGATGCCACGGCGACGCAAGCAGCATCTTTCTTCGGAGATGGGCCGGTCAGTAGCTCATCAACGTCTGGGTGACGTTCAATCAATACCGCAAACTCTTCTGGCAATCTCCAATTGCGACATAGAGCGCCAGCCGCCTGTGCGTGGTCCCAACCAAACACTTCCTTTTCCAACGATGAAAGCCGTACCTTTTCTGCAGCTCGACGTTCAATCAGTTTCTCGTACTCCTCCGGTAGGGCCTTGAGCAAGAGTGGAATGGCCATGTCTTGAAGAAGGGCAGCTGCAAACAAATCTTCAGCATTCGGCAACTTCAGAACTCGACCAAGACTCCTGGCAAAGACAGCTCGTCTCAGCGAGTCCTGCCACAAACTCTTTAAATCGAAAGGTCCGAACTTCGGATTGGGTACCAACGCAAAAACGGCGCTCCACAACGCAAAGTTCTTTACTGTCCGAACTCCGAGCAACGACAAGGCTTGATGAATCGACGCGATCTCGCGCGAGAAGCCGAAGTACGACGAGTTAACGAATCGGAGAATCTGACCCATCAACCCCGCGTCCGCTTCGATGGGCTTCGCATACTCAGCGGGTCCGTTTCGCGTGTCCTGCGAGAGCTCGAGGAGACGCATGGCGCTCGTGGGTAAGGCTGGCAATTGGGTATTCGCCAGGACTTCTTCCAAATTTCGAACTTTTTGGGCTTTGTTCATACTCAAGAAAACACTCAACGCGATACGGGGCACCTTACGGGCTACATGTCGAAACAGTTCGACGGTCGAAGCCTAGATCCAGCATTCTCGTTAGCAAATCGACTTGAGCGATTTTGCAAAACATTCGGCTCTATCTCATTGTGCCTAGCCAAAGACTATCGATTGGGAGGATTAATCCGAAGCTATTGCTTGGAGAGAGGGAATCGCCCTAATCTCCTTCGGGATCATGAATCTTTGCGTTAGCGGTAAGGTAAGTCTCTTTCAACGCCAGTCTTGTTCTGGTCCGTCAACTGAGTGCAAACACCGGTAGAACGCATGGAATTAGTTCAAGTTCAAAACCTGACCAAAATCTACCCTGATACTTCAGCCGGTGAATATCGTGCGTTAGATGGCATCTCGTTCACCGCCAAAGCCGGAGAAGTCTTCGGACTCCTCGGTCCCAACGGCGCGGGCAAAACGACCGCTCTTCGAATCCTCGCTACGATCCTGAAGCCGACTTCAGGGCACGCCAAGGTTTTTCATTTCGACGTTTCCAGCCAAGCCGATTACGTGCGGCATTCCATCGGATTTGTTTCGAACAACACGGCCATCTACGACCGTATGTCCGCTTGGGAGATGGTCGAGTACTTCGGTAGGCTCTATGGCATCGAAGAAGACGCACTCGAAGAGCGAATGGAATTCATGTTCGACCAACTCCAAATGCGGGACTTCCGCGATTGCCCCGGAGCGAAAATGTCGACAGGCATGAAACAAAAGGTTTCGATCGCTCGAGCACTCGTGCATGACCCGCCCGTGCTGATCTTCGATGAGGCATCGCTAGGATTGGATGTCTTGGTCGCGAGGACATTGCAATTGATTGTGAAAGAACTCCGCGACCAAGGAAAATGCATCATCTATTCCACGCACATCATGCGTGAAGTCGAACGATTGTGCGACCGTGTGGCCATTATGTACAAAGGTAGGATCGTCGATACCGGCACCTTGGATGAGCTCGCCGAGCGGCACAGTCAACGCGATTTTGAAGAACTGTTTTATCAGTTGCTCCTTCGTGGTGATGCTCCAATGGAGTCACTCTTCGCAGGAGGCGTCTCATGAACTGGTCCCATGTCAAGCTGATCTTCGAACGCGAGGTTCGCGATCAATTGCGAGATCGCCGAACCATGTTCACGATCTTCTTCCTGCCCTTGCTCCTCTATCCCCTCATGGGGATGGTGTTGTTCGAAGTCGCGCAATTCCATAAACAGGATGCTGTCGTCATCGGATTTATCCAAAGCGATGATGCACCCTCTGAGCTCGATCGACTCACGCAATCGGATGCTCAAGTTTTTTGGAAGAGAATCGACGCCGATCCTAAGCTAAACAATCTATTACATGACGTGAGTCTCCTACGGAAGGATTCGGATCTAAAAGTCCTCTCGCAAACTTCGAAAGCGATCGAGCAAGTCCTCAAATTGCATGAAATCGACTTGCTAATTCATTGGGGCGGCGTTGCCGATGGCGCCAAGTGGACTGATGCTTTACAAGTCATAAGCAACCAACGGTGGGACCGCTCGGTCGTAGCGTCGAATCTATTTCAGAGGAAGTTTGAGCAAGTCCATCAAGACTCGCTCCGAACGCAGCTTGAAAACGCAGGGATGTCTCCCTCTTCACTGGAACTACCAAAACTGCACTGGGTAGATGTTGCACCAGCTGAATCCAAACGCTCCATGATATGGACGAAGATACTTCCCTTCGTCATGCTTGTTTGGGCATTGACTGGCGCCTTTTATCCGGCAATCGATTTGTGCGCAGGAGAGAAAGAGCGAGGGACACTCGAAACGTTGCTCTGCAGTCCTGCGAGGCGCCGCGAAATTGTTTGGGGCAAACTCCTTACCATTCTTTGCTTTAGTCTCGGTACTGCCATTTTGAATCTATTGAGCATGTACACGACCGCATCTGTCGTCATGACTCGGTTTCAAGGAGCCCCGGGGAATCAGATGATTAGCGCTTTGGGGCCTCTCCCTCTGCACTCCCTGGCTTGGCTCATTCTCCTTGTCTTACCTATCTCTGCGATGTTCAGTGCTTTGGCCTTGGCCGTCGCGAGCCTTGCGAGGAGCACTAAAGAAGGGCAGTATTATTTGATGCCATTGCTTTTGGTAGGCATGCCATTGGTAATGCTTCCCATGATCCCAGGCGTGACCCTGGCACCCGGAACAAGTGTGATTCCAATCACCGGAGCCGTCCTTTTGTCTCGGGCTCTTATGGACGGCGAGTACCTGCAAGCCTTTTTGCATCTCCCGACGGTTGGGATTGTGACGGTGTTCTGTACACTCCTGGCGACGCGATGGGCGGTGCGACAGTTTGAAAACGAAAGCGTCATGTTTCGAGACGGTGCGAGGACATCCATCAAGAGCTGGATCCGGGATGCGTGGCGTAAGAGAGAGAGTACTCCTACCGCAAATGAATCCATCCTGTGCGGCTTGTTGATTCTGGTGTGCTTGTTCTTCGGTCGACTTAGCATTCCAACGAGCGAACTTCACTGGGGAGGAATCGTTCAATCGACCCTGACCATCCAAATCGGAATGATGCTGGCGCCCGCCCTGATCATGGCGACGATTCTAACTCGATCGCTCAGGCAGTCGCTTCGACTCAACGCCGTATCGTTCCGTGAAATCGTTGCGAGTGCCGCATTGGCACTTGTATTGCATCCTACCTACAGTGTCATCGCATCCATCATCGGACACGAGTACAAAATTGGAGAAGAAACCGTCGAACTCCTACGTCAGTTTGACTACATTCTTTCGGCCGCACCCTTTGTTTCTGTCCTTTTGGTAATGGCACTCTTGCCAGCGGTGTGCGAAGAACTGGTTTTCCGCGGCTTCATCTTTTCAGGATTGCAGAGAGATTCGGGGCATCTGCGGGCCGTACTGCTATCCGCGTTTCTATTTGGACTATCCCATGGGGTGCTTCAACAAACGATCTCTGCAAGTTTGATGGGACTTTTGCTCGGTTGGATCGCGTATCGAACCGGTGGAGTCGCCTGCACGATCGTATTTCACTTTGTTCACAACTCGGTTTCGATGTTTATTGCAACCAGTAGTTCGCGAGGGGAAATGGTTCCTGATTGGATGAGTTGGGCGATCACCGTCGACCAAGGCGCGTGGGCCTATACGGATATGTGGAATACATTGAGTGTAGGTATTGCAATCAGTTTGATCGCTTGGATCGCTACCATGCGAACGCCTAACCGAATCCGAATGCAAAACTACTTGTCGAAGAAGCCAAATCCCGTCGCTCCATGACCTAGGTATTGAAGAGACGATGTTCTTGGAATCGGATTCATATTCCCCATGCTAATACCCATCAGCAATCATCTGCAAATTCGGCTACCGGCGGCGAAGGCCCGATACGGGGGGGCGTTGGTAGAGTTCGCGGTTTGCCTCCCTGTACTTATGATCCTGCTTCTGGGAAGCATGGAAGCGACCTCGGCCATCTTTGTGAAACAGTCGCTCGCGACGAGCGCTTACGAGGGTATTCGCGAGGCCGCTAAAACCGGAGCTAATTCCGCAGATGCGGTCGCAAGCGCAGAACGCGTTCTAGCTGCCAGAGGGATTCGTGGTGCCACCGTCCAGCTCTCTCCAGCTGAAGTCTACGGAGTTCCGCGAGGATCCAACGTTGCTATCGAAGTAAGCGCTTCGTATGCAGTCAACAGTCCCTTTTTTGGGCATGTCCTATCCGATCGCACCACCAAGGTGCGAACAGTAATGTCCAAGGAGTAACAGAATGCGATCTCCTGTAAGAACGACGATACACACAGGCCGCTCCGTATCCCGATTGGCATGTCAAGGCACCGGGACTGCGTCGAGAATGAGACGAAGAGGGGCGATGCTGGTTCTCCTTTGCGTCATGATGTTCGCCTTTGTTGCCATCATCGCTTTTTCTATCGATGTCGCTTATATGAACTTGGTGAAAACTGAGCTTCGAACTGCGACCGATGCGGCTTCCAAGGCAGCGTCCGAAAACTTAGCGAGAACACAAGACATCGCTTCGGCGACTGCAAGAGGAATCGAAATTGCCAACGAGAATTTAGTCGCTAATCGAAGGCTTCAGCTATCGAGCGATGATTTTGAGTTCGGCAGATCCGATCTAAAGTCGTCTGGCGCCTTCGTTTTTCAGAAAGACGGAACGCCTATCAATAGCGTTAGGGTCCGGGGAGAAAGAACTTCCGGTTCACTATCCGGTAGTGTGGGTTTGTTCTTCGGTCGTGTGCTCGGCGTGTCTGCATTCGAGCCTGTGGAGACGTGCACCTCGACTTATATTCAACGGGACATCGTTTTGGTCTTAGATCGTTCAGGGTCGATGATGGACGATAACAAATATCGCGATCTTCGAAGTGCTGTTCGCCTCTTTGTCGACATCATGAAGGATAGCCCCGTGGAAGAGAGAATTGGTCTAGCGTCGTATTCCACCGATGCGACCGAGGATATTCCGCTCACAACAAATTTGGATCTCATCACGTCGCGTGTCGATCGAATGCCATTTTCTGGACTGACGAACATCTCCGGTGGTCTTGACTCCGGGAGGCGTATCATCTCCAACGGTCGATCACCGTTGTTCGTAGAGAAGACAGTCATCCTCATGACCGATGGATTGCAGAATCGCGGCCGGGCTGCGAAACTCGCGGCGCAGGACGCGTTTGCCGAAGGTTCGTCCATTCACACAATCACTTTTGGTAGGGACGCCGACCGTCGAAGCATGCAGGAAGTTGCTACCATCGGAAAGGGCCGTTATTACCATGCCTCCAGCGGTGGCGAACTAGAGGCGGTCTTTCGCGAAATTGCGCTGACTCTTACCAGTATCATCACGGAGTAAGCGGAAATGGTTCGACCTTCTCGGTGTCGTAATAAAGCGAAGCGGATAGGCGCGACCACCGTTGAGTTCGCGGTGACTTGTAGCTTCGCCTTCTTCTTCTTCTTCGCCGCGCTCGAGTTCTCGCGCGTTTCCATGTACCGACATACTGTGGAAAACGCACTATACGAAGGGGCTCGAGCTGGAATTGTGCCCGGCGCATCAGCAGAGAAAGTACGCGATAAAACCAGGGAACTTCTCGCGATCGCTGGAATCAGCGGTGCGACGATCGATGTTACCCCAGCCGTTCTGACCAACGATACCCCGCGAGTCAATGTTCGAGTTCGCATGCGATTGGATCGTGGACTTTATGCTCCAGCTTTTTACTTCCTCGGAAAGACCTTAGATCGATCCTTTGAAATGGCTCGGGAAGGAGTGCGTTGATGGCGGTGGCGTACCTCCATTCTCGCAATCGAATTGCCCTCAAACGACTGCGTGGGATCGACCTGCGACCGATCTCGAAATAGTTGCTTTCTTGCATCGACCCAGTTAATTTGAGCTCCATCAACGACAGGAAATTCCGTCTGCTTGGGTGCTCCATCGCCGATGCAGTCGTGGAACTTGCTTAGGACGAGCGTCTATTTGAAGTGGACCGAAAAGCGTGGGGATGTCGAGTGTGAAGCAAGTCCCAGAAAACCCAAGGCGAGCGGTCACGCTCATAGAACTCTTGGTCGTCATTACTGTGATCGGCGTCTTGCTTGGGATTCTGCTTCCAGCGGTTCAGTCGGCTCGCGAGTCGTCTCGACGGCTTCGGTGCCAAAACAATTTGAAACAAGTTGGTATTTCGATCCTCGCATTCGAATCGGCCGAACAGGTCTTTCCCGCATCCGGTTGGACGCAATCAGGACCTGGAAACCCGTACGGAAAGTTCATTAGCTGGAGGACAACTATCCTTCCCTACCTCGAGCAATCGTCGGTTAAGGAACTTTACCGGATCGATCAAAACTGGTGGGAAGGAACTAATCTCGCAGTTGCCAGCATCCCCATTCCAATATGGATTTGTCCGAGCACGCCTGAATTGCCACCCATGCAGTTTGCGATTGCAAAACCGCCAAGGCCTTCGCTTTCGTTGAGTCTACCGCTAGGGCGAACAGACTACGAAGCCGTCCAAGGAGTTCAGCCGACGTCGATTGGCAACCCTTTGTACACATCGAGCAATCGATTTTCTGTCATGCACCGGAATTCACGAAACGCATTTGCAGCGATCACCGATGGTTCATCGAACACTATCATGATCGCGGAAACGGCAGGTAGACCGGTCGTGTTTCGGCGCCGCCAACGCGATGATAGTCTTCGTAATGATCAAGGTATCGGTTGGGCCGATGGTGAAGGTGCTTACAGTTTGGATGGTGCGAAGTCGGATGGCACCTTGGAAGGCTGCACGCCCGCTCTGGGGTGTAACGTTGCCATGAATGCACGGAATGATAATGAGCCCTACAGCTTCCATGCATCAGGTGCCCATTTTTTATTCGCCGATGGCCATGTTTCTCATCTTTCGCATTTGATGGAGCTATCGATTTTAGCTGCGCTCTGCACGCGTGCTGCCGGCGAAGTAACCGGGGATTCCGCAAACGAACCTTGAGACGGGGTACGGAGTCTCTTGAATCGCCGAGCAACGACCTTTTCAACTTGGAATCGATCGATTCAACTAAGGATCGGTAGGAGGTGGCCATTATTCGTGAAAGGAACTTATGAGCGTTTCTGTAGGGATTGTCGACTATCAGATGGGGAATCTGCGCAGCGTTGCCAAGGCAATCGAAAACGCGGGCGGGAAGAGCATTGTGTCTTCCAGCCCATCCGAATTGGAAAAGGCGACTCACCTGATTCTTCCTGGAGTTGGTGCCTTTGGCGATGCGATGCACGAATTAACCAAACGGGATTTGATCCCTTGGATCCGCGATTGGATTCACAACAATCGCCCCTTCCTGGGAATATGTCTTGGAATGCAACTTCTATTCGATTCCAGCGACGAAGGGGGCAGTCATACGGGTCTTTCTGTCATTCCTGGTAAAGTCATTCGCTTTAGCAACGAACGTTTGTCTGCCGCGGAACACCGAAAGATTCCGCATATGGGATGGAATCAAGTGACGTCGACGATCTCCCCCGATCCGATGCTCGCTGGAATCCCTTCGCATCCATTTGTCTACTTCGTTCACAGCTACTACTGCGTACCCGACGACCCTGCAGTGACCTGGCTGACATGCGACTACGGCCAAACGTTCTGCGCGGCAGTGCGAAGAGGAAATCTGCTCGCAACCCAGTTCCATCCGGAAAAGAGCCAAGCAGACGGCCTTCGATTGCTTGCAAATTTTCTACAACTCCCCGTTGAAGGAAATTAGTCAACCATTGGGTTAAATCTGTCAACAATCTCGCCCGGATGTTGTGAGCAGGCCTGCTTGATTAAATCGGTCGATTCTCCTTGGAAAGAACCGAAATTGAGGTAGCTCAATTCGCTGTTCCGTTGACAGCGAGCTAGGATAGAACGGTCGTTCACGTACGAGTAACCCGAAGAGTTTGCCCCCCCGCACAACTAGCCCCGTACTGCTTGCGACGAAACGTTTTTACCCGCCATCCACGTTGGATCCTTCGCACCCCTGCGTAAGGTCCTCCTCGCAATCCACGTATCTCTATTCGGATCTGTGTCGCATGACGACCCTGAACTCTGGCAACCCCACTTCCAAGTGGATCTGGATATTTTTACTCGCCGTCGCTGTCGGTGGAACTTGGTACGCCGTGCGCCGAATGCAAGAAGTCGCGAAAGAGAATCAACCGAGCAACCTTTCTCAGCTCAAGTCACCGGCGTCCTGGCCCTCCGTGGAGGTTTGCCAACCACTCCTCAAGAAGATTGTTGAATGGGACGAATTCCCGGGTCGATTGGAAGCGGTAGAGTCCGTGGAGGTCCGGTCGCGAGTCAGCGGCTACTTAAAGATCACAAAGTTCAACGAAGGACAACTCGTGAAACGGGGGGAACTCATTGCAGAGATTGACCCTCGTCCCTTTTTGGCCGAACTCAAACGGACGCAAAGCAATGCTTTGGAGTCTCAGGCGAAACTCCAACAAGCTGTTACCGCCATCGAGCAGTCCAAAGCAGAAGCAGAGCGGGCTCGAGCTCGCCGTGAGTTGACGCAGAAGCAGGTGGAGCGGATGCGATCGCTTCGCACGCAAAATGCGGTTTCTCAAGACGAGCTCGACGTCGCGGAAGCCGCGGCCATCGAGTCGGAAGCAAACTTGGTTGTCGCTGTCAGCAGCATCCAATCCGCAGAGGCTAATCTCACGGCCGCGCAAGCAGGAGTGGAGATTGCCGACGACGCTGTAGACATCGCAAAGTTGAACCTGCAATACACCCAAATAGTTGCTCCGATCGATGGACTGATTAGCCGTCGTTTCGTGACCGAAGGCAATATGATTAGCGGTGGGTCAAACGAATCCACCTTGATCACCACAATCGTCTCCAACAATCCAATACATTGCTATTTCGATGCAGATGAAAATACCTACTTGAAATACACCAAACTAGCCATGGACGGTGTACGACCCAGCAGCCGAGAAGTCCTCAATCCCGTCTACATCGCTCTCGCCGACGACCGAAAGTCTTTTCCCTACAAGGGCCACATGGACTTTGTCGATAATCGCTTCGATAAACAGACTGGCACCATTCGAGGCCGGGCGATTCTACCCAACCCCGATTCGGTTTTGACTCCAGGAATGTTCGTGCGTTTGCGTCTTCCTGGTGGTCCCCCCAGAGATACCATCCTCATTCCGGATAGTGCTGTAGGGACGGACCAAGTCGAGAAGTTCGTTCTCGTCGTCAATGAAGAAAGCAAGGTTGAGAAGAAATTCGTTTCGCTCGGTCCGATTTCACACGGGCTGCGTATTGTTCGAAGTGGTTTGAAAGGTGACGAAAAGGTCATCGTCAGCGGTATTCAACGATCGAAAGTAGGAGAAGGCGTTCAGGTGACAAAGGTTGCCGATGTTCCGTTCAAGGAAGAATCCCTCCCCGATGTTTATGAGCCTTACGGACCGGGCGAGTCGATCGTTCCAAAGCGATTACCCGCAGCCAATGCAACCGACCCCGAGCGTACGGATGCGGGGGCTTCGGATGAGGGCGAGAAGTCCGCTGTGGAGCCGAGCAAGGCAACCGATGGTCCTGCCGTAGGCACTACCAAGGTGGAGAATTAGTCTCGATGCGCATCGCTCAGTTCTTTATCGCTCGACCAATCTTTGCAACGGTCATCTCTTTAGTGATCTTGATCGTTGGTGGCATTGCCTATTTCAATCTTCCGGTCGCTCAATATCCGGATGTGGTACCTCCGACGATTGTCGTCCGTGCCACCTATCCTGGTGCTTCCCCCGAGGTCATCGCGGACTCCGTAGCGACTCCGATCGAGCAAGAAGTCAACGGAGTAGAAGACATGCTTTACATGTCTTCTCAGTGTACGACCGATGGAGCCATGGCACTCACCGTGACTTTCAAGCTTGGGACCGATCTCAATGTTGCGCAAGTCTTAGTGCAGAATCGTGTGGCGGTCGCGCTGCCCCGTCTTCCAGAAGAAGTCCGACGATTGGGCGTGACAACCATCAAATCATCGCCGGACCTTCTTTTGGTCATTCATTTGACGTCTCCGGAGAGCAAATACAGCCAGCTCTACGTGGGTAACTATGGATTGATCCAACTTCGCGACTCCTTAGCCAGAGTCGATGGAGTGGGTGATGTGAACATCATCGGTTTGCGCGAATACAGCATGCGAATTTGGTTGGATCCAGACAAGCTAGCGCACTTGTCGATGACTGCAGGGGATGTACTTGCCAGTTTGCAAGAGCAAAATATCCAAGTCGCTTCGGGTGTCATCGGTCAACGCCCAGTTCCAACCGGGGGCGCTTTCCAGTTGTCGGTCAATACGCTTGGTCGATTGGTTGACCCAGAGCAATTTGAAAACATCATCGTCCGTTCGGGGGAAGATGGCCGAGTCGTCCGCGTCAAAGATGTCGCTCGCATCGAGCTCGGTGCACGCGACTATTCGTCGGATGGCAACCTCGATAACAGTCCTGCTGTAGCCATCATCATCGCACAACGCCCAGGTTCAAATTCTCTTGCTACGGCTGAGCGGGTGGAAAGCTTAATTGCAGACTTGTCCAAGTCATTCCCGGCAGGTATCGAGTACAAAATTGTTTACAACCCCACGGTGTTCGTTCGCGAGTCCATCGAATCGGTGGTTCACACCCTTTACGAAGCGGTTGCGCTGGTAGTCATCGTAGTTCTTGTGTTTTTGCAGAACTGGCGTGCTAGCCTTATTCCACTCTTGGCGATTCCTGTTTCGTTGATTGGAACCTTCGCGGCAATGTCCGCCTTTGGCTTTTCCCTTAACATCCTATCCCTTTTCGGACTGGTGCTCGCCATTGGTATTGTCGTGGACGATGCTATCGTGGTCGTTGAGAATGTGGAAAGGCATATCGCCGATGGATTAGCTCCCTATCAAGCGAGTTACAAGGCGATGGAGGAGGTTACACCTGCCGTTATCGCGATCGCCGTTGGCCTCTCAGCCGTCTTCATCCCTACCGCTTTTCTGTCCGGATTGACGGGTCAGTTTTTTCGGCAGTTCGCTCTGACCATCGCCGTGTCCACCATGATATCGGCTCTCAATTCACTCACATTGGCTCCGGCTCTTTGCGCAATCCTTTTGCGACCGCATGATGCTCCGAAAGACTGGTTCAGCAAAGTCTGGGACTTTCTATTCGGCTGGTTTTTCTCACTCTTCAATCAAGCGTTTGAATTCGTTTCCAGAATCTACAGCCAAGCTGTGTCCTGGGTGATTAGGCACCCGGTCGTACCAATGTCTTGCTACGCAGCAATGATCGGGTTGACCGTATTCGGGTTTCAAACCATGCCGACCGGTTTTATCCCCAAACAAGACATGGGTTATCTGATCACGATGGTTCAGTTGCCCGATGGAGCGTCTGTGGAGAGGACAACGAAAGTCGTCGAGCGAGTGGTGGACATTATCCGGCAGCATCGAGGTGTCGCCCACGCCGTATCGTACGCAGGGTACTCCGGAACGACACGAAGCAATAGTTCGAACTACGGATCGATCTTCGTTATTCCCAAACCGTTTGAAGAACGAAAAGAACATGGCCCGCACGCAGATGTCATTCAAAAAGAGCTGCAGGCGGAATTATCTAAGATCACCGATGCTACGGTATTTGTAATCAACCCTCCGCCCGTTCGTGGCTTGGGAACCGCTGGTGGCTTCAAATTCCTGGTGCAGGATCGACTAGGCTACGGATACAAGGAGCTTCAGAAAGCGACCGACGACCTCATTGCGGCTTGCAAGACCGATCCAACGCTTAGCAACGTGTTTACCACCTTTCGCGCGACGACGCCCCAGTTGTATGCCAATGTGGATCGCACCAAGGCGAGCATGCTGAACGTGCCCATCGCGAATATCTTTGAAGCCTTGCAAATCAACCTCGGGTCGGCGTATGTCAATGACTTCAATATGTTTGGCAGGACGTTCCAAGTGAGAGCGCAGTCCGAAGGAGAGTTCCGACAGTTTTCGGATGATATCACTCGCTTTCGAGTGCGAAGTCGCGAAGGGAGTATGGTTCCACTCGGATCCCTGCTCGATGTCGAATGGCGCAGCGGTACGGATCGCGTGGTACGGTACAACATGTATCCCGCAGCGGAAGTACAAGGAGACGCATCGTTTGGACGAAGTTCTGGCGAAGCTATTCAAGCTGTGGAGCGAATTGCGAAAGAAGTCCTGCCGCAAGGAATGCAAATCGAGTGGACCGATATCGCCTACCAAGAACAGCTTGCTGGGAATACGGCTATTTATATTTTCCCGCTTTGCGTTCTCTTCGTCTTTCTCGTTCACTCGGCTGAGTACGAAAGCTGGTTGTTGCCCCTGGCTATCATTATGATTGCCCCGATTTGCTTGCCCTTCGCTTTGGGTGGCCTTTACATGCGGTCGATGGATAACAATCTCATCGCGCAAATTGGCTTCATCGTCTTGATCGGATTGGCGGCGAAAAACGCTGTTCTGATCGTTGAGTTTGCGAAGCAATTGGAGGAAGAAGGTAAAGACAAATACGCTGCGGCCACGGAGGCCTGCCGATTGCGATTACGACCGATTGTCATGACCTCGCTCGCATTCATTCTCGGCGTCCTTCCGATGGTGAAAGCGATAGGAGCTGGCGCAGAGATTCGGCAAGCTTTGGGTACAGCCGTCTTTGCTGGAATGAGCGGAGTTACGTTGGTCGGACTTTTTCTCACTCCGACCTTCTACGTTCTCTTGCGCAGCCTAGGACGTCCCCTTTCCCCAAACCATTCCCACGCTCCCACCTCGAAGTAAGAAAGTTCAGGGGGCCAAGTCATAGAGGCGACTCTTCGCTTCAAAGTCCATAGAAACTCCCCTCCACATCGTTAATCCGAACGAAGTCGCATGGCCCCTAGGGGGGCTCCTACCTGTGTCGAGTCTGCAGTCCCTCTGTTTGT
Organism: Pirellula sp. SH-Sr6A; assembly: GCF_001610875.1. Lineage (NCBI taxonomy): Bacteria > Pseudomonadati > Planctomycetota > Planctomycetia > Pirellulales > Pirellulaceae > Pirellula > Pirellula sp. SH-Sr6A. The sequence continues at coordinate 373,005 of NZ_CP011272.1, read as the reverse complement.
GGTGAGCGCGCTGAGGCGGAGAACCCTGGATGCAAACAGCGAGCAAGTGCCAGCGGCCGTTTCGATCTTAGAACCCTACATCGAAAGCGATTGAAGAATTATCTCGGCGAGCGATACCAATCAGTTGCAAGAACCACTCTTTTATCTAGGCTCAACGGATCCCGATTTGCAAAGGTATTCCTTTCCCTCCCGTGTTCCGAACTCCGCTATGGTTCGACTCTGCCTTGCCCTGATTCTTTCCCTCGCATCTGGGCTACTGCTCTCCGAGCCAGTCTTCTCGCAGGCCGATGTAAGGCCATCGAATGGGCAATTGATCATGGTTGGAGGCGGATTGGGGGTAAGTAACCGTTCGGTCTTCCTGGATCTCATTGAAGCGGCCGGCGGCACATCCAATGCCAAGTTTGTTCTACTGCCTGCGGCTAGTCTGTCGCTCGACGCCGCGCACCACTTTCAAAAAGAGCTTTCAGAATTTGGTATTCAAAGCAACCAAGTCGAGATTTTAAATGTTCTTCACTCGAATGCCGATCAGGCAACGAGGGATCCTGTCAATGTGGAGAAGGTTGATCGTGCCACTGCGGTTTACATGACCGGAGGGGATCAAGTTCGTTTGGTTCGAGCTTTGACCAATTCCGATGGAACCGACACGCCTCTCCTCGTCGCGATGCGTCGGCTCTATGCTCGAGGAGGAGTCATTGCAGGAACGAGCGCTGGAGCTTCTGCTCAGAGCACAAAAATGCTTTCGGCTTCAGGATTGCCAAGCATGTTCGTTGACGAAGGACTCGATGCGCTCGATTTCGGATTAACCAAGGACACAATCTCGCGTGGAATCCTTGTGACTCGGGGGCTAGGGTTTCTTCAGAACGGCGTCATCGATCAACACTTTCTCCAGTACCGCGGACGCCTTGCAAGGCTTAGCCGAGTGATACTGGAACGGAAAATTCCGTTTGGCATTGGAATCGATAGAGACTCGGCCATACGTGTACGCAGCGACGGGAAGGTGATGGTGACAGGGGGCCGTGCGATCGTGGTCCTAGCTGACCGCGCAACCGTGCAGTCTGGGCCTACGGGATGTTCTCTAAGCAACCTGAACGTGTCGCTAATCAGCGAGGGAGATTGTTTCGATCCCTTGGATTTAACGTTCACGCTTCACTCGTCGCGTAAACCTATCGCAGAAGAGGACGTGACCTTTGATGGAGGGTTTCGGATTACCGACATCGGATCTGGTTACGCTGTTGCGAACGCTTTGATTGGAGGATTGGCGGAAAATACGCAGTCAAACCAAGAAGGCATTGTGTTGCAGTATCACGATGACACCTCGCATGGCTATCGATATGAATTCATCAAGACTCCCGCCAGCAAATCATTTCTTTCCGATTCGCTAGATGGATCTCGATACAGCGTTCTTCACATTCAGATCAATATCTCACCGATTGCAAATGGTTTATTCCCTGCTCATACCCAACATCCCGTCGATCTTTCAGATCTTGGTGAAGAAGAAAAGCTGGCGGCTACTGCTGTAGCGTTTCGTGGGATGCTGACGACAAATCAGGGGCGAGAGTTTCGTCCCTTCGAGTCGGTTACTCGTCGAGAATTTGCAGTTGCTTGTGTTCGATGTCTTCACTTGAATGCGCCCAAGGATGAAGGTCTTCACGACACAAACGATAAAAATCGGTTGTCGATCGAGCTCAGACAAGCGATGGAAGTGGGATTTATAAAGCGAGTTAGCGATGGTGAGCTACGGCTCGACGAACAGATTTCGATTCAAGATTTGAAATTAGGACTCGATAAACTTGCTGCGTTGTATAGTACAGCTGACTCGTCCAAATTTCGTGTAGACATAGCCGGGATCGAGGAATCGGCTGGATCGACTATTTCAAGAGGTCGCTTGGCTCGGCTTCTAGTTGAGTTACTTTTTCCTCAAGGGTTCGGGGGAAATTCAAAAGTCTCGTCACCTTCAAGATTACCAAATTGATCTGCTTATGCCCTTTGCACTGTGCTTTGGGTTTGGTAGCGTCGACGGCGAAGTTGAAAAGCGATTCTTCATCGTGGAGCTTGAGTGATCTTGTATTCTCCAGTGCGTTTTCGGGGTGGGGTGTCTTCCCGCCTCTTCCCGCCTCTTCCCGCCTCTTCGCTAACGGGATCCTTAAACGTCTATTTTTGGGGTTTGCACTCTTTGGCGTTTGGTCTTTTGCGGAGAGATTGGGTTTTGGCCAATCTTCCTTCCATCCCAATCTCTTTTTCGCCCGCAATACGAAGAGCAAGTTCGAAACTCCAGAAGCGACGATGGCGTCCTGGATGCTATCAGTGAATAGAGAGAAGTGGGCCGGAGATATAACCAAATGTTGAGTTCTGTGAATTGAGAAAAAGGTGGCGTATCCTGCTGGTGTAAATGTCAAGTTTCACTAGCGGCCCAACGAGGGCACAAGGAGTACGCCGAGATGAAAAATAAGGTATTCGATGCTTCTGAACCAGTGGGTGGGAACGAAGTTTTGAAGTTTGGACCCGTTGAGAACGCCAGAAGCGTCCTCGACCAAATCATCCAAGACGGGGCGAGACGGATGCTGCAAGCTGCTTTGGAAAACGAGGTCGAAGCGTTCCTCGAACGGCATTCGAACAAGGTCGACGACGAGGGAAGGCGACAAGTCGTCCGAAACGGATACTTACCTTCCCGCGAGTTGGTGACGGGTGCAGGAACACTCGAGATCCAACAGCCTCGTGTTCGCGATAAATCACCCAAGGCAGATGATCGCGTTCGATTTTCCTCCAGCATCCTTCCGCCCTACCTGCGTCGTTCGAAGGCGATCGACGAGCTCATTCCCTGGCTTTCCCTCAAAGGCATTTCCACCGGCGATTTCTCGGAAGCCTTGCAATCGTTGACGGGCGCTCCCGTGGATTCGGTGAGCGCCTCGACAATCGTTCGCTTGAAGGAAGCTTGGACGAAAGAGTATGAAACTTGGAGCAGCCGCGATCTCTCGGAAAAGCGTTATGCCTACATCTGGGCAGATGGCATTCATGTCAATGTTCGATTGGAAGACCAAGAAAATCAAAGGCAATGCCTCTTGGTCTTGATGGGGGCAACTGCGGAAGGAGAGAAGGAGCTGATCGCCGTGAGAGATGGATATCGGGAAAGCGAATCAAGCTGGATAGAGCTCCTTAGTGACCTTAAAAGCCGCGGCCTCAAAGTGGAACCGCAGCTTGCCATCGGTGATGGAGCGTTGGGCTTTTGGGCTGCCGTACGCAAAGTGTTTTCCAAGATACGGGAGCAGCGTTGCTGGTTTCACAAGAGCGGAAACGTCTTGAACAAGCTACCCAAAAGTGCGCAGCCACGCGCCAAGGAAGCCCTCCACGAAATCTGGATGGCAGAGACACGAGAGAATGCTTACAAGGCGTTTGATCGCTTCGGAGAAATGTACAAAGCGAAATACCCGAAGGCATGGGAATGTCTTTCCAAAGACAAGGAGGAGCTCCTGGCGTTTTATGATTTCCCTGCTGAGCACTGGAAGCACCTTCGCACGACCAATCCGATTGAGTCCACCTTCTCAACGATACGGTTAAGGCATCGCAAGACGAAGGGAAGCGGAACGCGTCAAGCGAGCTTGGTGATGATGTTCAAGCTTGCCGAAGCAGCTGCAAAGAAATGGCGGCGACTCGATGGTCATCAGCACATCGTATCGCTGCTCGAAGGAAAGAAATTCGTAAATGGAATCCTGCAGGTTGCCGCCTGATTCCAAATCCTAGAACACAACAATTGACAATACCTCGTGGGCCGACGAGTTTGCTTGCTATTCAGGGTTTCAAAGAAGCAAGTTTACTTACGAAATTATGGTAAGCACCCACGATTTGCTTCGAGACGAGAAGCTTGCAAAAGAAGCTGGGCGAATCTTTCTCAAGTACGAGTTTCCATCGTCGGTTCTTGATGGGATTCTTCCCCATCGAATCGATTCAAGTCATTTGACAGATCCCGAGGAGATGCGAGAGCAGCACGACTCTCACCTGCGATCTATACGAGCCAGCATCCAACGATGGGAGCGTGAAATCCAGCCTTTGGATGTACGATGGGAGGCAATGATTGGAGAGTTGCAACCGATATTGGTCACTTGTTATGAGAGGTACAGGACTACTGATCCTCACATCAACATGGGAATTGTCTTTCATCTGAGATACCATCGTTTTGTTCAATCCGCGGTGGTTGAAGTACAAGAGCATGCAGCCCGGGGTACCGCCGTCGCTCTACTGAGAGACACTCATGGGCTACTCGATCCTGACTTCAAAGATTCGAATCCGATACGGATTCGCTCATCGTTCACCGCACTTCTGAAAGTAAATAGTGCATGGGCCAAGTCGAAGGCGCGTCGTACACGCATCGACCTTCAATTCGTGAAAGAAGGAGACGATTGGAAAATCGAATCCGTACCCCTGCGTTAAGCGGAACTTGATGGTTTAGCAGCACGCTGTTTTACTGCACTTTAGGCAAAGATGTGAGAGCAATTCAGTGATGAGCGAGAATTGCTCTTGAAACGAAAATGGCCCTCAAGGGACAAGTTAGTTACCACACATAACTGCCCCCAGGAGAGCCAAGGATGGTCAAGGGTAAACGATCTAATCGCCCACCGCAACTTCAGCATAGCAAAAAGTCGACTTTCTCGCTGCATGACAAACGCGGCCGATTGTGCACCCCGAATCCAACGCGCCGTAAAACGGAATCGGCTACCGCGCCGTTGATCGGAGGCATCGCGGTCGTCGCAACTGCCATGCACACTCCCTCACTAGCAGGCACCCATCTATTCAGCGCTCTCAATTAAGGACACCCATCTATTCAATCGTTCCTCAAATAGCAGGCACCCACCTTTTTGGGGGGAAGAGGTATCTCGCGAAGGCGCCAAGACGCAGAAATTCCCAATAGCAGGCACCCACCTATTCAAATCATTCCCGATAGTAGGCACCCATCTTTTGATAGCAATCTTTTGGAGCAATCCCGAAAGCAGGCACCCATCTTTTCAATCGTTCCTCAAATAGCAGGCACCCACCTTTTGATAGCAGGCACCCATCTTTTGGAGGGGACGGAGGGGGGACAGGGTTTGGGGTGGAGTTGGGGGCGGAAGTGGCCTGGGGGGCTGGAATTTAGAGGGATTGGGCTCGGATGGGCGCAGCGGCGAGCCGGACCCGAGAATGCAGGAGGGCGAAGAGAGGGAGATGGGAGAGAGGGAGACTGGAGAGCGGACGTTCTGGCTCAGGCTCCAAGGTGGGGAACCGGAGCTAGCGGAGCCACTTGCTACTTGCCGGTCGCCAGTTGTCGCGAATCGCTCCCCGCTAGGCGAAGCAAGCGGCAGCTTGGCGCTGGCCGCGACTCCAGCGTTTGTGGGTCCGCTCCGCGTCGGCGATCATCGCCTTGGGATTCCCACTACAACGGCTTGTCCCAAAGTACTTCGTGTAGTTCCACACCAAGTCGCACCACATGCTCGGTTCCACTCCCAAGCCGGTAAACAAGGGCTCTAAGGATTCAGGAACCCGACACACGCTCCCTGGCGGATGATCCTTCTGCTTAGCAGTCCATTGCAACAACTTCACATAGTCCTCCAGGTTCATCTTCAAGAACCCTCGGTTGCTGGCGCGCAGACCATTGGTGCTGGCCTGCGGATCAAACGCGTCCACTCCGGGGTCGAGCGTCAAAGGGGCCAACCAGGCGTCTCGGGGGACCAGTGGACGGGGGCCAGTCTGCTTACGAGCCTTCTTCTGCTCCTCGAGCGTCATCTTGGTCCTCCTCGCGATCGATTCCTCCCGGGACAAGGGAATACGATCCAGAGCCGAGGATTCGATCATCGCTCCCTTGGCAGCCTCGATTCGATCAAACACCGACGTGTGCATCGAGAGTTCGATTGTTGCGGCCAGGTTCGCGCGCAAGACATTGAGATCCACATACATGGCGCAGGCCAGCAAACCCGCTTCATCGAGAAGCCGCTTCGCTTTGAATCGGCCATCCCAGAAGCAGCCACTGCATTCATCTTCTGCATTGGCTCGCCTAGCGATGACTTCTGCAAGAGAACGCATGAACCAAGAGATATCGGAGAGTCGGCTGCGATACTCTTGGATCTTCTCGGGATTGGCTACAGCGCTTCGGACATCCTCCTCGTTGGGCTCGGCCAAGACATCGAGGATTCGGGTGCCTGGAAAGAGTCTTAGCCAGCGGGTGGCGACTTCTACGTCGGACCAAGTCTTCACGACATCGGGGCGATTGCGGAGGATGACATGGAGGTGATTGGATAGGACGGCATATTGGAGAACGTCGATACCGAAGACAGAGGCCAGGGACTCCAGGCGCTGGCGAATCCATTCTCTGCGGTGGGTGTAGTCTTTCTGGGTGAGCTCATCGATGCCTGTGAGGAAGGCGCGACGGACACAGCGATGGTAGCAATGAACAAGGCAGATTTCGTCGCTGACGAACTGCTCACAGCGGAGCGTGCTGGACATGGTGGATCTCTCCAAGAAGTTCGGGGTGTAGATCCCATCACCTTATGGGATTGAAGGAAGGGATGCAACCAAATAGGTGAACTTTTTGGAGAGGGGTAAATGAGAGGCACCCACCTAATGGGGGGGAGGGAGGTTTCTCGCGAAGGCGCCAAGACGCAAAAGGGGGATTCGGGGCACCCACCTAATAAACGGGGGATTGGGGGCACCCACTTAATGGGGAAATAAGAGGCACCCACTTTTTTGATAGGAAGCACCCACCTAATAGAAATAGGATGCACCCATCTAATGGGGAGTAGGGGAGGTGGGCGCCTCCTAATTAGGTGAGGGTAAATAGAAGGCACCCACCTAATGGGGGGGAGGGAGTTTTCTCGCGAAGGCGCCAAGTCGCAACGGCTCAATAAGAGGCACCCACCTAATTGTTTCCACCTAATTAGGTGAGAAGGTGATAGGTGGGTGCATCCTAATTAATAGGTGGGTGCCTCGGATTGGGGGGAGGTGAGTGAGGGGGATTTGGGGGGGGGTGGGCAGCGGGACTTGGAGCGATAAGGAAAGGTGGATTGGGAAGACTTCGCTTGGTACGGCGACGGAAAGATGTTTTTATCCGTGGCGGTGATGAGGTAGCTTGATAGACATGCTGGCCCTAGTGGCGAAGAAGTGGAGAACCCTAGGCTATTTTCGTTCGTAAACGGGTAAGACGAAATCTTGGTCGCGTTGGTAACGAGGTCGACCATTCACGATCGACGTTTCTACGTAGGTGCGATAATCGAGGGGATTGCCATTGAGGATGAGCAAATCCGCATCACGGCCAACCTCGATCGCTCCAAGCCGATCTTCTAACCCAAGCATCGCGGCAGGAACTAGCGTGATTGCCGCTAACGCCTTGGCCTCGCTCGCACCACCTCGCACTGCAAACGCAGCTTCGAGGGGTAGACTCATCAGATCTCGTCCCGCTAAACCGACCATGCTCACAGCACCTTCGAGCGGTTCCACCGCAAATGGTATCCCTGCTGATTCAAGGACGCGTGGCAATTCAATCCAGCTTCCCGAACTATCCTCCTCACCGAATCTGGGTTCCCGTCGCACACGTGGGGTGATGGTCAAACCGACATTTGCCTCCGCTAAATCTTTAGGAATAACCCAACCTTCGATCCCTCCCTTGATCACCAGCCGGTAGTCCAGATCTTTCGATAGTTGACAAAGCTCACGCATTTCGGTGACACGGCTCGCAGGAATCCGAAGGGCGATCTCCTTTTTCACTAAACTAAGAATTTCATCGCTCACCGGTTTGCGAGGAGGGTTTTCTCGCTTCCCTTCCCGCGTCGCTTGCTCGTGAGCCGCTTGGTCCTTTAGGTATTGCTTGGCTTTCTGGATCTGATCGCGCCAGGCAGATTGATTGGTCGCGCCGCTCAACGCGCCTGGCGTTAAGTCCAAAAATGCGACCTCCTTTACGAGCATGCCCTCTAACTGCCCGAACGACATCTTAATGACCGAGCTCTTTTGTGGGACGATCGGAGAAGGAGGGGTCGGAGCGATGGGCTCCGTCGGTAGGATCGGGAGACTGCAGCAGGGGCAAAGCTGCACCAATTCCCCATAGGCTCTCCGTTCCATCGATTGCGAGGTTCGCTCCAATTCGCTCGAGTCCGGATCGAAACCAGGGAAGCGTTCTGTCACTTCGTAGAACTCATCGTTTGGACGGACCGTGGCTGCGTCCGCCTCGACACCGCGACGACCTCGCCCTTGCCCGCCGCCTCGAACTTGAACGGCCCCCGAGGTGATACCGACCGAAAGTGAAAATTGGATATTGCGATCAAACGGATTGAATTCATCGGCGAGCTTTCCGTCCGCTCCACCCGAAACACCAACACCGGACATATTCAAGGCTATGAAGCCGGGAGTAACCCATTTTCCAGTTGCATCGATCCGCGTGGCCTTTTCTGGAATATCGACATTAGTCCCGATCGCCTTGATCTTCCCGTTCTCGATAAGAACAGTCCCACGCCGGATGACTTCCCGTGAAACGGTATGCACATCTCCTCCAACGATCGCAAGCCACTCGGGCTCCGGTTTGGGTGCAGCAGATTGCTTTTTCTCATCTTCGGACGGTGCCGTGCGTTGCCTGCTATCTTCGCGCTGAGGACCTCGATTCGGGCCACGTCCGCCGGGCGGCTGCCACGCATACGTGTCGGCGCCCACGATCGAACAGCCCATTAGCCCTAGCAACCAAAGTCGCATCCACGATCGATTAGTTTTCATAAACGACTTTACCTTCCAAGAGCAACGTTTCGATTTCGGTAGCCACATCAAAAGGTGGACCGTCGAACAAAATCAAATCGGCTTGTGATCCTGGTGCTATCATGCCGTGGGTCTTCTCAAGTCCCAGCAACTTCGCAGGTGTCGAAGTAACCGACGCTAGCGCCTCGAATTCCGAAAGTCCGGTCTTGATCAGGACCCCAAGTGCAAACGTCGGGGATGCCTGGGATTCGGTCAAATCGATCGAACGTTGCCCCAGGGCAATCGCAAAAGGGATCTTCTCTTTAGCAGCCAGTGCAGGAACGTTCACACGCACCCGAGAGTTCGGAATCAGATCGATGCGAGGTGGCAAGAGTAAAACCGATTGGTCCTTTCGAATGCTTTGACGCGCCGCATACGCATCCGCTCCATTAACAATCCACTGCACCTTTGCTTTTGGAAACTCTTTGAGAATCGACTCGACATGAAGAATCGTTGCGGCATTATTGCAATTGATCACAATGGGTTTGGTCCCCTCGCGAACTTCTGCCCATAGCTTTTGCTCATCCGACGATTCCGGAGGAGTCGAGGGGCCGCTGGCTCCTGCATTACCTGAATTGTTCGCAGGAGAAGCGGAGGGACCGCGAGAACCTCGATTCGAAGACGGGGGCTTTAGATTGCTTCGAAGTAGGTCCAGACTACGTTCGTTGTTGGTCACCGTCACTCCCAGGAATCCATCCTCCTTCAAGACTTTCAATTCCGATGGATTCTCTTCAGAATAGTTAGATGGTATCACGATGGCCGTGTAGGAATAGCCGGGTGCAATGACATGCGCCGTGGTGATTCCGGAACGCAAGAGCGGCCTCCAGTCGATCGCGTCCTTTCGAATCAGTTCCGATACCTTCTGTAGCGGACCGCGGGCCGTGGGAGAACGCCCTCCTAGCGTAAACGTTCTTCCCCCGACAACGACGGTTCGAGTCTCTTCCGACGAATTCTCCGCTTGGAGTGTTAGCGGATAGAAGACGGAAAGAAATCCTGGCGTGACGTGTTTGTTGGTGCCGTCGAGGATTTGGGCATCGATTGGAATCGCTGTATCTTTCCCTACGCTCTTCACCTTGCCGTCCTCGATGAGCAAGGTGGCATTCTCCAATGGCTTGGGATCGGTCAAGGTATGTATCGTCGCGTTTCGTATCACGACCGCATCGTTTCCAAGCATTTCGCCTACGGAAATCCACGAAACAACTGGGAGTACCGCCCAAGCTAACGCGTTAGCGTTGTGCCGCGATGGAAGCCAACGACAATATTTTATTGCAAATGGACTTTTCATGCGTGTTTAAAACCTTCTCCTGTCCACTTGAATGTCATAGACGCTCTTCCCGTTGATGAAGACTTGCTTGACATAGTGACGTGGGTCGATCAGCGAACCGGTCGAGATCACGATATCCGCGTCCTTGCCGGGTTCGAGTGACCCGACCCGATCCTCTATCATCAAGGCGCGAGCTGCTTCGATCGTCAAGCCGCGAATGGCTTTCTCTTCATCCCAGCCATACCTGACTGCCATCGTCGCTTGAAATGAGAGCTCCTCCTGCGGAATCACAGGCGCGTCGGTGTTGACTCCGAGGAGCGTCGTCCCTCGATTGGCATACTCGACGACGATGCCGCGAATCTGGCCATTTGCAGGGTCCATCCAAAAGCCCCGAGGACCTGCCATGACGGGTATGCCCCGCTTGTTGACCTCCTCGGCCAGCTTAAACGCATCAAACGTCCCGTGGTCGATCACGATCTTCAGATTCATTTCGTCGACAAGCATTCGGAGGGTCGATTGAACGACTTGGTATTGCTGTGTGTGTACGACGACGGGGATCTCGCGATGGAACAAGGGCTTGAAGTACTCCAAACGCAGATTGAATTCTGGTTTCACCGTCGTCTTGCCCGACTCGTACGCATCCCATTGTTGAACGTAAAGACGTCCCTCGAGGAGTTGTTGACGGATCACGTGATTCATGCCCATCCGACCCGAACCTACCTCGCCAGCGCTCCGTTCCGGGTTCCCCGCTTGGGCGATCTTAAGAACCCCCGGCGCTTTGAGGATGATTTCGGAAAGTTTGCCAGGGCCAGTTTTCATCAGCGTTCCCCAGCCGCCCATGTTGGTTCCGCTACCTGGGATAAAGCAGACGGTGGTGACACCCCCTGCGATGGCCACTTTGAGCTTTTCATTGTGAGGAATGATCTGGTCCCAGTTCCGAAGTTCTGGGTTGGTTTGATAAACCATCTCATTCAAATCCCCAGTCCCTCCTACGTGCGAATGCGCCTCGATGAGGCCAGGCATCGCGAACGAATCGGGATGGTGAATCACGCTGCAACCCTCTGGGATCGTCAGACTAGCAAATGGACCTACGGATTGGATCTTTCCGTTCTCGATAAGGATAACGCCATCGAGGATCGGTTCGCCAGCGCATGTGATGACTTTCCCCACTCGCACGGCGATTCGATGATTATCAGGTGATGGCTCTTCGCCCACTGCGACAGCGGACATCGCAACGCAAAAAAGAGCGAGCACACACCCCAAGGCTATAACGCCACCCAGATGTCTAACTCGGGCATAGGGAGGAATGAATCGGTGCAGCAGCATGTTATTCCTTGGACTCCTTCAAGAAGACGATCTTACCGTCGATGATGACGGCTAAGACTTCTGTGGCGATATCGAGGGGGCTACCGCTAAGCACAACAAGATCTGCGTCACGGCCCTCGTCGATCGCCCCGATCGAGGGCAGTTTCAGCGTCGCGGAAGCCGTCGTGGTCAGCGCCGCGAGTCCTTTCGACTTTGCGAGACCGCGAAAAGCGGAATAGGCAAGCGCTTCGCTAAGCTGTTTCACTCCCGTAGTCCCTTTGGATTGAACCAGAAAGGGAATATTCTGAAGCGCCATTTCGGCGGGAAGATCGATCGACTCCCCTCGTTCCTCGATCGAAAACGCCGGCCCGAGAATGACCGGTAATGATCCTTTGGAGATCCAGTCGGAAGCTTCCCACAGGCCTTTGCCTCCGGCGAGAACCAATGGGAGCTTGTACTCGGAGTGAAAGAGCTTGAATGCCAGTTCTGCCCCACGGAAATCCTCGATCTCAACAATGGCGAGTATCTTTCCTGCAAAGAGCTCGCGGTATGGCTCCAAACTCGCATTCGATTTCGGCTTTTCTGGTTCTTTGGGCTTCTCGGGCTCCTTCAATCGCTCGAGCTCCTTTTCCCCTTCTTTCTCCGCACCTTGTTGAGCCTGACCTGGAGATTCCTTTTCGCCGGAGGAACCTACCGACTTCGGTGCACCGCTAGGCTTACTCCCTTCCTTGGGATTTGGATTCTCGGGCGGATTCGAGGTCAAATCGGCCGATTTTTTTGATGCCTCTTCCTGCTTTTTCTTTTCGGACTCTTTTGCCGCGTCGTCGAATTTCCTCTTCTCGATCTCGTACGCTTTTATTTTGGATTGATATTCGAGCATGCTTTCGTCATATCGCGTCCAAGAGTCGACATATTGCTTAGCGGTGAGAAGTGTTCTCCTGGAATTCAATTCAGCCGTCGTCAAGTTCCCGCTCACTTCAAATCGGATAGCGACAGGATCCTTGAGCGCACGAGGTCGATCTAACAACTTGAAAGCGATGACAGGGCTAGGCAATCGAGAGCTGCTCAGCAACGCGGTAGTGACACCTCCCTCTCTCGCGAACTGAATGGCCGGGTCGTCGTAAGCGAGGAGGGAACCCAGTTTTGTTTCCAGCGGAATAGTTTCCGACAACGGTAACCCTAGCCCCAGCTCCGAACCCGCATCGATGAATCCCGGTACGACGACGCCATCCGGGAAACTCAATCGACGGGCATTGCGGGGAATCGTAGCCTCTTTGCCCACCGAGCGAATTTTGCCCGAAGCCACTGTGATCTTCCCATCGGCGACGACGCCATGGGGGGTGATAATTTGGGATGCGTCGATCACGATCGCATCCGATTCCACCTTCTTCTCATAAGCCTTTTGGCCATCGACATAGGTCGCTAAAACTTCAGCACCTTCTTCGAAAGGAGGATCGGTTAGAAGCACGAAGTCAGCATCCATTCCAACAGCCAGACGCCCCACACGACTGTCTACGCCAAGTATTCGAGAGGGATTCCATGTGAGGGCAGCTAAACACTCGTCGTGTGTCCATCCTCCTCGTACAAGTTGCTTGGCTAAGAAAAATATGGATTTCAGATCGGCGTCCGTCGCAGCCTGGATGGCAACCTTATGAACAAATCCCTGCCCCTTCATTCGTTCCGCAAATTCCCACGGTTCCAAAACATTGCGATCCACCTCGCGTGGCACAGGCGGATTGTTGATAGCTCCTGGTCGGACTTCAGACTTGAGCACCACGCCCCGGAATGCGTTCGAAGCGAGCAACGCTTTATCAAACGGTTGAATAAATTCCTTCGGCGCGACGACGTACCATTCGCCTGGGAGCCATTTGGATACTCCCACCGCCGCTCGAAGCTCACTACCCGAAGAGGCATGGATTTGGAAAGTTCGTTTGGCATCGAGCCAGTTTCGAAGTGTTTCAATGGAAAGATCCTCGCTCTTCCCCGACTTGGTCCCCTCAAAGATCGCGCGAAGGCCCGCCATGACTTCCGCCAAAGAAGCCCCTAACTGCGGTTGCGTCGGTTTTAAAGGCCTATCTACCGAAACAGCGCCGACGGGTGGCTCGTAGATGGTGGGTGGATTAAGCGATTCACGTGAGAGAACGATCTTCATGCTCTCTTCTGCCTGAAGGATTCGATCCGCGGTCTCTTTACCGGCGAGCTTTACGATCGCACTCTTCCCTGGCATCAATCGATTGCTGGGAGCAGAAAGGTGGACGGTGGTAATTCCCGCCGCGAGAAGCTCGGCTCGATCTTTGAAAAAATCGAACGCATCGATGGCGCGATTTTCCGGAGTAAATGTCCGCGGCTCATCGTTTCCTCTTTCGACGAGATTTGTATCCGCCATCAAAAGTCCTGGAATCGCCGTGGCATTGCGGCAGTCGACCAACTTGTCGGATGGCTCCCATTTCACACTCGATCGCGGACCAATTGCAACGATCTTGCCTTGCTGAACGACGATGACCGCATCGCGGATGGGAGCTTCGCTTCCAGAGTAAAGTTGACCAACTTGAAAAATAGTTCTCGAGTCCGAATCATCCGGGTCGGCAGCGCCGAAAGCGCCCACCTCTGCTCTAACCGACGTCGGTAGTGCACAGACAAATCCAAAGATGCAGAGGATCAAATTGCAGAGAGCGGTTAGCTGGAGCCTCATCACTTTGGTCCTCGTCGCTGAAATGCGCAATCCGTCGAATGTTGACATGGCAGCTACTCCGCTTTCGGGGATAAGAGTCGCTTTAGTTTGTCGTCGTTGGACCGATCGTATACGACCTTCCCGTTGACAATTGTCTTCTCGACCCAAGTCGCCGTTCGAAGTGGTTTTCCAGAGAGAATTACCAGATCCGCATCCTTTCCTGCTTCAATTGAACCCACTAGCTCCGAGACCCCCAGCAATTCGGCCGGGGTCAGAGTCAAGGCCCGAAGAGCCGCTTCTTCCGACATCCCCGCCTTCACAGCCACAGCCGCCTGATACCAAAGGTAGCTAGAACCAATTGTGGTTCGGAAACCGCCATCTCCGGTTTGAAAAACGAACGGCACCTTCGCATCCAGAAAAACCTTGGGTAGTACCACTTTAGATTCCATCCGCGTGCGAGGCTCCGACTCCCAAAAGACCAGACTCTTGTCAAGAACAACGGGATGCTTCGCATCTTTCAACAGGTCTACTGCTTTGTATGCGGTTCTACCCAGGACGAAGATACAATCGAGGCTGTAGTCCTTGGCGAGCTGCTTTCCGTTGGCGACATCCATCGCGGAATCGCAGTAAAGGAAAACCGGAGTCTTTCCTGCAACAACGTCCATCATCACATCTAAGCCTTTGGACGCATACAAGGCTTCGCTAGCTGCATTGTTCTCGGGCTGCGAAGCATCGGCACCATTCCCATCGGGCTTCGGCGCATCGTCTTGCTTCTTTTCACCGCTTTCGGGTTTGGCTGACTCCTTCGAGTCCAGTTCTCCTTTGCTTCGCTTCTCCAAGGATTGTTTTGCTTTGTCGAGTTCCTTTCGCAATCGAGCCAAATGCCCCATCCGGCTTCCGTTGGTTGGTTGCATGGCCACCTTTACTCCCGCATCTCGCCGCACGATCATGTCGTCGACATACTGCCCAGCAGTCTTCAAAATTGCGGATCGTCCTCCTACGAGCGTGCTATTCCCCGGTACGATCGCAATTGTCGTGACTCCGTTTCGTCGCGACTCTTCAAAGAAATCGAGCACGGGATCTATCGAGTCCACGACGGAAAGGAAGGGGACAAAATCATTTCGTTCGTTCGACTGCCCCATGCCTTCCGAAGTATGCGCCTCCACGAACCCTGGAATGACGACTTTCCCTTTCGCATCGATCACGGTCGCTTCGATGGGAACTGGAACATCCTTACCGACGGATTCGATTTTTCCATCGCGAATGAGGATCGTCCCGTCTTCCATTCGACCAGCCGAGACGGTCAGAATCGTTCCACCTTTTATCGCCAAAGTATCCGCGAGCAATCCGGTAACCTGGCAAGCGAAGGTGAAACCCCACGCAGCAATCAAAACCAAACCTTTGCGTTTCATGAATCTGTCCCGGTGCACTCGTTTGTTATGTATGTCTTGATTACGTACTTGACTAAGGTTGAGATAGCACTTTGCCATCGACCATCACCCACTGGACTGCCGTTCGGAACTCGAGTGGATCCGAGTCCAGGGCGAGCAAGTCGGCCGCCTTGCCTTGCCGAAGCGACCCGACGCTCGAGTCGATCTTCAAGATAGACGCGGGGCTGAGCGTGATGCTGCGGAGCGCCGCGTCGCGACTCAGTCCAAATCGATGCGCAAATCTTGCTTGCTCGAGCAATTGATCGCCGGCCAAGCAGTAGGTAGCGCCAGCTGCATCGAGTTGCCCGAGCACATTCCATCTTCGGGCGGTACCTTCCTCTCCGCGTAGACCTCCAACACGTGACGACGTGGCGAGGCCGGTGAAGACGATCTCTGGCTTCCTTTCCACAATGGTATCGATCAGTCTATACGCTTCGTCTCCACCTACGATGATGGGCCGAACCCCAAATTCGTTTTGCAAAGTGAAACAACTTTGAATGTCGACTTCGGTGCGGCTTACAGAATAGAGAGGCAACGACTGATCCAGAGCTTTGCGAAGGATCGTCATTTTCCTCTCATCCAGGTCGTCAGTGGTCTTCGACTCGATCGCCTTTTGGAACGAACTCCGGAGAATCCAAACCACCCCCATTCGATTGGTGGGCTGCCGCATGAATACCGTGTCGGGGCGTCCCCGCGATTGGTTGCGACCTGTCGGATCGGTACACAATGCAATGGTCAGCCCGCAGTCCTTCTTCATCAGGTAAGGAGCATTGGAGTTATCAACGTTTCCCGCCGTCTTCACCATACAGCTGACGCCGGCGAAAACCGACTGCGACCCGGGAATCACATGCGACGTCGTAATCCCTTCATCGACCGCACGGGAAAAGGATCGGGATCCCCAGTCCATCGTCGAAGAGGTGTCGAAGTCAGGCGTTACTTCCGCGGAAACTTCGGATGTTCCACCCGCGAGCCCCAGATCGGAAGCGGCGTTCACCAATCCAGGCATAACCCATTTTGCTTGAACGATCTTGGCTCCCTCCGCGACGACTTCTTTGCCAATCGCCTCGATCTTGCCATTTCGAATCAATATTGCTCCCGGTTCGAGCATTTCACCGTCGCCGGTGATCACATGTTCTGCTTGGACCAAGACCGCGTTGCCGCCGTCCGACGGACCGTTCGCACATGCGTCCACCCCTATGCACGGATTGGAGACCAAACATGCCGCTATTGTCGCGAGCTTGATCCCAGAAATCTCTCTCAACATTCCGAGCTTTCGATCGAAGAAGGTGGATGGAAAAGCAAAACCCGCGGACAAAATCTTTCGACTCATCTCTTGCTTTCGAATCATTGCTGCGCTCCTTCCGTCCAATAAGGAGCGGACTCCTCTTTCTCGACGGAGAGCAGCGAACCGCGAACGATGCAACGAGGCCGAGGAGCGTGCCCCGATAACAAACCGCCCGTCCAGACCACGAAATCCGCATCCTCTCCAACCTGAATTTGTGGACGATCGATTTGGAACAATGCCGCAGGGCCATCGATGAGCTGCTGCAATACATACTCCTCGCGAACCCCTGCCCGAACACATTCCGCGGCAGCACGCAAGGCGTCTCGCCCTGTCTCGCCTGCAAAGAGGAGTGGAACCCCCTGGTCGAAACTTGCGACCACATCGCGTCCATACCAAAGGTAGTCCTCCTCGCTTTCCGAGGTGAGAATGAGTGTCGCTTTCGATTCGGCGAGCGTCCCCAAATGATCACGCAGCGATTTGATACCGTAAACGGCCGCTCGCAGCCCCCACTGCTTGGTCATCCGGACGCAAGCATCCAATTCGGCACCCTCGCGCACCACGAAAAGGGAAATAAGCGATCGATCCCGCAGTTGTACGGACTTGCTCCGACTGGTTTCGCTCCACCAAATCGAAGCTACGTCTGGAAGAAACAGACGAGAGCTTGCGGAACCGGTACCGAAGAATTCCTGAAGCATTTGGATCTGGCCAGCCAGGCTGGAAGGAAATCGACCTGCGTTGCGCGCCGATTCACTCAGCACGAACTCGATCGCAACAGTGCCGACGTCTAAATCGTTTGGGGGGACGGTAGAAACCAGATCGATCTGTCCTGCTATGGTATTAGCAGGAGAGGAGGCCAACGCCACATGATAGAAACCACTCCCTCCCCATCGTTCTCTCGCCCGATTCGAGCCATCGATTGCATCACTCGTTTGTATGGGAAGCGAATTGGATTCCGCCCCTGCAATCGCATTGTTCGCAATGCCTAGCGTCGCAAAAGGGGAAATCAAACCAGGTGTGATAGGAAGATCGTTTACATCGAACCGGGCAATCCCGCTCTTTAACTCTGTTACGTCCGAATCCACTTTCTGAACCGAAGCAATTTTCCCGTCCCGAACTTGAATCACAGCGTGGATGAATTGCCCGTCCACCCACACGCGTCTGGAAATCACTTCGTAGGATTCTGGCAATCGATCGGGAAGTGTCATCGGCTTTGCTTCCGTTCCGTTGTGGGATTTCGCCGAAGTATCACCCGAGACCGGCCGTTTCGAGTTCAGTTCTAGTTCCTGGGTGCGATCGATACCCTCGGTGAAGACGCGTAGCACGGGGGATGTTAAATCCAGAGGATGACCGCCAAAGAGAACGAATGTCGCGTCCTTGCCTGGCGACAAGGTTCCCAGCTGTTGTTCCACTTGTGTCAACTTGGCCGGTACCGATGTAATGGCTTGCAACGCCCGATCGAGGGGCATACCTGCGGCGACTGCGGACGCCGCGACGGTCCGCAAAGATTTCGAACCGCGCGCTGCACCGGAGAACGTTCCGATGCCGATAACCCCTTTATGCTTCCTAAGCAGTTCTGGATAGTTGGACGTCGCCTGCAATACGGAAGCATCCCCGGGGAACCATGCGTCCGATATCGGCTGGAGGACAATTGGCGTCGATGTCTTGGTCAGTTCGTGTGTCGAACGTCCGAGTTCGTCGAGCGATTCCAGGACCCACTGCACATCGGGAAACCCTTTCATCAATTCCTGGGCAAACCGAAGATCGTTGATGTTGTGGACTTCCAGACGGACCGGGATTTTGCCGGCGAGCAGGGGCAAAAACTGTTCTTTGATCGAATCCTTCACCGGTTTTTCAGGTGGCTTTTCCCCTGCTTTTTCCTGTGTCTTTGCAGCATCGCTCGACTCCTTGGAAGGCTCTTTTCCGGAATCTTTCGCTGGCTGCTTTTTTTCGCCTGTTTCTTTTGTTTCCGTTTCTGACTTTTTCGATTCCAATTTCTTCAGTTGGGATTCGTATTCGTCCCACTTCTTTTTGTAATCTACCAATCCCTGCAACCATGCTTTGAGGGAATTGGTCCGTTGCAATCTTTCTCGGTTAGAACGGGACGTTCCCATCGACATCTGCAATCCCGCTGCATCCGAGAGAATTTTCGGACTTGCCGAAGCGTCTGGCCAGGATGAAAGAAGAATGCCGCGACCTCCGATTGCCCCTCGCGACGATGGTTGGATATAGACAGCCGTCACACCCGTCGAAAGGATCTCTCGCCAATTTTCATCGACCGGATCGATAGCATCTCGAATGGAAAGCGAGCCATCGTTTCCCGAAGCTTCCAGGTCCGATGCATCCAACCAAAGACTGCTTCGCAAATCGATCAAGCCCGGTGTTAGATAGGCACCTGCAGCGTCGATCCGTTGGTACCCTTCAGGAATGGGCAAATCGGGACCACCGACCGCTTCAATTTTCGAACCTCTCACCACTAAGGTCCCATTCGGCACCGTTCCCTGATCGGCCATGGTCAGGATCGTTGCGTTCACCACAGCCACCTTGATGTCCGCAGGCTCCCCAGCGATCGACGCGGTGCGCACCCACGAGATGCACGTATTCGAAGATAGGGTTGTCACGAGAAAAAGGAGACAGAGCCACCCCATCACGTGAAACGATCTCCTGATGGAGGCTCGCATAATGCAGACCGTTTGCCTAAAAAGAAACGAACACGCAGGAAGCAGTACATAGACCGCTCCATGCCGATAGACACGTGGTGATCCGCGGAGAGGAGCAACGCGATCGAGTTCCTGTTCCAATGCAAAAGAGCGAAGGAAGCGAATCGAGTCGCGATACGAAGCGGACACGGCTAAACTACTCCGATGGTAGCGACTTGGCAACCGTTTGGTTCGGCGAATAGTTCAACCAATCCCTCAATTCCGCACGGGGGCAGGCGACTGGAGGCTGGACTGCTCGGAGAGTTTCTCTCGAACTCCAGGGATCAAACGGGCCGCGTTTTCATGGTAAATTTTTCGAAGAATCTTGTCTTCGAGAAAGATCCCGTAGATGTTCCAGTCTCCTTGCGGTGGCGGGACTTTATCGGAGTAAGCAAAGTATTCGTCTTTCGTTTCGAGGAAGCGCCAATAGGAATGCAAACGTTTTTCCGGCCATGGACCATCCGTACCGAAAAGGATTCGGTCTTGATACCGGACAAAGAAATCGCGAGACGTGTAGGGCTGCCGGCCCAATTCGTTGATGCGTGAAGCGAACTCGACATGAAGGTTGGGGTATTCCTCAAGCCAACGGGACAACTGAGTCAGGTCTTCCGCATCGTTCCCAAAGTGTGCTGCGATGAAACGAGTTTTCGGATGGCGTCCGACCACGCGATTTCTGGCTTCCAGCAAGGCATCGCGGGACGGGAATCCGTCGCCATGAAACGACCAATCAGGATGCTGCTCGAGCTCTCGCTTTCGTTCATTGATTTCCGTGATGGGCCGAAAGAAGGCACTCGGATCAGCCGTGTGCATTAGGACAGGGAGTCCAAGCTCTCCGCAGGTTTCCCAGATCGGATCCCATCGCGGGTCGTCAACCCGAAGCAACACGCCCATCGCATCGCGATAGCCAAGTCCGAAGTCCTTGAAAAACTTGAGACCACCGATCCAATCCTTTCGATGAGCTTCCCGAAGCTGTTCCACCACGTTACGGATGAAATGAGGTTGATTGCATTCCCACTTCGCAAAGTCCTTTTCGTCCGCCGCACCTCGGAAGTCGATATTCGCGAAGATCACAAAGCGATTCGCGTAGTCAGCCTGTAGGAATTTCACGTGGCGCTCTAGTTGTGGGCCAAGCGTTCCATCGAGAGAAACCGAAATCGCGATGTTGTTGCGATCCATCATGGCGACGTACCGTCGCAAAAGGTCTTCGTCATGCCGACCTTTGACCCAAAAGTGGGTATGGCAATCCACAACCGGGAACTTGGCTCTCTCGATCGCCGTGCGGGGCATCCGCGCACTCGGGTGTAGAAGCCAATGATCGGCCGTTGCTGACGGCGAACTTTGTAGCGAACTTGGCGGTGCAGCGATTTGTTCCGCAGGTCGCTTTTCTTGTGACAGGGATGTTTCGAAAGGGGTCGCCCCCAGCATCCATGCAATCACGACCAGAAACCAATTACGTCGTTTGCGCGTTTCCAAGGTGGCCCAATCCATGATGGGGAAGCGATTCTTTCGAAGAGAATAAAATGGGGCGGGCGTGATTCGCTATGATACTCTCTACCGGTTCGTTGACTCCAGGAATGAAAGGTGAACAAGCATGTTCGATCGCAAACGCATCGACGTTTACGAAAAAGGTGGTGAGAAACTAAAGCAGGCTTACGAAGGGGTTACTTCCGAGCAATTGCAGGCGGTTCCGCCGGATGGTTCTTGGTCGCTACAAAAGATCGCAATTCATTTGCTAGATGCCGATTTGATCGGGAGCGATCGGATGAAGCGAATTGCCAGCATGCCCATTCCGCTCTTGGTCGGTTTTGATGAGACAGCCTTCGCTAGTCTTCCCGGTAGCGAACTCCTTTCAGCGCACGACGCCGTCGATCTGTTTCATCGAAACCGCTGCATGACGGCGACCATTCTGCGACACTTACCAGACAACGCCTTCGAACGCTTCGGCATTCACACCGAGGGTGGAAAAGTAACTCTGTCGGATATGCTTGAAAACTATATCCATCACCTGGATCATCATCTGGCGTTTGTGGCCAAGAAACGGAAGCCCGTCGCGTCACAATCCGCCGGGTAGACTGATCCGACTTGACTCGGTCGCGTACAATGTCTTGTCGTAGCGGGCGTGACTCCTAGCGTGAAAGCCCGGGTGAACTCGCTTCGGCCGAGTAAAAACCGCCCGCCTTTCGCGAGGATTCCTCGTCTCCGTCCATTTCCCAGCTCCCATTTCCCTCCCCATTTCGAGGTCCCCATGTCGAATTACAAATCGTTGTTTGCAGGTATTGTGGCAATGGCCATGATGTCCGGTTACGTCTGTACCCCTTGCATGAATTCCCCAGTTATGGCCGACGAAAAGAAGACGGACGTCCCCCCTTCCTTGGCGTTTCAAATGAAAGATCTCGACGGGAAGCCTGTCGATTTGGCGAAGTACAAAGGGAAAGTGGTTTTGTTCGTAAATGTCGCCAGCAAGTGTGGTTACACGAAACAATACGAAGGCCTCCAAAAGTTGTTTGAGAAATACGAATCGAAGGGATTGGTCGTCGTAGGCGTCCCCTGCAATCAGTTCGGTGGACAAGAAGCGGGCAGCAACAAGGAGATCCGAGAGTTCTGCACCAGCAAGTACCAAGTCACCTTCGACATGCTCGACAAAGTAGAAGTCAACGGCGATAACGCTTGCGATCTCTACAAGTATCTTACGACCCAGCAAACGACCCCGCTCCCTGCTGGTAAGGTGAAGTGGAATTTCGAAAAGTTCGTTGTCAATCGGGATGGCAAGGTCGTGGGCCGGTTCAGTTCCGCTGTGACCCCGGAAAACGATGAATTGGTCGCTCTGATCGAAAAATCCCTAGGAAAGTAAACTCGAATTCCTTGCGCAGTGGACGAGGCGAGTCCTAACTTTCGGGGCTCGCCTTGAACCCGCTTTTGGGGTGAGATTGACGCGATCTATTCTCGGCCATTGCCAGGATCGCTATACTCGACCGCGTTGTTTTGCGGAGGATATGGGATTTTCTTTTTTCTGGCCGGAACGAGGAAGCACATTGGCAGAAAAGGCAACGGCACAGCAAGCCTTTGAATTCTTGGATAGTACCGTAGCGCGACCTCTGCCTTATCTTATCGCGTGCTTTGGTAGCGACGATTTCTTGCGGCGCGAATCGATCCGCCACTGGGTTATGGGGAGCGGGATTGAAGCGGAGTCTGTCCGGAGTTTTGAAGGGGACGAGGCGGCATGGCGCGATGTGCACGATCAGTTGTCGACTCGTTCCTTGTTTGATGATTTGGGGATCCGCATCGCGGTGGTCCGCAATGCGGACAAATTCATCAGCAAGTACCGCGAATCGCTTGAAAAATGGGCCGACTCCCAATCCAGCGATTGCTCGCTGATTCTCGAAATCCAGACATTTCCAGCCAACACAAAGCTCTACACTGCGATTTCGAAGAAGGGGAAGCTCGTCAAATGCACCCCTCCGCAGAAAGCATCGTGGGGAAATCCCCCGGACGATAAAGCCTTGCAACAATGGGTCGTCTCGTGGGGAAAAAGCCGGCATGGGCTCGAACTCACAGCCAACCAAGCAGCTTTGGTCGTCGAACGCATTGGAGCTGTATGCGGACTGATCGACTGCGAACTCGCCAAGCTCGCGTTGTTCAAGGATGGGAAAGGGAATGTTCCAAACGATAGAGTCGCGGAGCTGATCGGCGGTTGGCGAACCCAGACAGCTTGGGAGGTCGCCGATGCGATTGCAGATGGAAAGACCTCGGTAGCCTTGGAGCAGCTAGAAAAACTGCTCCACGCTGGGCAAACCACCGTCGGGCTCGCCGCCCAGATTTCTTGGTCACTCCGCCGTTACGGAGTCGCGGCTCAATGGATCGAGCAGTGCGAAAAAGAGGGGGACAAAGTTTCGCTGGGCTCGGCCTTGGAAAAGGCTGGCTTCAACCGATTCGATTTGGCCAAATCCGAGGCCCGATTGCGTCGAATCGGTCGTGCTCGGGCAAAGAACCTACTTCAGGCCTTGGTCGATTTGGAGCTCAAACTCAAAGGGAGCCACAGCAACGAATACAGGGCGAGGTTTGCATTCGAATCCCTGATATTTTCTCTCTCCTAGCCCCAAAAACGTGGAAAAGCTGTAGTTTGGCCTTCCCAAAGTTCGATCGCCTTGTCAACATATT
Organism: Pirellula sp. SH-Sr6A; assembly: GCF_001610875.1. Lineage (NCBI taxonomy): Bacteria > Pseudomonadati > Planctomycetota > Planctomycetia > Pirellulales > Pirellulaceae > Pirellula > Pirellula sp. SH-Sr6A. The sequence goes on along the minus strand of NZ_CP011272.1, from coordinate 349,457 downwards.
CCGCTTGAATTGACTAGAAGTTTGCCTCGTTTTGGTGTTTTTGGAATCATGAGCCAACGATTGCTCCAATTGGTTGAACAGTCTTCCCTGAAGGATAAAGTGGATACGTTCGGGATTGGGGACACAGTCGATGTCCACACGAAGATTCAGGAAGGCAACAAAGAACGGATCCAGGTTTTCAGTGGAACCGTGATTGCTAAGAGTGGATCGGGAACCCGTGAAATGTTCGTCGTTCGCCGCATTGTGGCTGGTGAAGGTGTCGAACGTAAGTTCCCAGTTCATTCGCCACGTATCGACAAGATCGAGGTGAAGCGCCGATCGGTTATTCGCCGTGCAAAGCTCTACTTCTTGCGTGGACGCACCGGTAAGTCGGTCCGTTTGGAAGAACGCCGCGGTTAGTATCGGGTTACAAAAGGTCCACCGCATGGTCTGATAATGCGGTCGGCGTCATTAGCGAACAGGGCATCGAGCGTTCAGGCCGGATCATGGCGGAGCGAATCACGATGCCCTTTGTTTTTTCTGTGTGAGTAGCTGATGATGAGTGAAGGGGTACGATACTCTCTCGCGGAACCCCACATTTCCACCGCGATCTGGTTAACGCAATTGCGTTGGGTGGCGGTTGCGGGCCAGTTATTGGTGATTGGTTCTGTGGTTCTGCTGGTCCTGATACCACTCCCCCTCTTACCGCTTCTCGCACTGGTAGCCTGGACTGCCGCAAGCAACATTGGTTTGGGGGTATGGGCTAGACGGCTTCGAAATTCACTTGCACACTCCCCGTCCAGAGTTGGGTACGAATCGTCGAGCTCTCTTGTGGCCGATGCGGCCACCGACGACTCGATCGGCAGTCGCGTTCTCACTGCGATTCTCTGTATGGATGTTGTCACGCTGACGGGGCTTCTCTATTTCACAGGGGGCGGCGCCAACCCCTTTCTTATCTTCTACTTCGCAAACATAGCGATCGCGGGGATGATCCTGCCTCGCCAGTTAGCTTGGGTGGTTGCATTCCTTTCGGTCGCAGGGGTTAGCTGGCTACTGAATGAGGCACGATCGATCGATGTCATCGCCAATTCCCCACTGGATCCCAACGCACCTTGGGGAGTTTCCAAGTTCGCGTTTCTTGTCGCCTTTGCAACCAGCTCCTGCGTGATCACGTTTTTCGTCACCATGCTCGCAGGGCAGCTTCGGGAACGGGAGAAACAACTGGCCATCGCAGAACAGGAAAAGGAGAGATCGCGACGGCTAGAAGCCATGGCGACGTTGGCAGCAGGAGCGGGACATGAGCTTGCCAGTCCGCTGTCGACCATCGCCGTTGTTGCAAAGGAGCTTTCTCGTAATCTTGAGAAGTACGAGGTTTCGTCGGGCATTCGGCGCGATGTGGAATTGATTCGTGAGGAGCTGAACCGGTGCCGCGATATTTTGCATCGGATGAAAAGCGGGGCAGGAGAAGCCGCAGCGGAACATTTGCACCCGATCTCCCTCTCTGAGCTCATCCAAGAAACCGTCCAAGCCATGCGAGAACCGCATCGCGTCGTCGTCGATTTGCCAGCAGACATCGCCGAAAGAAGGGGGTTGCTTCCCAAGCAAGCCCTCTCGCAGGCGCTGCGAAATTTAATCCAAAATGGACTCGACGCCTCTCCCCCCGAAGCGATCGTGACATTGACGATTCGTGAACAAGATAATGCACCTGGGTTCAAGAAGTGGGAGGTAACAATTACCGATAGCGGTACAGGACTCAGCGAGGAAGTCTCGCGCCGTATCGGCGAACCCTTCTTTACGACCAAGGAAGTGGGGCAAGGAATGGGGCTCGGAGTGTTCCTGACCCGCAATGTCATTCAAGGGATCGGCGGGACGATGAAATTCATGAGCCGAGCAGAGGGTGGAACCATTTGCGAAGTCGAAATACCCACCAAGAGCGTTTAAAGCAAACCCGCGAACTTGAGAGGCCGACAATGACAATGTATGAACACAGGGGCAGAGGGAGAGGACGATACGATGGCGACCGGTGACCCCGAACAAGACCCTCGCATTTACATGGCTGCCGAGAGAACCTTTCTCGCATGGATTCGCACCGGTGTCGCGATGATGGGATTTGGCTTCGTGATTGCACGATTCGGTTTTTTTCTTCGTGAATTGGCCAGCCAGCGTTTTCAGGACGAACCCAATCGATTGGGTGTTTCTTTACCTTTGGGCATTTCGCTGGTCATCGTGGGGACCGTCGTCATCTTCCTTTCAGTTGTTCGACACCATCGCTACATCGAAGCGATCGATCGCAACGAATTTCGCAGAGCGTTTGGCTCGACATTCGCGATTTTGGTTGCAGGGTTACTATGCGTGGTAGGCATAGCCATGTCGATTTACTTGGCCCGACTCTAGCTGCCATTGAGAGAAACGCGATCCGCCTTCGATCGCGAGTGACTCTTATTCTCTAGCGAGTTTACGGAGGACATCGATACCGCGGTCCAAGGTCTCGTTGCTTGCAGCGAATGAAATTCGGAAGTGGGTGTCTCGCTGCGAGAAGATGTTCCCAGGGATAACCAGCAACTCGTTTGCAATGCAGCGTTCCACGAATCGGCTGCCGCTTCCCCCGGGAGCTTTCGGAAAGATATAAAACGCACCGCCTGGGGTGGTGAATTCGTAGTCATCTTTCAAGCCCTCGACGATTCGATCCCGTTTCGAAGCGTAATCGCGATAGTACTGAGTCATATCGTGATCGTACGCAGCCAGCGCAGCCCATTGGAACGGAGTCGGTGCGCAAACAAACGAGTACTGCTGAATCTTCAACATGGTTTGAATGACTTGCGAGGGCCCGTGCACATATCCCAATCGCCAGCCAGTCATTGCGTGACTCTTCGAAAAGCCGTCGATCACAATGGTGTCTTCGTTGAACTTGGCCGGGGAGCACATCGGGCTATCGAAATGAAATCCGGAATAGATTTCATCCGAGATCAAAGCGATGTTCTTCTCCTTGCACAGCTTCGCCAGCCCTTCGATCTCTTCGACACTCGCCGTCACGCCGGTGGGATTCCCAGGGGAGTTGAATAGGACCAGCTTGGTCCGAGGAGTAATCGCATCTCGCACCTTGTCGAGGTCGATGCGGAAATCGGGGTAGGTATCGATCAGAACGGGTACACCCCCTACGAGTTGGACCAGCGGGACATACATCACGAAATAGGGATCGAAGATGATGACTTCATCCCCTGGGTCGACGAGCGAAAGCATCGAGAGGACCAAGCCGCCAGAAGTACCGGAACTGACAAAAACCTTGCGATCCTCGTGATTCCATTTCTTTTGAATTTCCTTTTGAAGTTTATCGACGAGTGGCGGGATTCCCTGCGTGGGCGAATAAGCATTGCGTCCTGACTCGATGGCTTCGATAGCAGAAAAACGAATCGGCTGCGGCACATCAAAATCGGGCTGGCCAATCGAGAGATTGATCGGATTCGTCAGCTTCGCCGCCAATTCAAAGACTTTGCGGATACCGCTCGAGTCGAATGCAAGAGTTCGTTTTGCAATCCAAGGATGGGTGCTGGCCATAGCGATAGGATTTTCGGCTGATGGAAAATGGAACAGTTGGGTAGTTTCTCGCGTCCGCGATGAGGGAATCATAAGGGGAATTCTCTGTTTTGAAACCTACTTATCCCCAAGAACTTCTAGCAACTTGCCCCACGTTGTGTAGCATACGACCTACCCGTTAATCCTCTCATGCAAATACCCCTTGGATGGAAAAGGAATCTGAGATGGCAAGCAGCAATGTCGTGCCGTGTTCCACCGGTTCACGAATGCTCGTCAGCATGAAGGCTCAATGGTCGGCTCTCTTGTTGATGATGATTGGCTCGTTGATGACGATTGTCTTGGGTGGCCCCCAAGCGTTCGGTGCGGAAGAGCCAAAGAGACGGACCGCTGCGGAATCCCATGCGTTGGAACTCCCGGCTACTTTGCCCCCCAAGTCATCTGCGACCAAGGCCGCAAACGAAAGTCCTGATGCGAAAAAGGACTGGGTGGATCAAGTCGATAGCGTGTTCGGAACTTGGCTCGTCAAGCCTCTCGAACTGGTGTTGTTTTACGATTTTCGAACCAAAGAGTTTCTGGGAACCAGCGTCCCTTTCGTCGTGATTTGGCTCCTTTTCGGGGGTGTGTTCCTCACCTTACGGATGGCCTTTATCAACTTGCGGGGCTTCTACCATGCCATCGAACTGATTCGAGGCACCTATGATGAAAAAGATGATCAAGGGGACGTTTCCCACTTCCAAGCGTTGGCATCCGCTTTGTCCGGAACCGTTGGTCTGGGAAATATCGCCGGCGTTGCCATCGCGATTGGACAAGGGGGACCAGGGGCAACCTTTTGGATGATCGTCTGCGGACTGCTTGGGATGACGAGCAAGTTTTCGGAATGCACGCTCGCCGTTATGTATCGGCGCACCGACGAGGAAGGGCTGGTGTTAGGGGGCCCAATGATTTACTTGCGAGACGGTCTCGCCCGCATGGGACTCGGCCCGTTAGGATCGGTGCTCGCCATCGCCTTTACCTTCCTCTGCATCGGTGGATCGCTCGGAGGAGGCAACTCTTACCAAGTCGTTCAATCGCTGAATGCACTGCAATCGGAGGAGGTCTTTTCCTTTTTGAGACCAGGACAGTATCCATGGATTTATGGCGTTGTCATGGTGGTCTTGGTTGGGGCCGTAATCATCGGAGGGATCAAGTCGATCGGCAATTTTGCAGGCCGAGTCGTGCCGTTCATGTGCCTAGCTTATCTAGTGGTCTGTCTATCCATCCTCGGAATGAACTTCTCTCAAATCCCATATGCGGTAAGCGAGATCTTTCGAGGCGCCTTCACACCCGATGGTCTGTATGGTGGCTTTTTGGGAGTCATGGTTCTCGGAATCAAACGAGCCTGCTTCTCCAACGAAGCCGGGGCCGGATCCGCTGCGATCGCTCACGCGGCTGCGAGGACCAAAGAACCTGTAAGTGAAGGGATGGTCGCTCTTCTCGAACCTTTCATCGACACGGTTGTTGTCTGCACGCTCACGGCATTGACGATTGTCGTCACCGGTGTCTACCGACAACCTGAGATCCTCCAACTGGCGCAGGACAACAAGGGATCGATGATCACGCTGGCTGCGTTCACCCAGAACGCGAGCTTCGAGTGGTTCAAGTACATCCTCTACCTAGCCGTTTTCCTGTTTGCGTATTCCACCTGCGTTTCCTGGTCCTATTACGGGGAACGTTGCTGCGTGGCATTGTTCGGAAATCGATCCAGCCTCCCTTATAAAGTACTGTTCCTCACCTTCACGTTCCTAGGTTCGGTTGTTAGCCCTACAAACATTCTTGACTTTAGTGACATGATGATCCTCTCGATGGCTATCCCCAACTTGATCGGAGTCTTTTTGCTAAGCAATCGAATCCGTTCTGAACTGGATCGCTATTGGGCCCGGTACAAGAGCGGCGAACTGTTACCTAAGCACGAGTGATTCGCATGGATCAAGATGGATGGGATTTGCTGGTCTGCGGGGGCGGAGTGATCGGGCTCTCGATTGCCTACCAGTGTGCGAAACAGGGATGGAAGGTACTCGTGGTCGATCGCGGGCGCTTTGGGCGGGGGGCTTCGTGGGCGGGTGCTGGCATCCTACCAGCGGGAGCGACCGTCGAAGCGCTCGACCCCATCGAGCAACTGCGGGCTCTCTCCCATCGATTGCACCGAAGATGGGCAGCAGAGTTGCGCGATCTCACGGGCATTGACAGCGAATATCGCGAATGCGGTGGAGTCTATCTCGCCAGAACTCCTGCCGAACGCGCAACCCTCATCGCCAATGAGATGTGGTGGGACGATCACGGAATCGCTTATGAACGGCTCACATCGCAAGAGTCGAGGGAGCGTATCCCCGCACTAGCCAATTCCCTCCCCTTTCGGATGGACGGCGAATGTTGGTGGCTGCCGGATGACTGCCGAGTCCGCAATCCGTATCACATCGACGCCTTGGTGGAAGCTAATCGGAGACTGGGCGTTCATCTCGCGAACGACCGAGAAATCGTTTCCTTCGAGCGTGATGCAGGACATGTGGGGGCAGCCTCGACTTTGATAGGTCGAGATCAGACCGGAAAGACGATCCGTACATTGCGTGTATGCCTCACTGCGGGGGCTTGGTCCCGACAACTGCTCGGGTTATGGGGCATCGAGACAGGGATCATGCCAGTCCGCGGTCAGATGGTTCTTTACAAACTGGATGCACCGAAGTTCCCGTTTATCATCAATGAAGGGCATCGGTATCTGGTACCTCGCGACGACGGCTATCTGCTGGCGGGTTCATGCGAGGAGGAAGTGGGTTTCGACACGTCGACGACGGAGTCGATGATCTCCGAGTTGCGCGAGTGGGCAGGATCGGTTCTACCCGATCTAAAACACGCCAAAGTCGAACGCACCTGGGCGGGACTTCGACCAGGATCCTTTGATAGCTACCCCTACCTGGGGACGGTGCCCGGGCAGGAGAATGTGTTTGTGGCTTCCGGCCACTTCCGGCATGGACTCCATTGGTCCACGGGAACAGCCCTTCTCATGCAACAACTTATGTTCGGCGAAGAGACAGACATCGATTTGGAGCCGTTCCGAGTCCTTCGCGGACACAACTCTAAATAAAGAGATTGCATCGACATGGGGGACATCAAATCGTATCCGCCTTGCATCCAATTGATCGGTGCCTTCAGCCGCTACCCCGAAGCATTGGATTGGGTTTGGGATCGGGTTCGCCAAGCTTGGGGAGACATCCCGTTGCTCAGCGAACGATTCGCCTTCCGCGAGTCGGAGTACTACCACCGAACCATGGGAGAAGGACTCTGGAAACAATTCGCGTTATGCCGGCCGCTCTACAACCCCGGTTGCTTGTCTGCTGATAAGCGTACGACCAACGGGTGGGAGGAAGAGTTTGCTAATCTTGCGACGTATTCCGAACCTCGACCTCTCAATATCGACCCGGGATATCTCGCGATGACGAAATTGGTACTTGCCTCGACGAAGAATCGCGAGCATCGCATCTATCTTCAAGACGGCGTATACGCAGAAGTCACTCTCGCCTTTCGAGATCAAAAGTGGAATGCAATGCCATGGACGTACCCCGATTACCAGCGCAGTGATTTCCAAGCGTTCTTTACCGAAGCAAGACGCTATCTGCTGAGTTGCCGGTAACTTTACCCGTCAGCTCGACGCTGTGCGACCCGCAGTTTGGCACTGCGAGATCGTGGGTTTTCCTCGATTTCTCGTTCGGTCGGCAAGAGGGGTTTACGCGTGAGAACTTCCAATTGGGGATGGTCGCGAAACGCATGCTTGACCATCCGATCCTCCAAGGAATGGAAGGAAATGATCAACAAACGACCGTTCGGCTTCAAACAGGCAGGAAGCCACTGGAGCGCCTCTTTGAGATGATCCAGTTCGTGATTCACAGCGATACGCAAAGCCTGAAAGGTACGAGTCGCACTATCGATTCGACCGTGGATCTTCCCAGGGATGACGCGGTGGATCAAATCGTAGAGTTGCTCGGCAGTCTCTATCGGATCGTCTAGTCGCCGCGCGACGATGGCCCTCGCGATGCGCCGACTGAACCGCTCTTCCCCATATTGGTAGATAATGTCCGCGATTTCTTTCTCGGTAGCGATCTGGAGAAGTTGCGACGCAGGTATTCCGCTGTCTTCGGAAAATCGCAGATCAAGCGGCCCACCCAATTTGAATGAGAATCCTCGCGCAGGGTCCGCCAACTGATCGCTGGACAATCCCAAGTCGAGGAGGATTCCATCGGCAGGCTCGATGTCTCCATCCTGGATGTAGCGAGGGATGTCACGATACGATGTCGCGATGAGTTTCGCTCGACAGGTCCAATTGCGGTTGGCCTGCAACCGCAACTCGGATCGCTCGACGGCAACAGGATCCCGATCGATCCCTACAAATAAATCGCCGTCACGCATTCGGGAAAGCATCGCCAGCGCATGACCGCCTCCTCCCAACGTGCCATCGATCCAAACAAACGAGGAATCGGGGCTGCGTCCTTCGACTTCCAGCCCAGACCATTCCAATATCTCCTGCATCATCACAGGGATGTGAACCGTGGGAGAAGTCAACCTAGAGACCATTTCCTGAAGAAAAGAAAACAGCCGACCGGTGCGACACCCGGTCCGTCGCAGCAAGCCCTCTAAGTTTCCGTTCTGAGACGCGGTGCTGGATCTTACTGCGGCCTCCCAAACTCCTGTGTCCAACACAGAAGCCAGGTGCTCACAGTTGCGAGAATGTGGTGGAACTCTCCAAAAAGTACCGACCGACTGCTTCTTCGGCGGTGAGGAGCAAAGCCCGTGGCCGTAGGCTCGACTCTCGCTTTTCAAAGAGCTCCAACCATCGCTTGGATGACTGGGCTGTCGCAGATTCCGATCGGCTGTCGATCATGTTCTGACAACGACCTCAGGATACCCGAATCGTCCCTTTTTGGGAAACTCTCTTTCCCCGACTTGGCCAGAAAATGCCGTTTCGACTCCCGCTACAGTGCTAGCACATCTGAATTCTCGCCGTGAGTCATGTTTCGTAACTCCATACTAGAAAACAACTTACGAAAATAACAGACGGGCGACAACATGTCGTAGCGACGCTTTGGCATGCCTGTTGGCGCTCATTAAGAATAACTAATGCAAAAGACGTGGAGCTGCAGACCCACGCGGGTCGCTCGGAAGGTCGTTAAGAGGACAACGGCAGCTTGGGAAAGGGCAATCCATCCTGCAACCCGCTTCGAAAATCTTCAAACCGAAAGCGAAATGGGAGCTCGCTCAGCAACCGACGCGAATCGATCCGCTTGTTAACGGACGATCGAGGAGGCTTGGAGCGAAGCGCCTCGGATGCCCCTGATGCAGACAGAGATCCGGACATCTCGCGGGAAGCAAAGCGAGGCTCGGGAAAACCTCCTAGCTCGGCGATGAATCGGTAGTAGTCCCCTCGCGGAACGGGATTGCCGTCGCTGACACAGTAAAGCGAATGCTTGGGAGTATGTTCGCTGAAGTAGACGATGGTATCAGCAAGGTCTTTCACGTGAATCAAGTTGAGGTAACTGTCGGGATCGGCACCCAAAGGAGTTTGGTCCCGGATCGCTTGCCAGTTAGGCAGCCTTCCAGGGCCATAGATCCCGGCCGGCCGCAAGACAACAAAATCACCATCTGCATGGTTTCTCGCAATCCACTCTTCTGCCGCAGCCGCCGCGATTGGCCCGGGCCGTTGGGGCTGTACGGAAGCTTGCTCATCGATCCAGCTACCGTCGTTCACCCCCGACATCACGCCTGTCGTCGACAAGTAAATCCACCGCACTCTCTCCTGCGATACCGAAGCGTCTTCCGTTTCGCCCTTCGCGAGCAATTGCCTCAATTCTTCCAATCCCCGCGTATGCGATTCCGAATGTGGGACCTCTTCGACAGGCGCGTGCGAGACTGCGATGAGCACCGTTGAGATCGATTCTGCCAACGATATTCCTCGCCATTCACGAAGAAATGCTTCGCCAGGGGCCTCGAGCCAATTCCAAATAATCGGGATGATTCCAGAGTGTCGAAGCTCCGATGCCCGACTTGCAGAACGGGTAACAGCAAGCACACGGTCCCCTTTGGCAAGCCACGTTTTCGCCACCTCCATCCCCACGTATCCGCATCCGACAATCAGACGGCAAGTCATCGCATGGCTCTCCTTAAACCTTCTACACCTCCTACAACCCGCATACCAATGCTGTCGTGAACGGGGAGATTTGGATTTTTCTTAAAGTCGGTGGGTTTCAATTTGACTGCGCTTAGCGAATAATCGATTCCACAGCCGTTTAGATCGGTTGCACCCAATGTAATGGTCTTGCTTCGATCCCCCAAGTCGTATGCAAGGCGAAACCCGTACTTCGGAGTTTCCTGTGACCCAAGTGATTCGATACAACGGCTTTACTCCTACTGAGCCGGTCGCCGAGCATCCGTCCGGTTTGTGGCTCCAGATTTCCGGTTGCTTCTTCGGTCTCGCCATCGCCTTTTCAAGCGGATGGGTCAGCGCACAGGACAAGGTCCAAGAGCAAGAGGGGGAGCAACGAACGGCTCTTCGCCCCGCTCTTCCGCTCTACTTCTCGACTTCTTTGGACGCTCCCACTGCCCTCACCAAGGTGCCTCTGTCCGATGAGATCGCGAGGATCGCGAAAGGGACCGATCCCAACAACAAACAACAACTGGTCAGCTTGCAAAAGCAGCAAACCGAAGTCGCGAAGCGTGCGCCCTTGGTCACGGTCAATTTGCAACACGGCAATACACAGGGGAGCGGAGTCATCGTTAGCGGCGACGGATACATCCTGACCGCCGCACACGTGGCCGGTCGTCCCAATCAACGGATCCATGTTGTCTTGCACGATGGAACCCGCGTTGAGGGCAAGTCGCTAGGTCTCAACCGCAATGAAGATGCCGGGTTGGTCAAGATCGTCCATCCCGTCCGAAGCCCCGACAACCCTTGGCCACACGCGTCGCTAGGAAGTTCGACCGATCTGCAACCAGGTAGTTGGGTGATGGCGGTCGGTCACCCCGGCGGTTGGCAGGAAGATCGCCCAGCGGTGGTTCGAATCGGACGATTACTTCGCAACATCGACTCGACCTTGATCACCGATTGCGCATTGATCGGAGGAGATAGTGGCGGTCCCCTGTTCGACCTGGAAGGCAAGCTGATTGGAATCCACAGCCGGATCGGCGTTGAAGTCGACGAAAACATGCACGTCCCGCTCGATGTCTTCTACAAAAGTCACGAGCGATTGATCCGCAGTGAAGCATGGGGATCGCTCCCCGGCTTTCGCCCCTACATTGGTGTAGAGGGAGCGAGTGTTGAAGATAGCGGAGGCCGCTGCGTGATCGAGCGGGTTACCCCGAAAGGGCCCGCGGATCGGGCAGGCATTGAACCGGGTGACATCATTGTGCGGTTTGACGGTCAAAAGATCACCGTGTTCAAAGAACTGAAAGATTCCGTCGATGCAATGGTTCCGGGTGATTCGGTAGAAGTCGAATTGGAACGCAATTCGAGAAGAATGATCGTGCGAATCATGATCGGTTCCTTGAACCCTTAAACCTCGCTGTTTGCTCTCGCACCAGCGTTGAGACACGGGGGCGCAGGCTTTCGCCCTCCACTGAACTCGCCTGCAGAACCAACCATAATTTTCTGTTCGGCGGTTTCACGACCACTTATAATGGATGCTCGCCAAGCAGCGTGGAACGCAATCGGAATGGCGAGTCGCGAATCATTTGGAAACGAAGGAATAGTAAGGAGCCGTAGATGAAACGAGTGATACAACGGTCGCTTGGAGTATTCCTGGTTGGGTCACTCGCCTCCTTTTGCGTGCTCGATTTGATCGACCAAGTTCGATTGGATAGCTCGTTACTATCTCTGGCGATTGGACATGGCACGGCCTCCTCGAACTACGAAGAGGGAAGTTCTCTTCTCGTCCAACAGGGCGCAGGGACGTTGGGACGAGAGTTTCAAAATTTTACGGACCGAGCCCATCAGCGTACTCACCGTCAAACGCTAAGAGCATTCCAAGATTCGGTTGGAGATGCATTCAAGTCAACGGTGCAGATCATTGTTCGGAACCGACAGGCTGCTCTCGGTGCGGTGGTTCATCCCGATGGATGGATCGTGTCCAAATCCAGTGAAGTGCCAGAAAAGTTCGATGTCAAACTGTGGGATCAGACCAAAGCGATCGGCCAAGTGCGAGCGCGACTCGACGACATGGACTTGGTTCTGATTAAGGTTGAGCGAACTGGTTTGCTCCCAATCCAATGGGGAACATCAGAAGAAATTCCCGTCGGAGGTTGGCTGATCAGCACCGACCTACGAGCCACCCCACTCACGATCGGAGTTTTAAGCGTTGCCAACCGTAACATCCGGAAGGAAAAACCGGTTCTAGGCGTACGATTAGGTCCACCCCCAACCGGCGATACGGGTGCTGTGATCGAATCAGTCGTCGATGGTGGTGGTGCGGATCGAGCCGGTCTGAGAGTCGGAGATATCATTCAATCCATCGAAGGGATTTCGTACGCCTCGATGGAGGAAGTTCTGAGCCGACTGCGCGAGTTGAAGGCTGGGCAATCGGTCGCCTTGGACATTCTTCGTGATGAACGCAAAGTCTCGATTGCCGCGCAGATGATGGACCTTACCAGTTCTTTATTCGATAGCACGGAAATGGAGGTGAACGGCCAAATCAGCGCACGCGCTACCGGCTTTCAAAATGTCATGCAGCACGACACGGTACTCCTTCCCCATCAATGCGGAGGTCCTCTCGTAGACATCGAGGGACGTGCTGTCGGTTTGAATATCGCACGCAGCGGACGCGTTTCGAGCTTGGCCTTCCACGCGAAGAATCTGGAGCCAGCGATTCGAAACATGATGCGCACCGCAGGTGGGCCCGAAGAAGTCTTTGTTCAGGCACCCGCTGTCGTTCAAGCTTCCGCATCAGATTCCCTCAGCGCTTCGACCACTGCGATATCGATCCCAACTTCCGTGCCCACTGCCATCCAAGTGGAGGCCTTGAAGCCAGAGGTTGTATTGCCAAATCCAATGTAGAGTCCGTTTTGTCATTTCATTGGCCGTACCCCGCACGCGGCCTTGATTTGCTAGACTATCCCCCCTCTCTCTCCCTTGATCAGGAATATCAAGCACGAATCGGAAAGTAGGCGGGGCTACAATGAACTCTTCTCATGGTTCTGCCAAGTCGCAGACATCTCTGGCTTGGATCGTCGTGGCATTGCTGGTGCCCGTTGCTCTGCTGAACTACCTGGATCGCCAAATGCTCGCCTCGATGAAGGCTTCGGTGATGCAGGATGTTGCTGGAATCGATAACGATGCTGCATGGGGCTGGATTCTCGCATTGTTCAAATGGACCTACGCGTTTGTCAGTCCATTTGGAGGTTATTTCGCAGACAAATTCGGACGCCGCGGAGTGATCATCGCGAGCCTATTCTTTTGGTCACTGGTAACGTGGGCTACCGGGCAAGTCACTACGTACGAGCAACTTCTATTCGCTAGAGCGGCGATGGGTATCAGCGAAGCGTTCTACATTCCCGCTGCATTAGCTCTCATCGCCGACTACCATGTGGGACGCACTCGTTCGAGAGCCGTCGGGCTTCACCAAATGGGAATCTACGCAGGAGTGATTCTCGGCGGTTTTAGTGGCTATGTGGCGGACAGCCCCGACCTCGGATGGCGATGGGCATTCGCTGCCTGCGGGCTCGTGGGAATTCTCTACGCATTCCCCCTGTTCCTCGTTCTCCGCGACTCTCCCCAACTCAACGGCGAAAAACGGGAGTCTGTATCGATTTTGTCGTCAACCAAATCGCTCCTGTCGAATGGGTCTTTCGTGCTCCTCGTGCTGTATTTCACCCTTCCTGCCCTTGCCGCTTGGGTGGTGCGAGATTGGATGCCATCCATCTTGAAAGAGGAGTTCGGAATTGGTCAAGGCATGGCAGGAGTCTCAGCAACCCTCTACTGGCAGGTCGCGGCGATTGTCGGCGCCATCATCGGCGGCTGGCTGGCTGATCGTTGGATGATGAAAACTTCCCGGGGCCGTATCTACGTGAGCGCTCTAGGCATGTCGATGATCGTCCCATCGATGTTCGGCGTAGGCTACGCACCGCAAACGGGAATGCTCCTGGTCGCAATCTTATTCTTGGTGCTCTTCGGACTGGGCTGGGGATTCTTTGATTGCAACAATATGCCGATCCTTTGCCAAATCACAAAACCGCACTTGAGAGCCAGTGGATACGGACTGATGAATTTGGTCAGTATCAGTTGTGGCGGTCTCGCCGATTGGGGCTTTGGCGAACTTCAAGACCGTAACGTTCCGCTGTTCGGGATTTTCAGCGTGTTCGCGAGTGTCGCTGTCATTTCTATCGTCCTTGTCCTCCTTATTCGTCCTCGCTATTCCGACGACTCGACCGCATCGGATCATTGATGGCGCGACGAAAGGGAACGGCCAGTTGCCTTACGAATCCCTCGGGTAACTTCTCACCATGAACTCCATAGCTCCGAGGCCATCGATTACCAGGCAAGAAAAAGCTCCCAAATAGAAAATCCCAAACGGGAAGATGCACAGCGAAGTTTTTATCGATCCCCTCCGATTCATCGCTGTGATGCCAATGATGGAATTGAGGAGTCACGAAGAAGTAACGAAGCGGGCCAAAAAGGAATCGGAGGTTTGCATGGATCATCGTCGCCTGGACAGATACCAAAACGGCGTAGATGACCAACGCCCACTCGGAAAAGCCTAACGCAAATAATGGGATGTAGGTCAACGAACGCGTGACGAGTACGTCGACAATATGCAAACGAGACCCTGCAAGCCAATCCATCGCCTCTGCGGAGTGGTGAATGCTGTGAAATCGCCACAACCAAGGAATACGGTGAAAGGCGCGATGAACCCAATACTGAACAAAGTCGGTGATCAATAATATTGCAAGTATCTGGAGAATAATAGGCTGCGAACCAATCCATCGCCTCCACTCCATATCCACCGTCCACGCGAATAGCGTCTCAGCTGGCTTCAACGTGGCGATCGTGGTCCATTGAATCAAGACCGCGCTCACTAAGAAATAACTTAAATCCGTGCGCCAACCGTGTCGAAATATGGGCTGCTCTGCCCGCAAGGCAAACATTCGCTCAAGCGGGATAAAGATAGTGGTCCAGACGAAGAGATTTAACAGAAACCAATCCAGACCGAAAAATGGCCCTTCCGGTGTCGTGTTCTGCCCAATGGGCACTTGCGCTCCACCCAACAAAGCCGCCATCATCGCAAGCGCGCAGGCGATTCCGCCCAGTATTGGCTTCTTGCGGAGCGAGAGACTGATTATCCCTAACCCAAATCCAACCACCAGAACCGCTTGGAGAAGCACTCTCAAGACTGGAAGCGGATAAAGTTCTCGCAATGCAGGCATCGTGAGCCAATCCGGAAATCGCATGCAAACCACCGCGCCGAATCCAAAGATTCCCAAAGTGATTCCAAGGACTCCGCTTATCCAACCAGTTCCCCATCGAACAGGCTCTCCATCCACACGACTGTGCGTCGTAACTTGATCGCTCGATGTAGCGTCGGGCAACGGATCGATCATGGCAACGTCTCCACGTGTTTCGACTCCGCATGTGCCGCCTCATCTTGACGCGGCTTCAGTCCAGTCAATTTTGTTACCACACGTTCTAATACGGGAAAGAATCGTATCTTCTCAAGACCCGAATTGCAGAAGCCGGTCGTAATGCAGTAATGTTGCTGGTGGCCGTCGGAATGATGACGATCGTGCGCAACTCGAGATAAAATCAATCCACTGCGCTGCAACCACTGGACCGCACGAGGAGGCGATGGCATATGCGCCCACTGGTGGATCTGATTGGTCGGAAGTGCAAAGAGACAAAACGAAATCAAAAAGATAGCTGCGATCGATCCAGCGAAAGTGGATAAGGGAATTGCGAATATGGCGAGTAGAAACGGGATTCCTAGGAGTGCCGTGTCTCCATTGGTGTCCATGAACTTGCAATCAAGAAAAGAGGTCGGAGTCACATGATGAACGCGAAACGGTCGGAGAAACCTGGGACCGATCCATAACATCGACTCGCTCCCCCAAGTATCAGCCAGCCAGTGAACCATTCCGCTCACAAAGTCCGCTGCAATCCACCCCAAGAGGATCGCAATGACGCATCCCCAATGCCATGGGCTCCCATGTTGAAAAACACGAAGGAGATGGATGAATACCAAACCGTACGCACTCAAAACACAGAACGATTCGAACAAGAATGTCGGTTGGCTTGAACCGTCGTGAACCCTAACTCGCGATGAACTCATATCGCTCACTTGAAAACAGAAATGGCGGAATACGCTCAATGACTGATCGAAAGAATACCATCCTTATGATCGCAAACCCGAGAGCCGGCCGCAAGCGACCGAATAGTTATTGGAATTCGATGGAAAAACAATTCAAGCGATCGAAAAACGACGTCATTCGTTGGGAAACAACAAGCTATCCGAAACATGCGGAATCACTTGCCTTCCGCGCGAGCTTGGACGGTGTAAGTACGATCATTGCAGTGGGTGGAGATGGGACGATTCATGAAGTTGTAAATGGGATGATGCAAAACCCAGAGAACCGATCCATTTTGGGCTGGATCCCCGCCGGCACCGCCAACGACTATGCCGCATCCTTCACGTGCGAATCGCATGGCAACGAAACACCTTCTCCAACTCTTGTCGATATTGGGATTCTCAAATGGGACGAAGAATGCCGCTACTTCGCGAACGTAGCAGGTATCGGCCTATCGGGCTCCATCGCGGATCGAGCAAGATCGATGAAAAGGTTACCTGCGAGAATTCGCTACACACTCGCATTGCTCCTGCAAACAGGACCTCACTTCGGAACTCGAAACTTTTCCCTCTCCGTCGATCATGACAGGACTCTTCCGTGTGACACACTCATGTTGAGCGTCGCGATCGGGAAACGGGAAGGAAGCTACCCGCTCCATGCTGATGCGAATCCGTCCGATGGCCTCTTCGATTGGCTCCACTTGGGGAAATTAACTCGTTTTGAATTGGCTCGGCATTTCCCCGCGATGTTGCGTGGAAATCTTCCGACGAATCACCCTCATGTCCAACGCGGTCGTTGCACGCGTTTGGATATCTCCTCCTCCGACCCTATCGCCATTCATCTCGACGGAGAAAGTCCCAATGAATCCCCTTGCCCCACAATTCGGTCCCTTTCCATCGAAATCATCCCACGGGCTATGTCATGCCTCATAACTCGATCACTTGATCCTCAGACAGCAATACCAACGCGATCGTAATCTGATTTTCCTTCAAACGATATTGATCGCTGATCGCCCGCCTATAGATCGCTAACTGTGGAAAGTGATACTCTTTTCGGTCGTCGATCCAGTCTGACAAGCTGCACCCATTTGGTCGCTGATCGGTTTTGAAATCAATGATCTCAGCTCGCACGACTTGGTCGCCATCGTATCCAATTACACAGCGATCAATCACACCTCGCAATAAACTATCATCGAGTATCTGCAGCAGTTTGCGTTCATTGGTCACCTCCAATCGCAAAAGCCGAGGACGAATCCAGGAGGCATATCGCGATGAGCTCAGGACCCCTCGAACACCCGGCTGGTTGCTGTACTGGACAAAGCGATCTAACCACTCCAGCATCCGGATCTGTTGCATTTCCTCTTGCGTAAGCGACGCCGCCGCCAGTTCCTTCAACCTTCGTTTATTTATCTTAAAGTCCTCAATCCATCCCGTGATTTCTTCGAACCATCGGTGCACCAGTTTGCCGATGATCGCACCACTCGGGTCATACGATTTCCACTGCGTTCCCAGCACGACCCGATCGGCGGTCTCCTCCTGACTTGGACGCAATACGGAGATCACCCTTTCGTTCGCCTTGGCTCCGCGAAGTCGAATAGGAAGGGTCTTCGCATTTGAAGCCTTTGATACAGATATCGACTCGGTAATCTCCGTTACTGCTTGCTGTTCGCTTGCATCTCGCTCGTCGCTCTCATCGGAAGCATCTGATTGCGAATGAGACTTTTGATACCAGTCCGCATCTCCCCAGCTATGAAGGAGGATTCCAGGCGATTTCCCCTGATCTTGCTTGGCAAACAGTGACTGCAGAACAGATCCCCATCTCTTCTTGGGAGACGAACTAGGCACGGTGTAAAGGTAAAGAGCCTGCCGAGCCCGCGTCAGTGCGACATAGAACAAACAAAGTGCCTCCGCCAATTGCTGCTGCTGGTATTCCTGAAAAGCAATTTTCCACGGCGTATCCAGATAACGCTGAATCGGGCCACTGATGTAACGGGAAACCCCTATAGGAGGCTTCGTTCGATCGCCCAACATCGCGACAAAAGCAGGGACTCGGGCTGTCATCCCTTGATTCAAGGAAGGCAAGAATACTGCGTCAAACTCCAGTCCCTTGGATTGGTGAATGGTCATCACACGTATCTTGCTAGCCCCTGGCAACGCGACTCTTTGTTGTTCAATGAACTCAATGAATCCATAAATATTGTCAACTCGCAATG
Source organism: Pirellula sp. SH-Sr6A (assembly GCF_001610875.1). Lineage (NCBI taxonomy): Bacteria > Pseudomonadati > Planctomycetota > Planctomycetia > Pirellulales > Pirellulaceae > Pirellula > Pirellula sp. SH-Sr6A. Next base: position 331,381 of record NZ_CP011272.1, on the reverse strand, counting down.
CATCGAACCGGTATCCAAGCTGGACCAACTGGCGCAATCGATCTTGATCTCTCGCATTGCACTGAGGTGCCAAGGTGTGGGCAAGTTGACTAACCGTGTCTCCGAATCCGAACGCATCAATCCATGATCGAAGCCTGGCCGACATTGCGTTTGCATCCTGCCGCTCCTCTTCAAGAAAGTGGTTGGCGAGCGGAGACTGCGTCACATGAAAAAATGCAAGTGTGTCTGCTGGATGATTGGCGACGCGCATCGCACTTTGCACCAAGAGAACGGGAGCGGAATCGGTCAATGGATTGCCTCCCTCCTGACTCGCTTCGACACCTCGCTCTCGCAGCAAGTGGATGATAGAGCCAATCTCTTGGTTCGTTCGGGCTAGCACTCCGATTTCGATCGAAGGGGCATCTCGATGCAACTGGGCAATTCGGTCAACAACTTCTTCTAAAAACTCATTGGTTTCTGAATCGTCTGTATCGCTGCTGCGTTTCGATTCGACATTCGCATTTCGTAATTCCACATAGCCAGTCAACGTGGTCTTCGCGGTCTCATGCTTCGTGAAGTTTCGCGAAACCCAGTGCGTTACTGCGTCAATGCCGCTCAATTCGCCGTCGCCATCATCGCTGCCGTAAGCAGGGTGCTTATCTAACTGCGTAAAGACGTCATTGACGAAGTCAATCACAACCTGCGAACTGCGAAAACTCTTGACCAATTGCTCCTTCTGGACATTACGGATCTGCACTCCGACCGACTCGAAGATCTCGGAGACCCCACCACGCCAGCCATAGATTGCTTGCTTCGTATCTCCGACGCAAAAGAAGGATGTCCGATCAATTTGATTCTGAACAATCGTCTCCGCGAATGGCTTCACAATCTCCCATTGCACAGGTGAAGTGTCCTGAAACTCATCGAGAAGGAGGTGATTGATGGGACAGTCCATCCGATAGGAAATGGTTGGCATGCTAGGTGCCGCGGAACTATTTTCGGGAGCGTCCGGCTCGCCCTTCGCTTCAGCCTCCTTATTCACCACTAGCCCCCGCATCCATTGCGCCAGCCGTTCCGCGATGTCATCAAACGTAACGGTGCGACGCCTGGTTTTCACCCATTGCAGTTGCTCATGAAAACCCTTCAAAAGATGGTACGCTGCTTCGTTTTGAGCTCGTCGGCTTGCTAGCTCGCCCGCAACCGCTCGCTTGGCCAAAGTTCGTAGAGCTGAGACGATATGCGGGTCTAACTCCGCCCGGTAAAACTTAGGTACTTCTTCACTCGCTCGCTGAACAAGCGTCTGAGAGAGAAAGCTTCCCCACTCTTCACGGTCAAACCAATCGACGGTCTTGTCACGGGAAGCAGCATAGCGAGCGTCCTTGACCTCAGACGCCTTAAAAACTTGAATCGCTTTCTGAACGAGCTCGTCATCCGGGGCGTTGGGGACATGTAAGTTCTTCCAAGCGTCCTCGGTTGTGCGTCGAAACAACTCATACCCAGACGAAACGACGCTATCGATTTCTCGCCGTAAGCTTCGCGTTGCTTCTCCTTTTGACAGCTGCGATATCAGGGAGCGTAAATCGGAATGCGAAATGGTTTCAAACATCCGTGTAATCGCTTCTTGTTTGAGCTGCTCGTATTGAAATGGATCCGACAGACTCCATCCGGGTGGCAGATTGAGCTCCAACGCGAACGAACGAGCGAGCTGAGAATAAAAACTATCAAGTGTGCTGACGCGGAATCGGTGCAACTGCGAACAGAGACGCCCCAATTGATAAATCACGCCGGAACGGTCGATCTGCAACGGGGCCACGACCTCCTGAATCTGTTGGAGTACATCGGGGCTATCTACGGCCTTAGCAAGCCAAATCAGAACGCGATGAAGAATCTCCCCTGCAGCTTTTCTCGTAAATGTCGTAGCCAGTATGGAATCGAGCGACTGCTCGGTGAACAACAATCGCAACGCACGAGAAGCCAAATTGTAGGTCTTCCCTGTACCTGCCGAAGCAAGAATCATCTTGGGTGAAAACCACTCAGCCGGCGCAACGCCTTGAGCAACGACTGGCTTCAGCTCGATCTTGCAAGGGTACGACGGAGGCTTCGGCGACACATGGCTTTGATCAACCGCAGCGTCGGTGGCGGAATCACTTACCTCATACTCTGGTTCATTCTGCGTGTCCGCCTGAGACTCAGCGGCCGTTTCTTGCTCCGCCAATTCTTTATCCCACCGTCTCGCAACCGAACGCTGCGTAATGGCGTTGTAATCGTCCAATGGGTGAATCTGTTTGTACTTGGGAGGCCAAAAGATTCCCGCAGCCACCTTCCTCGCGATTTCTACAGCCGATTCCAAGGCGCTGCGATGCTGTTCAAGCGTAAAGTCTGCGATCGCGAACTGTGTTTCGGATGGATTCTTTGGGAGAAGTATGTAACCAAAGGAAACTTTCGAGAGATCTCGAATCCCTAAAGTCTGGATCAAAAGACCATACAATGGCAATTGCCAATCGATCCAAGTTTCCCCCTTTAGGTGATTCTTCACCGGTAGGTCGGTTTGATCTCCGGTTTTGTAATCCCATACGGTGTAACGATCTTCCGCCGGATGGTAATCGATTCGATCGATCCGGCCATGGACAACCATCCGACTGCCATTTCGAAGATCGAGTACGACCTGGTCCTTTTTCTCAACTTGATGCTCGATCCAACGGATCTCCCATCCTTTCGCAGCCCACTCTGCCTGCTTCTTCGCGAATTCGCTTAACCGCCTTTGAGCCTGTTCTAATTGGATGATCAATGCAGGGGGACGCTGAATACCGAACTGCACCTTAGCGATCCGCTCCAGCTCCACCTTGAGAAAAACCTCGATCTCTTCCGCGTCGGTGCTCTTGGCGACCGGTTTTCCGTGCAACTCCTCCAATACTTTGTGAATAAGATCTCCAAACCCACCTCCGTCTAGCTCTAACTTCTCATGCTCAAATGCCCTGGCCTTTTCAATTCGCCCGAGATAGAAGCGATAGGGACATTGGTCATACTTTTTAAAATCAGTGACCGCCATATCTTGAATGGGCGTCTTCAGCACTGGATAAGGGATGGGTATATTCGTTTGCCCTCTCCTCGGCTTCCAGGCGACAGCTGACTCGAGTTCTAGCGGAGTCGTTTTCGGCTCTAACAACCACTTCACTCGGACGGCCAACTGCTCGACAGGAACGGCGAGCAACAATCGACTAGGAGTCTGGGGATCGCCATCGACGCTCAAAAGATGGAATAAGATTTCGAATCGCTGACGCGTCATCCGCATCGTCATCAACGCATAACAATCGCGCGCGTAACGACGTGCATTGTCCATGAGCCCCAATTGACTGCGCAGTTGGTTGGGCAAGAATGCGTCGCCATTGACGGACTCCGGAACAATTCCATCCTGCAACCCCGTTAGCATCAAAACGGGAGCATCATCATGAGCGAGATCCAACCACCCCAACATCTCAATCTCATTGTCCGCATGGAGCGGCGGAATCTGGATGCTTTCAAGCTGCCCAATCAGCCATGTATATGCCTCGGCAAGACCAACCGAAACGTCCAGATTTTGAGGAATCGATTGCATCTCGTCGAGAATGACATTGATTTGCTGGCTGGATCGAAGGTAGCGATGCCCCAGCGAATCGAGTGGGTTGATCTCCATCTGTGAGTATGCCGTCGCAATGACAGATCGAATCGGTGCAGCCCATTGCTCAAGAGGCATACTCGATACTCGCAACGGTTGCACCCATTCATCCAAACATTTGACAACCGTTTGAAATAGTTCTTTGCCCTGCACGTCAGGCCATTCCAACTGATCGACCGTACGGATCAGTGTCTTTTCTTGATACCGATCCAATGCTGTCAGTAATCCAATCGATCCTTTTTCCGAAGACAGATGCTCAGCTACCGCTGGTTGTTCCCCCAACCACCTCTCAACACTGGGAATCCGCACCAGTTTGTTAAAAGCCTCGATCCCATTCGATGCAACATAATCCAATACCGTTTCCAGTAATTTCATGGGGGGCGACAGGGCGATCGATTCTCCAGGACCGTAACGCAATGCTACACCGAAGTCCGATGCGGTCTCCTGTAGAATTGGGACAATTGCTGGATCGGGTATCCCAACCGTTACGTCGGCAACGGAGTATGCACCACCCAAACGCGCCAATTGCACCCCAAGCTCCTTGGCGGATTCCGTAGGGGTTGATCGTACATGGATCTGATTCGCGTCGATGGGAATCTCAAGATCCTGCCAAAAATCCGGTATCAAGGATCCGTCGGAGTGAAAGCCGCTCTCAAACGCGAGTGGAGCACCGATCAACACTCGTACTTGGGAGGAAACCGCATCGAGAAATCTTCGCTGAGCTCGGTTCAAGTCTACGGCGCCAATCAGGATGATGTCCTTGTCCGTATTCACCTCTTTCTGGTCAATTGCGAATCGACGCGCAGTCTGCAGATCCCACAATCCTGCGATATGAAGCTCATCTAGGTACCGACGCTGAAGCTTGGATAGAACCTCCCATCGCACCAACTCGCGAGCATCGCTGATCTCGTGCGCAACGTCATCGAAATCGATGAGGTCCGATGACAGCTCGCGGTGCAACGCTGACAACATCTTCGCCAGATCGATCCATGGTCGAACATCGCTTCGCTCAGGTAACTCCAACAAGAGAGGTCGCAAAAACTCTGACTCCGCTTCTCGCAACACCTTCGTCCAAGCGAGCGTCTGCTCCAAATCGGTTGCGAAAGGTAGCTTTGCTGAATAAAGCATCTCTGGCAGCTTGCCGACCGTAAGTATCTCCGGCGGCCGCAGAATGAGCGACATCTCCTGAGCTCGCTGGGCTAGGAGCGTCGCGAGACGCCGTCCAGCATAGGCTCCAGGTAGCACGACTAAGCAATGAGACAAGTCCCAGGAATCTCCCCTTTTGAATTGATCCAACAAGTAGTCGCTTGCCGAGTGAAGAATCGGTTGTTCCCAGCCCAAGTAAACGGGTGGAATGGACTGGGTGAGATCGAATAGCGGCCGACGCTGACGATGGGAGATCTTCGGGGTAGGCATGGTAATAGTCGCGTTTGTTCGAACTCGAAAGACTGACGGGAAAACGGGCTCTAACTGGCCGGGGACCCAAGGTCGGAGTTAGCGCATCGGAATAGCGTATCAAACTTCAATGACACGTCTGGTCCTAATCGCGAGTACACCATGCTAGGGAAAAAACATTCTGGAAAGTTTGGAGCGAACCCTCAAGATCGCTGAGGGATCACGATCCCGGTGCTCCGCAACAACTCCATGCGCCCCTGCCCCAAACGCAACATGCTAAGATGGGCTCAGGTTGTGATTTTGCCCACGCGTGTACTCGCCGTTCCTCTGGTCGCTTTGACGATTCCCACGCCATTTTTCCATTCCGCCATACAGGATCGTGTCTGTGTATCGCCATACCTTTTGTCGCCGCACCTTTTGTCGAAGTAGTCTCGCCTCCTTGATCGCATCGTCATTTGGACGTTCAACGAAGGCTCAATCAACCGAGGAGATGCCGCCAATTCGAGCCATCACGCGGGGCCCTAAATTCCATTGGCGCGGATACTACGACAAAGAACTGTTCGACCTAAGCGATCGCTATGTCCTCGCAAACGAAGTGGACTTTGAAGGTAGAACGCCAGAGCCAGAAGATTCTATCCGTCTAGGGATGTTGGATCTTCATGAACAAGACCAGTGGATTGAACTCGGAACGACAAGTGCTTGGAACTGGCAACAAGGATGCATGCTGCAATGGCTTCCAGGTGCGACGGACGCTAACGACCAAGAAGTACTTTGGAACGATCGCGTCGAAGGGAGATTTGTCGCGAAGATATTGTCACTTCGCACCAAAACCGAGCGTGTCCTTCCTTTGCCGATTTATTGCGTTTCCCCTGATGGCTCATGGGGATTGAGCGTCGATTTTCGCCGACTAAATGATTGTCGACCTGGTTATGGATATGCAGGCATCGAAGATCCTTATCAAGAAAAAAAGGCACCGCGAGAAACGGGAATCTGGAAGGTTGACTTAAAGTCAGGTAAATATCATTTGCTGGTAAGTTACCAGCAGATCGCAGAGCAGCCTTACCAATCAGATGTGAAGTTGCAATTCGATCCAAAGAAATCGAAACATTGGTTCAACCATTTGCTAATCGCCCCGGATGGGAAGCGATTTCTCTTTCTGCATCGTTGGCGAGAGACGCCAACAGCGGCCGACAGACTGACCATTTCGAGAACTGGATTCTCAACCCGCATGTGGACCATGGACGCAGACGGTTCGAACGGATACGTGGTCGACCCGTACGGCAAAACCTCTCACTTTGTCTGGCGGGATGGATCTTCGATCTGCGCATGGGCTTGGCACCCTTCCCACCGCGATCGCTTCTACTTGTACCACGACCGAACCTCCAAAGTCGAAGCGGTGGGGCCCGATCAAATGACCACCAACGGTCATAACACATATGTGCCCCGAACGGACAACGATTGGATCTTGAATGACACGTACCCAGATAAAGGGCGGATCCAACATCCGTATCTCTACCAAGTCAGTACGAATAGAAAAGTTCCCATCGCTCATCTACTCTCGCCAGATCGCTACACCGGAGAATGGCGATGCGACAACCACCCGTCATCCAGCCGTAGCGGACGCATGGTTGTCGTCGATTCCACCCACGAAGGTAAAGGTCGACAAGTCTACATGATCGATATCTCTAAGATTCTCGACCTCTGAACTCAACAATCCGTCCCTATCGCCGCCCCAGCCCATCCCAAATAAATTAGTTGCCCCCTCCCCCTAATCCGAGGCACCCACCTATTCCCGATAGTAGGCACCCACCTTTTGTCGGAATGAGTCAATAGCAGGTAGTCAATAGAAGGCACCCACCTTTTGATAGCAGGCACCCATCGTTTGGAGGGGGTGGGGACGGAGGTTGGGGGGAATTGGGGGCGGAATTGGCCTGGGGGGCTGGAATTCGGAGGGATGGCGCTCTCAATTAAGGGCACCCATCTATTCAATCGTTCCTCAAATAGCAGGCACCCACCTTTTTGGGGGGAGGAGTTTTCTCGCGAAGGCGCCAAGACGCAGACATTCCCGATAGTAGGCACCCATCTTTTGATAGAAGGCACCCATCTTTTGGAGCAGTTCAATCGCAGGCACCCATCTTTTGGAGGGGACGGAGGGGGGACGGTGGGGGCGGAAGTGGCCTGGGGGGCTGGAATTCGGGGGGATTGGGCTCGGATGGGCGCAGCGGCGAGCCGGACCCGAGAATGCAGGAGGGCGAAGAGAGGGAGATGGGAGAGCGGGAGACTGGAGAGCGGACGTTCTGGCTCAGGCTCTAAGGTGGGGAACCGGAGCTAGAGGTGCCACTTGCTCCTTGCTCCTTGCTACTGGCCAGTTGTCGCGAAGCGCTCCCCGCTAGGCGAAGCAAGCGGCAGCTTGGCGCTGGCCGCGACTCCAGCGTTTGTGGGTCCGCTCCGCGTCGGCGATCATCGCCTTGGGATTCCCACTACAACGGCTTGTCCCAAAGTACTTCGTGTAGTTCCACACCAAGTCGCACCACATGCTCGGTTCCACTCCCAAGCCGGTAAACAAGGGCTCTAAGGATTCAGGAACCCGACACACGCTCCCTGGCGGATGATCCTTCTGCTTAGCAGTCCATTGCAACAACTTCACATAGTCCTCCAGGTTCATCTTCAAGAACCCTCGGTTGCTGGCGCGCAGACCATTGGTGCTGGCCTGCGGATCAAACGCGTCCACTCCGGGGTCGAGCGTCAAAGGGGCCAACCAGGCGTCTCGGGGGACCAGTGGACGGGGGCCAGTCTGCTTACGAGCCTTCTTCTGCTCCTCGAGCGTCATCTTGGTCCTCCTCGCGATCGATTCCTCCCGGGACAAGGGAATACGATCCAGAGCCGAGGATTCGATCATCGCTCCCTTGGCAGCCTCGATTCGATCAAACACCGACGTGTGCATCGAGAGTTCGATTGTTGCGGCCAGGTTCGCGCGCAAGACATTGAGATCCACATACATGGCGCAGGCCAGCAAACCCGCTTCATCGAGAAGCCGCTTCGCTTTGAATCGGCCATCCCAGAAGCAGCCACTGCATTCATCTTCTGCATTGGCTCGCCTAGCGATGACTTCTGCGAGAGAACGCATGAACCAAGAGATATCGGAGAGTCGGCTGCGATACTCTTGGATCTTCTCGGGATTGGCTACAGCGCTTCGGACATCCTCCTCGTTGGGCTCTGCCAAGACATCGAGGATTCGGGTGCCTGGAAAGAGTCTTAGCCAGCGGGTGGCGACTTCTACGTCGGACCAAGTCTTCACGACATCGGGGCGATTGCGGAGGATGACATGGAGGTGATTGGATAGGACGGCATATTGGAGAACGTCGATACCGAAGACAGAGGCCAGGGACTCCAGGCGCTGGCGAATCCATTCTCTGCGGTGGGTGTAGTCTTTCTGGGTGAGCTCATCGATGCCTGTGAGGAAGGCGCGACGGACACAGCGATGGTAGCAATGAACAAGGCAGATTTCGTCGCTGACGAACTGCTCACAGCGGAGCGTGCTGGACATGGTGGATTTCTCCAAGAAGTTCGGGGTGTAGATCCCATCACCTTATGGGATTGAAGGAAGGGATGCAACCAAATAGGTGAACTTTTTGGAGAGGGGTAAATGAGAGGCACCCACCTAATGGGGGGGAGGGAGGTTTCTCGCGAAGGCGCCAAGACGCAAAAGGGGCTGATTAATAGAAGGCACCCACCTAATTGATAAGGGGCACCCACGAATGGCACTGTAATCGATTTGCGTAAGTCGTTTCATTCAAATCGGTTATCGCCTTTATAGAGTCGCTTTTGGAGTTGTTTTCTGGGTTCGGTCATCAGCGCGTATTGGTCGCGGCGTCGCTTTACAACTCGCGGTTCAATCCGCCCCGGACGGTTGCCAACCTTACAGTTCGCAATCCGCTCGAGGAGAAATCTGGCGTAACGCTCAAGTTGCTTGCCGCGAAGATGAGCCGTCACCTCCTGCCAACTCGCTAGGATGTACTGGCTAGCACAGACGAAGCTGATCTCTCGCGGCCGCTTTCCAGAGAGCGAAGCGGCAGAGCAAATCGTTGTTCGAATCAAGTTGTAGGCAAGAAGCGTCGTCCATAACTCTCGCCTGACCATCTCGGGCGATAAGCATCTCACAAAGTTTAAATTCATAAACGTCTTGATAGAACGGATGTCAAGTTCTGCATTCCAACGAAAGCTAAACAGATCGGATATCTCCTCATAGCTAACACCCTGGTCACCCTTGTGCTCTAGCAATGTTGTCACAATGATAAACGGGCCTGATTTACGGCCCGGAGCTTCGACCGTATATCGCAACTCCCGTAGTTCGATCACGAACGGTAAGGATTGGTACATCTCGTGGCTCATCCAGGCCGGACGAGCGGGACGATACCACTGAATCAAGTGATCTTGTTTACCCAATCGCTTTCCAGTTCGAAAATCTGTGTGTCCCTTCTTCCTGCGAAAACAAACATGAACGTTCAATTTCATGAACATCGCGATCAACCAGTAGTTACAAAAGAAGCGGTCAGCAATCACGATATCTCCCGCTGAAAAACCTTTGAGCAACCGACGCAGAAGACTGGTTTCGCCCGTTTCTTTTCCGCTGAAGGGACCGACCGTTGCATCAAGCAAACAACCTGTGGCCAACGACATCACAGCCAAGACACGAGCAATAGGAAAACCAATCCCTGGCTTTTGGGCAGTATGCTGCGGATACTCTTTCTGGTTCTTTCGCGTATCGGGCATTTTGAAAGTAAATCCATCAATAAGCTTGGCATGCATAGACTTCCAGAGCCATTTGGACTCCACCTTGGCTTCCGCTTCAGAGGCAACACCAAGGCATAGTTCTTTCAAAGCGTCCTCGGGAAGCTTTGCTCTTGCGCGACAGTAGTTCCCCGTATCGGCCCCGGGTGCTGACTTCCCGTGAAGAGTAAAGAATGCCGTAATACGAGCGACGGCGGACTGGCAAGCGGCTTCTTTCCCATCACGCATAATTTGCGACATGAACGCCCACAAGACAATTGCGGTGGAATAGATCCCATTCATCGTGCAACCGTGCTTGCGAAAAACATTTCTGATGTGCTGCTCGCAAAGAATCGATGCAAACGGCAGTCCGGGTTGCAGCAGGAAAGCCTTGATGGAATCTCCAAAGCTGAAATTGGCTTGAGATCGCCTTGGTGGTATAGAGACCAAAACAAAACCCTCCTTGGTTTATGTTTAGGCAACTTAACCAAGGAGGGACGATCAAAATCATAGCCAAGAAAATGGGTTCATAGCCAGAACAATCTTCAAGGCGAGCGAGATTCTAAAGAAAATTCCCGCTCTGTCGCTAGGGGGAACTGCGCGATCATTGGAGATTACAGTGCCATTCGAGGCACCCACCTTTTTGATAGCAGGCACCCACCTTTTGGAGGGAGGTTTCGCGCGACGGCGCCAAGGCGCGATCGGAAATTGGGGTACCCATCTAACCAAGGCCGCCCATCTAACCAAGGCCGGGGAATAGGGGGCACCCACCTTATGAGTGGGTATATGAATAGAAGGCACCCATTTAATTGATAAGAGGCGCCCACCTAATGGGGGGAGGGAGGTTTCTCGCAAAGGCGCCAAGACGCAAAAGGGGAGGGGCGGGGATTCGGGGCACCCACGTAATGGGGCGGAAATAGGAGGCGCCCACCTTTTGTGGGGCGTAGACGCATCGGCATTAGGACACCGTCGAAGAGTGAAACAGTGTGGATCCGAGGCGGACCATGGTCGCCCCTTCCTCGATGGCCCATTCAAAGTCGTTGCTCATCCCCATTGAAAGTTGAGGGAGCTCCAGACCGAACTCTGTCTCGCAATCGTCCCGAAACAACCGTAGTGATTCAAATTCTTTGCGTGTTTGATGTTCGTCGCCGTCCAAGCTCCCCATTCCCATCAGTCCATTAAGCTGGAGCGTCTTCTGTTGCAGATGCCCGTTGTGGGGGGCTTCTCGCTGGAACTCTTTCCAATACTGGAGCAATCGCCTCGCCTCGTCGAACGACAGCCCTGTTTTGGACGCATCACTCGAGATGTTGATCTCGATGAGGATGGAAAGAGGATTCTCGCACCCACGCGAATCATCGATGATCTGTTTTAAAACTCGTTCCGAGTCCACGGAGTGGATACATCGTGCACACGTAAGAGTGCGCGCCACCTTGTTCCGTTGCAAATGCCCGATGAGGTGCCAGCGAATCGGTAAATCGCTTAGTGCGTCCGCTTTCTCCCAAAGCGCCTGGGGCCGACTTTCTCCTAGATCATGACAACCGGCCTCGGCCAGCCAACGCGCTTCCTCGGAACCGACATATTTGGTCACCCCCACTATCGTGACGGCTCCAGCTTCGCGACCAGCTCGCTGGCACGCAGCCGATACCCTCGAAATCGCTTCTTGATAGCGGTCTATCACTTGCATACGGGAAACTGACAACGGCATAACCCCTACGTCTGGGTGAATTTCTGAAGAGAAAAAGTTCTTGCAATCGTATTGCAACAGCGAATCTTTCCGATAAACTTGGAGCCTCTGGAAAAGAAACCTCTCTCCCCGACTGCGAGCTGAATTATGGAGAAAAGCGGAAGCCAATGGAAGGATCGAATGGGAATCGCCGCGTCCGCCTTGTGCGCGGTTCACTGCGCTGCGACTCCTGTTTTGCTCGCATTCCTGCCGACACTTCAGTTCACCGAATGGATGGCGAGCCCACTCTTCCATCAGATTGCTGCGATTATTTGTGTTTCGATCGTTTCGGTTTCGATTCTCCCAGCTTACCGTCGGTTTGGTGATATTCGGGTTCTCACTCTATCCGGAGCTGGATTGGGGATGATTCTGGCAGCGGCCTTTCTGCTCCCGGATCACTGCTGTTCACCATCGGATTTGTCGCATGCTGGGCATGCCCATGCGACTCCTCACGACGAAGAAAACTGTCCCTACCACGACCATAGTCAAGGCACGAGCCTCAGCCACGACCCTGGTTCGCCAGAGACGTTCGTCGCATCAGCCGGATTTTCGGGACTCCCCTGGGAGACTATTCAGCCTTGGATGACTCCGATCGGCGGTGCCTTGTTGATTCTCGCTCATTTCATGAATCTTCGGCGATCGTTTGGAGGATGTTCTTCCAAGTGCGCTTGCCCTCGCCCCGAAGAAGCGATCGAGGAACTCCCGACCGCTCAAGCGGCTTAACGCAATCGAGTGCAGGACGCCGGCAAGGTAGTCTACCAGCGTCGTCGCCCCATCTTTTTTGCTTGGAACTTCCATCATGAACGCAAAGCCATCGATCCAAGATGAGATCGAATCGGTTTTGAAGAGCTTCATGAGTAAGGTTCGCTCTGTCGGCACCGAGCAAGTCCCGTTGTCGGAGGCTTGCGGACGTATCCTGGCTTCCCCGCTCTATTCTTTTCGGCCAAGTCCATCGATAGATGTGTCCGCAATGGACGGTTACGCCGTGCGTATCTCGGATCTCGACGCCGGCGAAATTCCTGTCGCATCGACGCTCGCTGCCGGCATGCCACCCACAACCCTTCCGTCTGGTTTTGCCGTGAAGATTTTCACGGGGGCTGCGGTCCCTGAAGACGCGGACATCGTCATTCGAAGGGAAGATTGCCAGGAGCTTCCAAACCCAAGGGTAACGACCTCCATTCGCGTCAAGATCGCACCAAGCGACTGTCAGCGAGGGCAGAACATTCGTCGGCGCGGAGAGAATGCGCCTTTGGGAGCGGAGATACTTTCGGCTGGTTGTTGTTTGGGGCCGAATGCCATGGCAGGCGTCGCGACCTTTCAAGAAGGAGCACAGCTCTCGGTCTTTCGAAGGCTTCGCGTTGGAGTCATCAATACGGGGGACGAGTTATTGCCACCAGGTGTCCCGATCGAACCTTGGCAAATTCGCGATTCCAACGGTCCTTTTCTGACGTCTGCTTTGCTCAAAACGGGCTGGGCGGAACCTGTTGTAGAACGCGTTCAGGACTCGCTGGAGCAGATTCGATTGGCGCTAAGCGAGAAGATCGAGTCCTGCGATGCCATTCTCTTGACCGGGGGCGTATCCATGGGGGATTCGGATCATGTTCCCGAAGCGATTCGGCAGGCGGGTGCGGAGATTCTGTTTCACAAGCTCCCAATCCGTCCCGGCAAACCGATCCTCGGAGCGATCACAGAGGATGGCAAGCCCATATTGGGGCTCCCTGGAAACCCTGTCAGTGTTGCGGTGACGTTCAGGCGTTTCGCCTACTCGATTCTTCAACAAGCTGGTGGAGGGAGGCCGAGCTTGGGGGCGATGTCCGTTTCTGTTCAAGCGGATGACGACAAGACACTTCCTCTTGTTTGGTTTCGGTTGGTGTCCCAAAACGATCGAGGAGCATTCGTTGTCGAACCTTCAAAAGGTTCAGGAGACATCGCATCGCTGGCCACCAGCATCGGTTTTGTTGAAATTCCTCCGGGCGAGCCGACCACCGGCACCCGTCTTTTCTATCCGTGGAATTAGTTTTCATTTCGTTCCACACACTTGTTGGGACTGTACGGCCCTGCACCGTCTTTAAGCTACTATTGCATTCTGTTCACCGAATATGGTACCCGGTGAACCATGCGCATCGACGGAAATCCACCCATCCAATCCATGTCGGGAGAAACGCGAGCCCACTCGGCACATCGCAGTGACATTGGCGCGTCCATCGACAACGATCGCAGCGAATTCGAGCGACTCGAACCCCATAACGCTGCAGATCGACGCAGCCCTCTTCCGTTGGATTCTGCAGTCGTACAGCAAACGAAAGATCGGATCCGGCAATGGGTCGATGAGATTCAAGAGTCGACGACTCGCCCCATCTCGCCGCGTGAATTTCTCCGTTTCGCCTTGCCACGGATCTTGCAAGCGATGGGAGCCGAAGGGATCGGAGTTTGGGTGTGGGACTCCGAATGCGAGTGGCGATTGTTCGAAGCGTCGCAATTGGCTCGCAACTTATGCCAACCACTTGCATTGCCCGAGTTGACTCGCCATGAGTCGGTCGAACCTCCCTTGGCTCTACTCGATCGATTGGAGTCGGAGTTAGCGACCGTTGTGAGTGACGATGTTGACTCGCGAACCTCGTCGGAGTTTGACGGGAACGAGGCCCTTCTTCCAAGTCACGAGCATCGCCAGCTGCTCGACGCTGTTCGAAAAGAAAACCAACCTGTACTCGTTCCTCCTCGGGACGTAGTGGTAGGTAGCAATCGGCCTCGAAATCCGCTTGATTCTCTGCTTATCCTTTGCCCGATACCGGTCCAGATCGAAGGTGGAGAATTGTGGTTGGAAATTGTTCAGCCTCCGAGCGGCGGCCCATCGAGCCAACGAGGTTACCTGCGCTTCGCGTCGCAGATGTCGGATCTGATCGCCGAGTTCTTTCGGCAGCATCGAACGCGATTGATAGAACAGGAGCGTCGCTACCTGGCGACCACTCGGCTCCTTCTGGACTCGTTTGCAAGAGACCCTCGCACGTCGGTTGCAAAGGCATTGAGCTCCATTCAGATGGAAGAGAACGCGGAGCACGTTGTTTTGTTGCAACGCAGCCGTGCGCGATGGCGAGTTCTAGCCGTGGCTGGGCTCGAAAGACTGGACCGTCGAGCCGATGCTATTTCGTCGACGGAAAAGTTGGTCATGGACCTTGAACGGCAGTCTGGAGGCTCGCGCTGCGTGGAGGGAGAAGCAGACCGCACCGCCACTGGTGACATGACGTGGCGGCAGTCGTTAGGAATCGCTCGATATGTATGGTTGCAGCCCTTCGCAATCGACACGTCCCAAATTGCAGACGGAGGAGGGACTCTACGGAGTCTCTTCGAATCCAAAACGCAATGGTTGCCATCGCGAGAGAACAGCGATCGCGGGTTCAGTCTATTAATGACTTGGTCCGATGGCGTAATTCCTCACAAAGACTGTGCGCCGCGGGCCGCGCTCACCCTCAAGCTTCTCGCCAATGTTCCTAGCTCTTCGAACCCCTTGCGTGATGGAGGGCGTTCCTCGCGGTTCGCCAAGCTCCGATCGCTGGTTGGGGCCAAGGTTCTGATCGGGGCGTCTCTTTTGTTCAGTGTCCTGAGTGTGCTCGCTATTCCAGTCCCCATTCAGATCGAAGCGACCGCAACTTTATCACCGCAATCCGTTCACGAGATCTTTGCTCCCGAAGAGGGGATTGTTACTGAAGTATTGGTACATCGAGGCGAGCGAGTGAAGGCCGGGGATCTTTGCCTTCGGATCACTTCCCCTAAATTGCTTGCCGAACGAGACCAGATGCTCGCCACGCATGCCAAGACCGAGCAGCGCCTGCGAGAGGTCCAGGATAGACTCCTGCGCGACCGATCTTTGCCGGCATCACAACGCGACTCGCTCGAGAGCGAGCGGATGGCGCTCGAAGAAATTCATCGACTTGAAATGTCGACGCTCGCGTTGATCGAATCGCAGTGCCGGTCGCTCTCGGTTACCGCTCCAAGGGATGGAGTGATTGAGACCTGGGATATTGAAACCAAGCTTCAAGATAGGCCTCTTCGCATAGGGCAATGGCTCTTCTCGATCCGCGACGAAACGGATGGCTGGTATTTTGACACGAAGATACCCGAGCAGAAGCTAGAAGAGTTGGTGAATGGAACCAAGGAACAGACTAAAGCGTTTGCACGTCTGCTCGCGTCTCCGCAATCGACGATCGAATTGGATTTGGAAAAAGACTCCAAGTGGCGTACCGAACGTTCTGAAACCGACTCCGAACCGAGATCAGGATCACGTCAGTCATTCGTGACGATAAAGCTAAAGCCGCGTACTTCCATCCCGGCGGACCTCGCGATGACCGGGGCAGGAGCGCGCGTTGCTATCGAAACAGGGCGAGGGCCTTTGGGTTGGGCTTTGGTGAAGGACTTTGTTCAGGGTGTTGTTTACCGAGTGAAAATGTGGATCCCATGATCGCTTTGCATCGACGATTGTTCCCGAAAACGATTTGGCTTCTTCCTCTGGTTGCAACGATTCCTATTTTGTGTTTTCGCGAGGGAGCTTGGGGGCAACAAACTCCTCGACTCGCAGAACGATCGTCGACGAATCCCGCCAACGAGACTCGGGGCACAAACAATCTTTCGCTTCAAGACGGCGAAGGAGCATGGATTCGCTTCGAGCAAGGAATCGTCGTCGCGCCGGAAGTCGTCGAAATCGCCGTTCAAGAAACCGGTACTCTTCTCGAGCTGAAAGTTTCCGAAAACAGTCTCGTCAACAAGGGAGATATCCTCGGACGGTTGAATTCGGACACGCTCGAGTTGGAGAAACAAGTGGCTGCACTGCAGTTTCAAGTAGCTCAGGCGGAGGCAATCGACGAAAGCGATATCCGCTTTGCAGAGATGGTGGTCGAAGAGACTCAGCTGCAGTTCGAAGCATACGAAAAGATGGGAAATAAAGGAGAAGCAAGCCCGATCGAGGTTCGACAAAAGAAGATTGCTGTCGAACAGGCCAAGGTAAGGCTCGTACAGGCCAAGGCAACCAAGGTTCAAAAGGATCTGAAAGCGAGACTTGCGCAAGCCTCCTACTCGGTATCGCAGAAGAAGTTGGATAAGCTGCAGATCGCATCACCCGTTACGGGAATCGTTACGCGGATGGACCACCGACAGGGAGAGTGGATGAGCGCGGGAACCACGGTCTTGCATGTGGTTCGAATGGATGAGTTACGAGTCGATTTCTTTGTCGACCTCGATCGATTTGATCCGAGTGATTTGATCGGATTGCAAGTCGAGATTGGCGTCGCAACCGCAGCATCGCGAGCCTCCAATCGGTTCGTAGGGGTTATATCAGGGTACGCCCCTGAGGTGAGTTCGGCGAGAAAGATCCGCATGTCCGCCACCGTACAGAATCAAAAAACGGACAAGGCGTGGTCACTGATCCCCGGGATGAATGTTTCGCTCCAAACCCATCTGGCGAAAAAGTAAGCGATGACGATCGAGATCGGTACTTCCCATGCGTTGACGAAGGCAAAGTCGAAGCCCCATTCGCTGCGCCTTCGCACGGATCTCAAATGGAAATCGGTCGATTCCCCTCAGGGGGCGATTTGGATCGCGGTTCACCCATGGACATCGGAGCAATTCCGATGCTCGCGCGATGAATATTTTCTATTGCAGAATCTCAATCGGACGGACTCGATCGACGAGTTAGTGGCCTTGTATCGATTGGCTCACCGACCCAATCAAATCCACGCATCGACCATCGAATCGTTCCTAAATCGATGCTTGCGTCTCGGCATCGTTCATACCACTTTTCCGCATGGTCGCGGGGCGGTTACCGGCGCGACCTACGACCTTTCCACCGCAAAATCGAGCGGTTGGATCCTTCGGTTTTGCCGATTCTTTGTTTCGTTATTTCAGATGAAGCTTCATATTGGGGACCCTTCCCTAATATTGCGACCCCTGGGGCCTGTCAGCCGTTTCTTTTTTGGGCCGGTGGGATGGATGGCCTTCGCATGTGTTGCCACGGTCGGGGGCGTGACGGTGTTGTTGCGTTGGGAGACCGCTGTCGAGCAGTTGCCAAGTTGGGATCTGCTTCGGTCTCCAAGGAACTGGATCGGGTATGGGGTGGTCTTTTTTGCGACCCGCTTGGTTCATGAACTTGGTCACGCATTGGCCTGCGTGCGGTACGACATCCGTGTGCGAGGGTTCGGATTGCTTGGAAGTTTTGGGATGCTCTGTCCCTATGTCGATATCTCCGAATCGTGGCAGTGCCCGCGGGTTCATCAGCGGATGATCATTGCGATGGGCGGAATGATTTTGGAATGTTGGTTGGCAGCAGTCGCCGCGATCGCGTGGGGATTTACCACCTCAGGACCTTTGAATTTGATTGCCTTCCAAGTCATGATTGTCTGCAGCGTGACAACATTTTTGTTCAACGCTAATCCATTCATCAAGTATGACGGTTACTACGTGATGAGCGATTGGTTGGGGCTTCAAAATCTACGAGAGCGTTCGTGGAATGCGTTTGATGGATTGTGGCGCGGGAGTGTGGGGGAAGATGCTCGTCAAACCTTCCTGCTCGCCAATTACTTTGTGCTCTCGCTGGTGAACCGTTCGCTATTGCTATTCGGAGTTGCCTGGATCTCACTGCACATCGCTGCGGATTGGGAGGTAGCGGGATTGGGGCTAATCGTACTCACGCTTTACGCGATCTGTCAGCTGCTGCTCGCGGTTTCCCGTTGGCAAGCAATCGCTACGGAACAGCGCGGTGGGATAAGGCTGCAATGGATGGGGTGGGTAGCGGTAACGCTGCTGTGCGTTTATTCCGTCACGACTCCTATTCCAACTTTTGTACAAACAACCGGATGGATTCGAGCGAAGGAAACGAAACCAATCTTTGCACCCGAGAGCGGCCGCGTCCATTTGCTCGATGAAGCACTCCCGCACGAGGACGTAGAAAAGGGAGTCCCCGTTTTTCACGTCAAGAATCTAGCGTTGCAGAAGGAATACAATCGCCTCAAAGGCCGTTGGATCGTCGCCGCAGGGGAATTAGCAGGAGCAAAGCGAGCCGCGTTTCATAACTCGGAAGCGTTGGAATCCCTGTCGCATCTGGAATCCATCCAGAAGGTCCTCGAAACAGAACTCCTCGAGCTCCATGCGAGGTTGGAGAAGCTCGTAGTCGCAACACCCCATCCAGGCGTCTTTCGCTTGGCATCGCATCACGCATCGTCAGACGATCCAAACGCTCGACAGCGAGCGCAGGGCAAAGAGGACTATCGGCTTCGGTCTGATCTGCAAAGCGGTGAGTTCGTGGAGAAGGGATCGCTGTTAGGCTGGATCGAGTCCGTTCAGGTGGAGGAAATCGAGTGCTATTTGTCCGAATCCGAAGTTGCTCAATTGCAGGTCGGGTTGCGGGCCAGAGTTCGGTCGTTGCAAGCGCCTTCTCGATTGCTCGCTGCGCGCGTGACCGAAATCGATACCGTAGCGAGCGACGTCGCGACATCTTCGGGAGCCAATACGATGCCGTTGTTTCGGGTACGACTCTCGCTTGATTCGCCGATGCCGGAAGCGATGGGAGACGCGACCGCGGAGATTCTGTTCCTTTGCAAAGAGGAATCGCTACTCCATCAAGGATTGGACTTCTTCTTCCGACAAGCTCGACTGCGTTAGCATTGCTGTCATTTCGGTGTGGGAAAGATTAACGACTGCGTCATGATTCGGACGGCCAATGCAGTTTTGAGTTGAAAACCTGTTGTGCGTGATGAAGGGATCCTTCGGGTGTTGCCGAAGAAAGCTCGTAAGTCGACCGCCAACGCGCGAGTGTTGGTACCCCTATGGTCGACTTTTTTGAGCACAATAGACGAGGTGGGATGATGTCGCAGCCAAGGCCATTGACGATGCAACGAGGGTTGATCCGAAGCTTTGTTCTTGTCGGGTTGCTTCACACCAATGTCGCTTGGGGCCAGGACTCCGGTGTGAGCATTCTCTTTGGCAGTGGAACCGTCCCGGCGCAGCAAGTCTCTGCGAAGGTACAAGAGTCCGCGTCCTCGACCGGTACTGTGCAAGAAGCGTCACCGCAAGAAGGAGGGCCACGGCAAGCGGAGGATCGAGGTCCGATCGTTCTTCCGCCACTCCCTACGCGAAACCTTTCTATCAGCGATATCGGGACCGGCAAGCTGCCGGACGATTTGGTAGAGGGGCGTCTTCCGGAAATGCAAACTCTTCCGTATGGTCCTGATCGGAAGTATGGATTGGTCGGGTTGCAAAAGAATTGGACCGCGCCGGTGATTTGCCATCAGCCTTTGTACTTCGAGGACACGATGCTCGAACGCCATGGCCACGAGCGTTTTCCGAAGCTGACGCCGATGCTCTCGGGAGTCCGATTTTTCACTGGCGTCGCGACGTTGCCGTACCAAGCCTATTTGCATCGCCCGCTGTCGGATCATCCCAATACCGGGCACTTCCGACCCGGCAGCGCCGCTCCTGGCATCCGCGAGCGAGCTCCGTATGACAAGGGCGCTCTTCGCTTCCAGATCCTCACCACCGGCGCTTCCCTGGTCGCTCTCCAGCCTTGAGAATAAGTGGCGAGGGGCGGAGGTGCGAGCGGGGAGCGGGGCGACAGCCTTTTCCTGAATAGATACCTCACCTAGGTGATGAGTCCGTTCCTGGTGATCGAGTCCAGCGGGTCTCGAAGATGGCTGCTCATTTTCTAAGGTTCTTCGCTAGAATACGC